>JAZLKJ010000085.1:0-6902 GCA_045597565.1 Prevotella sp. | reverse complement strand
GGCTGCTCAGACTGAGTCTTACGGTTACACTGAGGATCAGATCGTTTCTTCTGATATCATCGGTATGAAGTACGGTTCTCTCTTCGACGCAACTCAGACAATGGTTGCTAAGATCGACGAGGATACTTACCAGGTACAGGTTGTTTCTTGGTACGACAACGAGAACTCTTACACTTCTCAGATGGTTCGCACTATCAAGTACTTCGCTGAGAACGTTTAATTCTCCGACTATACTTGGTTTTAAACCATAAACCACAAGCCACGCTTCTCCTTTGCGAGTTGCGTGGCTTTTTCTTATAATAGGCACCCAATAGTAACCATTTCCCGATGGGTATTATTACTCTTCGCTATCGTCGATGATCTCGTTTGCTTCCATTGAAGCATCTTGTCGTAGATCTTACGTTTGAATATCCGTTCTTGTCCCATTTTTTACTTGGATGTTACTTATTTTACTGGGTGCAAAATTACATAAAAAAACAAATCCCCAAATTTATTTTGCAAAAAAAGAAGAATCCCCAAATGTTACGATATACAAAAATAAAGTGGATAAAATTAAGAAAATTGTCCATTTTGTCTTTTATAAAAGATAAAAATTGTAATTTTGCAGAAAATTTCAATTATAAAAGACATGAAAGATATAGTTAGACAGTCATATTTGGACAAGATAGAAAAATACCTTGGCAAAGATACCATCATTATTCTTGTCGGTCAGAGACGAGTTGGCAAAAGCAGCATGCTCCGTATATTCAAAGAGAAGATAGAAAAAACGGAGGGGAATAATATCATATATATAAACAAGGAGAAAAAGGAATTTGATGCAATAAAGACATACGTTGATTTGAATGAATTCATCGATGCTCATAGGGACACATCTAAAATGAATTATATTCTTATTGATGAGATTCAGGATATAGAAGAATTTGAACGAAGCGTACGAAGCTACTACGAAGAGCCAGACGTGGAATTGATTGTCACAGGTTCCAACTCAAGTATGTTAAGCAGTGACCTGAGTTCAAAGATTGGCGGCAGGTATAAGGAAATCTATATTCAGGCTTTGAGCTACTGCGAGTTTATGCAGTTTCACCAGCTTCCCGACAATGACGAAACACTTGTGAAATACATACAACTGGGGGGATTGCCTGGACTCCTGAAGATGGGACTTGACGAACAGGATGTGCGTGAATATCAAATGGACGTTTACCATACTGTATTACTCAAGGATGTCGTGTTGCGGTACAATATCAGGAATGTCGCATTTCTTGAGAACCTTGTAAGGTTCCTTGCAGACAATGCCGGGAAGTTAATCTCTGCAAACAGCATATCCAAATATATGCGTTCACAGGGCGATGCAGTAACCTCTACTGCTATCATAAACTACATCAAGTACCTTTGCGATGCATACATGCTGCACAAGGTGAACCGGTTTGACATCCATGGAAAAAGACTGTTTGAGAGCAACGACAAATACTATTTTGAGGACAATGGTATTCGCAATGCACTTGCCGGAGGTAATCGTGAAGGAGATATAGAAAAGGTGATTGAGATTATCATCTACAATCATCTTATTCGACTCGGTTATGAGGTTAACGTCGGGCAATTGCTTTCGAGCGAAATAGATTTTGTTTGTACAAAACCTAACGGCGAACGAATCTATATACAGGCATCGTACATTATTATGGATCAGGCAACACATGATCGTGAATTTGGAAATCTACATGCCATAAAGGATAACTATCCAAAATATGTCATTTCCATGACTCCACTTGTTACTCGTTCTGATGACAATGGTATAACCCACCTTCATCTAAGAAAGTTCCTTGTAGAGGGATTGTCTTCATCCTAACTGTACCTGTCAGAATGATAGTTGCATGGGCAAATACCAAGGGCTGCGACGGCACATTCACCGTTGCAGCCCTTTATCGTTATTTGTTGTTTTTCTGGCTATTTGGTGACATTTTTGTAACGTTATAGCCAAAAATAACACATTATATCATCATATTATTTAAAGTTATGTTTTTGGCTATCAGAGCATTGTAATAACTATTCCGCTTCGTCCTAATCTTTAGGACGAAACAAATCTTGGAGCATCAGTTCGCTATGAAGCATACCACTATATTTTCCCTTGGCAACCCCATACGGAGTTACAAAAGTGAAGACAACTCCATGCTTCACCTTGTTCTCACTCATGAATACCCCTTGACGATAACGCAGTTTATCGGCATATTCTGCCGTGATGCAATACTCCGATGATGCAAATTTCATCTCGCAAAGATGAACAATCTTGTCTGCACGCTTGATTACAAGATCAATCTGTGTTCCTCGCTTACGTGTATCCTCTTCTAATTCGTCCTTCTTGGCCACATAACGCCATGCCGACGCTTCGGTAGCCATTCCGGAAATGCCAAGTCCCTGCTTGATTTGTTCGAGATGGGCCAAACAAACTTGCTCGAAAGTAAATCCCTCCCAACTTTCTACGCCACGGTCATTACAATGGTGTGACCAATACTGCTCGTCACGCGAGTTGTCGTTCTCAACGTACTTCAGATAGAAAATGGTGTAGAAGTCGCACAAGCGATAGAGAGTCATCTTCTTGTTACATCCATACTGACTGTAGGTAGAGATGAAATCACATCGTTCCAAGTTTTGCAATATCTTAGTCAAGCCGCCTCCAGAAAATCCAGTTGCCTTCTCTATGTCACCACGTTGGAATCCCTGACGATTGGTTGCAAGAAAACGTACCACTGCGATATAGCGGTCTGCCTTCTTAAAGAGTGCGGGGTAAAGTTCACTAAACTCCTCACGCAAATCAGCATTGCGATAAAAAAACAATTCGTCGATGTTCTGAGGGAGGCTAAGCTCTGGACGCAGCAAACTGAGATAATATGGAACACCACCCATAACCATATAGCATTGGGTTATCTGATACTCATCCCAATCAATACCATGATTCAGCAGATATTGCCGACACTCATGCAATGTGAATGGGCGCAAATAAATCTTACGCGTCTTACGATTGTGCAAGCCACCTTGATTCTGTTCCAGTTTCTCCTTCATCCATGAAGTTGCACTACCACATGCCACCAAAACAATATCATCACGCTCTGCTACCCATCCATTCCAGAAATATTCAAACGAGCTGAGGAAATCGCTCTGCTTTGCGTCAATCCAAGGCATTTCGTCAATGAAGATAATCTTGCGGTTTGATTGATTCTTCTCCATCAATTCCGCCAAACAGTCAAATGCTTGAGTCCAATCCTTCAGTTCAGGAGCATCGGTGTATCCATAACGTATCAATGCTTTGCGGAAGTTAGACAACTGAGTGGCCTGCTTCTTATTGTGCGCACCCACGAAATGGAAATCATAGGTATCGTGGAAATATGAGCGTACCAGAAAGGTTTTGCCAATGCGACGACGACCATACATGATTATAAGCTCTGAACGTTCCGACAGACAAGCTCTATCCAACTCGCGCATTTCGCGTTCACGTCCAATTAATTTATCCATAGAATTATCTTTATTAGCAATTTCTAATTCATGTGCAAAATTACTAAAACAAAATGAAAAGAGCAAGAAAAAGAGGGAATAATGTCCAAATCTATGTTTTTTTATAAGATTTGGGCGTTATTTGTGCTTTTATGGCTATAAACCTTGTCTTAACAGCCTAGGGCTGCGACGGCACATTCACCGTTGCAGCCCTAGATCATTATTCGTTGCTTGTAGGGCGAAGTTTACTGAGTCGTTTCGGTCGCAGAAAACCTGAATCGCGGCTCAGTAAACTTCGCCCTACAGATTATTACTCTTCGCTATCGTCGATGATGCGGAAGTCTTGGCGCTTGGATTCAACAGGGATAAAGCCGCCATCACCTGGTGTTGGCGTATCAGGGTCGCCAGCGTTTCCGCCTGGAATAGTTACTGAGCCGGCGAGGATTGCTGAGTCGCTTGACTCTATCAACTCAATAATCGGTTTTGTATATTCTTTCTTGTTCATTGTTGTATAGCTAATTATTATGGAGGTGCGGTGCCCTCACCGCACCAAGGTGGATATTTGTTCTGCGGCGTTTCCATTGCGGCGGGTGGTGTGGTGAGGGCACCACACCTCCATACCCCCTCCCCCTAAGGGAGGGATGGGGAGGGTCTTTACTTGATATTAACCTTCACCGTCTTGCCGTTACCGTACTTCACGATGTTCATGCCCTTCTGGAGCTGCGGGATGCGGCGACCGTTGAGGTCGTAGTACTGAGCGTCGGTGTCGTTCAGCATGTTGAGGACGTCGATGGCTGTTGCGCTGTCATCTTCTACTGCGATGTTGAGAGCACTTGCCATGGCACCAGCACCTGTGTTCTTGAGGTATGCGCGGAACGGTGCTGCCTTTACGGGAGCGGACATATCCCCAGCACGCCAGAACTTGTTGTTAGCGATGAAGTAGTCGTTGGCTGTAAGCTGAGTTGCCTCGTAAACGCCAACCAACTGGAGACCGTCGGCCTCAGAGCCTTCTTCCATCTGAGTGGTAACGGCTGGGGCTGCTGCTGTGATAGTAAGGTTGTAGTTTCCAGCGAGACCATTCTTCAGACGTATGATGGCAGGAGTGCCGGCAGTAATTGTGCCGTTAACCTTTGTCAGGGTAAGTTCCTCGCTCGAAGCCTTAGAGAGCGTGTAGAGGTCATAGTCGTCGCCATTGCCAACCTCGAATGGCAACACCACCGTTCCCCACAGGTTCTTGATGCCTGTGCGGGTGTAGGTTGCCGAGGTTGCTGCTGGTAGATTGTTTGTACCGTCGGTATAGATTGCCGAATTGTCATCGAGGATAACATTCACGGTCTTGCCGTCACCAGAGAACTGAGTGTTGAAGGTTCCATCCGCCAGGAAAGGCAGGGACTTGAGGTTAAGTGTATTAAGGGCGTAGCAGAACCACCACATACCATCAGTTTCTGTCTTCTGTTTTATGGTGAAGTTGTTACCTATGGTGAGTTCCTGTAGATTGCGACATTCTTTAAATAAGTACCGCATATCTTCCACTTTCTCTGTATTAAAGCTGCTCAAATCAATCGAAGTGAGACTTCCACAACCAGAAAACATGGAATACATGCTCGTTACTTTCTCGGTGTGGAAGCTTCTGAGATTGAGCGACTGTAAGGAAGAGCAAGATAAGAACATGAAGTCCATATCTGTCACCTCTTGGGTGTTGAGGTATTCTATTCCGGTGATGCTTCGTAAATTTCTTAAGCCATCAAACCATTCATAGCAAGATGTAGGGAGTGCAGCAGCAAAACTTGCATCGAATACAACATCTGTTATAGCACTTCTACTTTGAGTGTACCATTCAGGGTTTTTTCCAGCTGCATTCAATGAGTATGTCGTACCTGAGTGTTCTACGTCGTCGAAATAAAATGTAAGGGTGCCATCGGCATAAACTGCTTTTGCCTTCAAATCACATCTTGAACATTGGTTATCATTGATGTCGTGGCCAAGGGCTGAGCCTGTCTTAGTCCAGGTAGTTGAACCCTTGCTGTCACAACGGCTGCACTTGTGGTAATAGACTGCGTCTGTGGTGCAGGTGGCGGCAAACTTCTGGTAGGCCGCATCAGTTGACTGTACGGTGTAGTCATGACCGAGGGCAGGGATGTCCACAACATCCTTGGTAGAGGTGTATTCCGTACCGTTGAGAGTCACCTTGGCGGTATAGGTGGTTGTTCCTTTTACCTCACAGGTGGCTGCGGTCTTCACTTTGCTTGTAACTGCCGCATTGCCACTGAGAACATTACCACAGGCCGTACAGGTGATCTTTGCAGATGCACTCGAGCCATCCGAAGCCCATGTCCATACAGCATCGCCATAGGTGTGTGCCGTGAAGTAAGCGGTGTAGGTGGCATTGCCGCTTACCGTGATGGTGCGCGAAGCATTGGTGTTGTTATCGCTCCACTTTACGAAGTGGTAGCCAGTCTTTGGTGTGGCTGTGATGGTCTTCGAGGAATTATAATCGAAAGTACCGCCACCACTGACAGTACCATAGTTGACATCGTTGCTAGCTACCGTGATGGAATACTGATCTGGCTCAAATATGGCGTAATATTCAGCGTATCTTGTCACAGTAATCTGGCGCGAAGCATTGGTGTTGTCATCTGGATACCAACGACTGAAGTGATAGTGTTCATTTGGTGTGGCGGTGATGGTTAGCTGTGTGCCGTAGTCGTATGTACCGCCACCGCTGACTGTACCCATGTTGGTTTGACCTTTGCCTACGATTACTACGATTTGGTGTTCGTCAATTTTAAAGCGGGCAATGATGCTGACATTATCGGTCAGATCTACGCTTGACGTCAAATCCAACCTTGTGTTGTGATCCCAACCATCTGCGGTGACCCTCCAATATTCAAAGTGATAATGCTCCTCAGGCGTAGCCTCTACTTGCAGCTTTGTGGCTGTGGTGCTTGTTGGGTTGATGTAGGTCTGGCTGACAGAGCCGCCTGTGTTAGCGGTGACGCTGATGGTGATGGCCTTGTTTTTCGTAAAATCAACCTTTTCGTCGCAGTCTTCGTTACAAGCGCGAGCAGCTGTACCAGAGAGGAACGTGTTGTTGATGGTAGTACTTGACTTTGCACGGATACGGCCTACGATGGCATTAGCGTACTTGTAGTCACTTGTACCAAAACTGAGCGTGCCGCAGCTGTAGCAGTTCTGCACACCACCGAAGTTCTTGCTTTCATCGTTGGTATAACCCAAGATACCGCCAATGACAGGGCTGGAACTTGTAGTCTTGACCGTACCGTTGAAGAAGCAGTATTGGATAGTACCTGAGCAGTTGGCATTGGCAAAGCCTACGATACCGCCATTACTGTCGGTAGAACTGCCTGCATTCAGCGTACCGCTATAGGTACAGCCCAAGACGGAAGTGCCGTTCTCTA
>JAZLKJ010000084.1:0-21835 GCA_045597565.1 Prevotella sp. | reverse complement strand
GAAAACTCACAACAAATATACAACTATGAAAAAGATAATGACAGCAGCCCTTCTGCTCTCTTCCATGGGAGCAATGGCACAGGAAACATATCAGGACGCAGAAATAGCTACACAGGATCTTAACGGTACAGCAAAGTACGTGGGCATGGGTGGAGCAATGGAAGCTCTCGGAGCTGACATCTCTGCAGCAGGCGAAAATCCAGCAGCTCTCGGTCTTAGTCGTAGCGCAAGCGTATCAGCCACATTCGGTTACTCTCAGCAGCCAAACGGAGGAAACATTTCTGGCGACTCTAAGGGGAACGTAAACTTCGACCAAATAGGTGTTGTTCTGCCTATGATCAAAGATTATGATTCTCAACTTAACCTCGGTTTCGGCTACCGCAAGTCGACCAACTTCAACCAAATTATCAATCTTACAGGCTCTACTCTTCCTTACCAGTACGACGGAAAGACTTACTACGGTTCGCAGAACACTACAACATACGAGAAATATCATAGCTATCTTGGCGATGATGCATACTCTCAGGTTGACTACCTCTACGAAAACACTCTCATGCAGACAGCCGACAATAGTGGCGACCTCGGATGCTATGGCGCAAGTGGCTATTATCTCGGCCGCGAGAACAAGGGCTATATCGGCAACTACGACATCATCTTTTCTGTCAATTCAAACGACCGCATCTACTATGGATTCGGTATAACAATCTCCGACGTTCACTACCAGAATAACTCTCTTTTCAGAGAAACTCTACTCAACGGATCAGAACATATCGGAAATGTAGAACTTGAAGACAGCCGCCATATTACAGGTGTAGGAGCAAACCTTAAGGGTGGTATCATCTTCCGTCCTATTGAAGCTAACCCATTCCGACTCGGTTTATCTATTGAAACTCCAACATGGTACGACCTTCGCACAAGGAACACTACTACTATTTTCAACAATACTGACTACGGTTCAAACAAAAAAGTTCTTACAAACGGTGAGGTTTACGAATACGAAATCAGCACACCTTGGAAGTTTGGCATAAGCGCTGGTACAACTTTCGGCAGATTCCTTGCCGTTGGTGCTTCGTTCAACTATGCTGACTATTCTTCTCTAAAGAGCGAAATAAAGGAAGCAGAAGGAGGACGTTACAACTATTATGAAAGTTCCTACAACGACCACAACATGTGCGACCATACAGACCGTTCGCTCAAGGGTGTTTCTACATTCAAGGTCGGAGCTGAGATTCGCGTTGTACCAGAAGTGGCAGTTCGCTTAGGTTACAACTATGTTTCTCCGATGTACAAGGAAGATGCTTACAAGAACATCACGCTTGACAGCCCAGGTATCTATTACTCTTCAACAACAGACTATACAAACTGGAAGGCAACAAACCGCTTCACAGCTGGTCTTGGTTTCAACGTAAGCCCTGACTTCTCTCTTGACCTCGCTTACCAGTATTCAGCAAAAGATGGAGAATTTGCTCCTTATTGCAACGTCAACGGAAATACTCCTGCTTGTAGCGTAGATGTAAACCACAAGCGTCATCAGGCACTTTGTACTCTTACTTACAGATTCTAAGTATTAGTTTACAGAATTCAAATAAAATTAATGAAACAAGAAGAAAAACAAGCTCCTCTTACTGTCTATCGTGCCTCAGCAGGTGCTGGAAAAACCTTCCGTCTTGTGGTTGAGTACATCAAACTGCTAATGCTCAGGCCCGATGAATATAAGAACATACTCGCTGTAACTTTCACGAAGAAAGCTACTCAGGAAATGAAAATAAGAATCCTTTCGCAACTTTATGGGTTGCGAGAGGGTTTGTCGTCTTCTGCCGGATATATGGAACGCATCACGAAGGAGATGGGCATGAAGGAACGTGATGTGCGAAAGAATGCTGCTGTAGCCTTGGGATTGATACTCAACGACTACGGTCATTTCCGTATAGAAACCATAGATTCATTCTTCCAGCGCGTGCTGCAAAACATGACGCGAGAGCTTGACATCGTATCAAATATGCACGTTGAACTTAACGGCGAGCAAGTGAAGAACAAGGCTGTGGACGAACTGATCGACAACCTTGAACCAACTGACTACATCTTCAAACGCATCAAGGATTTTGCCGAGGAGAACATGAGGGAGGGAAAGACTTGGAACGTCATCAACGGACTTAAGGATTTCGGAAGGAACATTTTCTCAGATTTCTACCAGAGCCATTCCAAGGAATACAAAGCACTTTTTGAAGAATCGCAGAGCAATAACGTCTTCAAGGAATATAAGCTGATGCTTGAAAATCTTGTCAAGACATCAACAGAAAACATAGTTTCTGCTGCACAAAAACTGAAAAACGTTATTGAAGCGCAAGGTTTTGACATCAGCAAGTTCTCAGACAGCAACAGAAGTGGTTTGGGGAAAATGTATCAATACATAGAGAACGGCGATGTTGTTTCCATTCCTTCCAAGGTAAGAAAATATGCTGAAGACAAGAACAATTGGCAGAAAGCAGCCGATAATAAAAAATATGGAACGCAGAAGATTGCGGAAGTTCTTCTTCCTGCTCTTCGCGATTATTTGGCCCTCCACGACAAACTTGCATTAATAATTAATTCAAGCAAAGCGATTCGCATAAACCTTAACAACCTGGAACTTCTCGGAACTATTGAGGAAGTTGTTGACGCAAGCAACAAAAAGGCAAACCGCTTCCTTCTCTCAAGCACAAACCAGCTCCTTGCCGACATGATTGGCACGAGCGATTCGCCGTTTATCTTTGAGAAAATCGGCACTCAGGTGCGCCATCTTATGATAGATGAATTCCAGGACACAAGCACTCTCCAATGGCATAACTTCAAGAATCTGCTTCAAGAAACCATGAGCCACTACAACCCTGAGGAAGCTCGCGGAACAGTCGGCTCCATGATTGTTGGCGATGTAAAGCAGAGCATTTACCGATGGAGAGATGGCGACTGGAAACTTCTTGACAATATCAAGCAGGAATTCAATAATGAATCTGACACGAAGATAGAAAACCTTGACACAAACTTCCGCTCGGAAGCGAACATCATAAACTTCAACAACGCTTTCTTCGACCAGGCTATGAACATCTGCAATGTGCAGAAAGCTTATAGCGACGTTCATCAGAATGTTAAGCCAGGCATAACAGAAGAAAAGGGCGAAGTGGAATTTCACATGCTTTCGGAGAAGGCTTATAAGCAACGCCACAGCATGATCTGTCAGAAAGTTGAAGAGCTTATCTCTCGCGGAGTTGAAGCCAAGGATATTGCCATTCTCGGCAGAGGGAATATGATTCTAACTGAATTGGCAAAGGAGTTTATGGACAACTATCCTGAGATAAAAGTTGTCAGCATGGAGAGTTTCATACTTGGCTCTTCTACAGCTGTTTGCGCCATAATATGTACGCTTAGACTTCTACTTAATCCGGAAGACAAGATTCTTCTTGCCACAATTGAAAAGTACTCTGGGAAGTCGGCTGAAGAATGCAAGATTCTCATTGAAAAGATAGACGCAAAGAAGCCTTTGCTCGACGTTGTTGAAGATATTTTCCGCTCCTTCAATATCATTTCATTCAAGGGCGACAGCGCATTTATTTCCGCCTTCTTCGACTATCTCAAGGACTTTGCAAGCAAGAATACTTCTACCATTCGAAATTTCCTAAGGTATTGGGACGAAACAATCTCTGAGAAAGCTATCGAAACAGAGTCAACCGACGGCATTCAGATGATGACTATCCACAAAAGTAAAGGTCTTGAGTTTGACAATGTCATCGTAGCTGACGGCGGATGGCCGTCTAACACAAAGAAGAACAAAATCTGGGTTGAACTAAATACTCCGCCTTTCAACCAGCTGCCGTTTACTCTTATCCATACTAACAAGGAACTTGCTAACACGATTTTCGCAGAAGATTATGAACAAGAGATAATCAATAACACGATAGATAATCTAAATCTAATCTATGTAGCCTTCACGCGTGCTGGAAAGAATCTTTATTTCTATGGTCAGACAAGCCGAAAGCTGGACGAAGCAATTTCCAATACTCCAGTCGATAAATATGGTACAGGTCATATTTCAGTTCTCGTAGAAGAATGCCTTGACAACTTTGACAAAGACGCATTCTCTTATCAGACAATTGAGTTTGAGACAGAAGACGAAAAAGATTTCTTCGGCTATACCAAGCACTTCGGTTCGTTTGCAATAAAAGAAAAGAAAAATGCCCCAAAAGAGTCTAACGAAGATACTCCAGAAAACGTCTTTGAGATGCCTGTTGAGCCTGTCAGCCTAAGTTTGCACAACAGTCAATTAGCAGTTGAATTTGTGCAAAGTAACCGAAGCAAGGACTTCATCTCTTCTACCAGCGAAGAAGAAGACGAAGACGATAACAGCTTCATTTCTACAGGTTTGCTGCTTCATAATGTTCTTTCGCAAATAAATACGGTTGACGATGTTGACGGCGTATTGCAGAAACTTGAATTTGAAGGCGTTATAGAAAACAGCAAACAATCTGCGCTCATTCGCAAGAGAATAGAAGGTAACGAACAAGCCAAGCATTGGTTCTCTAAAGAGTGGCAGGTCTTCAACGAATGTTCCATACTGACAAACGAAGGTCCAAAAAGACCTGACAGAGTGATTACCAACGGTAAGGAAACAATCGTTATTGACTACAAGTTCGGAAAGCCGCACGAAAGTTACGAAAAGCAGATTACCGAATACAAAGAGCTTCTCCAGCAGATAGGTATGCCAAATGTTAAAGCCTTCCTCTGGTATGTTTATACAGACAAGATAGAAGAAATCTAAGAAGAAGAAAAATGTTCCTAAAAGAAATAGCATATAACCTCATAAGCTCTCACGGCAAGAACCTTGCCAAGATTGCTATGGTATTTCCAAACAAGCGTGCTTCGCTTTGGATGAACGACTACCTTCTTGAGGCAGCCGGTGGAGAAGCTGTCTTCGCTCCGAAGTATTACTCCATCTCAGAATTCTTCCAGCAGCAGTCAAAGCTTCTGCTTGCCGACCACATTCAATTGGTAAGTCTTCTGCATAAAAGCTTCTGTAAGATTACCCACGAGAACCAATCGCTCGACAAGTTCTATGCTTGGGGCGAGATTCTCCTTGCCGATTTCGATAATGCAGACAAATCTCTTGCCGATGCAAGACAGCTTTTCACCAACATAAGCAACCTCCATGAGATGGATTCAATAGACCATCTCACAGAGCAACAGAAAGAACTTCTGATGCATTATTTCAACTCTTTTACGAAAGATAAGGAGTCGAAATTGAAGCAGAAATTCGTTTCTCTCTGGAACAATCTCTTCGCCATTTATAGCGACTTCAGGGAGAAGCTGTATTCACTCGGAATAGCTTACGAAGGAATGCTCTATCGCGATGTTGTGGAAAAGGTAAAATACGAAGATTTCAAGTACGAGAAATACTACGCAATCGGTTTCAACAAACGCCTTCGCTGCGAAGAGAAACTATTTCTTACTCTTGCAGACAAGCTCTCGATAAAAGACGATGAAGCAAGCATTCTCACGGTAAACAAAGAGGCAATGATAACAATTGCTCAAGCTCTTACCGACGATCTTCAAACTCGTTTCATAGGGAAATGGCTTAAGGAAAACAAGCGCATTGACGACGGTCGCCGAACAGCTATCGTTCTTTGCGACGAGCACATGCTTCCTTCTGCCACTTACAGCCTTCCGGAAGGTGTTGGTCCTGTGAACATTACCGCAGGTTTTCCACTTGCAGAAACGCAGCCGGCTTCATACATTGCCACGCTTCTGGAGCTTTACTCCGAAGGTTTGACAAAAGACGGGCAACGTTACCGCCTTTCTTATCTCAGAGACCTTGAAGGCCATCCCCTTCACAAGCTTGTAACCACTGTTCCCGAAGCGTCCGTTTCGACAGTCATCCCCCGCTCTGTTTCCGATATCCTTTCCGCTTTGGGAAGCGCCATTTCAGCTATTGCTTCTTCAATAAAGAAACTTCCTGAAAGCCACAACTCACAGCTACTTCAGGAAGCAACTTTCCGCACTTATAACATCATCACTCGTCTGAAGACGCTTCACGAGCAGAATTACCTTGACATAGACGTCCTAACCCTTGCACGCCTCTACAAGGAAATCATCCTTACAGCCACAATTCCGTTCCATGGCGAACCGGCAAAGGGCATTCAGATTATGGGTATGCTTGAGACGCGAAATCTCGACTTTGACCACGTCATAGTACTCTCTTGCAACGAAGGTGTACTTCCTAAAGGCGGAAGCGAAAACTCCGTCATCCCCTACTCTATCAAGCGTGCTTTTGAGCTCAGTACATCCGATGACAGAACAAATATCTTTGCATATTATTTCTATCGTTTGTTGAAGCGTTGTAAGGATGTTACGCTCGTATATAACGCAAGTGGCAGCGACACTTCTCCAGGAGAAATGAGTCGCTTCTTGCTTAATCTGATTGTAAACAATCCAAAACAGATAAAGCAAATCTCTCTGCAAACGGATTTCGTAACTCACACAAAGCGTCCGCAGCCGTGTGAATCTACGGAAGAAGAACTTCTCCAATACATAGAAGATCGCAAGAAAGGCGGCATCTCGCCATCTGCTATAAATGTCTATATGAGTTGCGAAAAGAAGTTCTACTACCAGTATTACCGTAAACTTCGTGAAGAAAAAGACGAAGAAGAGACAATGGATGCAGCTGCCTTCGGAACATTCTTCCATAATGCAGCAGAAGATTTTTACCGTAAGTTTGGCACAAACACCATAACATCTTCCATGCTTGAGGAATATGTCAAGAAAGACGCTCTGCTCGTTCCGCACATAAACGCAGCTCTCGAAAAGACGAAGAAAGAACTCTATGGTGAAAATATCAGCATGGAGAGCAACGGCATGGAAGAACTCTTGAAAAGTATTGTCAAAGAGTACATGAAGCGAATGTTGAAGAACGACATTAAAAGTGCTCCATTCTCTATTGTATCCCTTGAAAACAGATACTATAAGAACTACACAGTAGAGACTCCAGAAGGCGATGTGAACATTCGTATCGGAGGTGCTGTTGACCGTCTTGATAAGGTAACTGACGGACAAGGCAAACAGATTCTCCGCGTCGTTGACTACAAGACAGGAACGGATCATACTAAGGACGAACCGAAATTTCTTGAAGTAGAAGACATGTTCGACAATAGTAAAGAGGGTGCTGGCTACTACCGTCAGACGTCTCTTTACTCAATAGCTATATCTGACAATTCTAATTATAATCCAGAACATCTGCCTGTTGCACCTGCTCTATACTATATCAGAAACAAGGATGTAGGCAGCAAGGACGCTGAGTATAACCCGATAATCACTCTCAACAAAGAACCTCTCCTAGACATAAGTTCTGTAAAGCAAGATTACGAAGAGCAACTTCATAATGTGCTTCACAACATGCTTAACAAGCGAACATTCAGTATAGCCTCCGACCTAAAAACTTGCCAATACTGTCCATTCGTGGAACTTTGCCTGGAATAAGAATTATTATAACCCTGAAAAAACTCTAACATCATGTCCATCAAAAGTAAGATACAAGAACTGAAAGCCAACCAGCAGCTGAAGGACAAAATCTATCAGATAATCTTCGGCACGGATACTCCTGCAGGTAAACGCTTCGACATCATTCTGCTCGTTCTCATTTCTGTTAGCGTTCTCCTTATTGTCTTTGACAGTATAGTACAGAATTACGTCAACGGACACGATTGGATTCACTATGGCTTCATCGGTCTTGAGATGCTCCTTCAGGTGTTCTTCATCTGCGAGTATATTCTGCGAATCTACAGCCATCCTAACCCAAAGGAATACGCACTTAGCTTCTTTGGAATAATCGACCTTCTTAGTATAATTCCATTCGGCTATAACGTCGGTTTGAGAACGCTCCGTATTATCCGCGTTTTCCGCGTTTTCCGCATGCTCAACTTCCTTGAAGAAGGTCATGAGCTGCTCATATCCCTACAGAAAAGTATGAACAAAATCCTTGTGTTTTTCTTCTTCGTCTTCATACTGAACATCTGCATGGGCTGCATTCTTTGGGTTGTGGAAAGCGGTAGCGATTCTACGATAAACACAGCACTTGACGGAATATACTGCAGCATCGTAACCATGACAACCGTTGGTTACGGCGACACGACTCCGACTACAGGTTTCGGTAAGACTCTGCTTTCTATGATGATGCTCATCGGCTACACAATAGTTGCCATTCCAACTGGTATCGTAAGCGCAGAAATGGTTAAGGAGCGAGCTAAGCGCAAAAAGTATGTCTGCCCTTCATGCGGCAAGACAAAGCACCTTGAGCACGCTAAATTCTGCGATGCATGCGGCACAAAACTTCTCCCAAAAGAAAACAGCTTAATTTGAAACTATCATGATACAGAACTTGTTAAAATTCCTTGATTCTTCGCCAGTAAACTTCCTGGCAGCAAATACAATAGTAAAAACTCTAGAAGAAGCAGGTTTCAAACCGCTCGACGCAGGAGAGAGATGGCCAAAGATGAAAGCCGGCGAATGCTATTTCATCACGAAAAACGACTCGTCCGTCTATGCTTTCCGAGTAGGGAAAAAGCCTGTTGAAGAAGCTGGTTTCAAACTCATCTGCGCCCATTGCGACTCACCTACTTTTCGCATAAAGCCTAATAGCGAAATAATATGCGAAGGAGGAATGGTAAAACTAAATACTGAAGTTTATGGCGGACCAATCCTCTCGACTTGGTTCGATCGTCCTCTCTCTATAGCTGGACGTGTCATTCTTCGCAGCGACAACATCCTGAAGCCTAAGACAGAACTTCTCCACGTCAAGACACCTTTATTGACAATTCCAAACCTCGCCATTCATTTCAACCGTCAGGTGAACGATGGCGTGAAACTTAGCAAGCAGAAAGACATGCTGCCTATCATTGGCATGGTAAACAATCGCCTTGAAGGCGAGAATCTTCTAATTAACATTATCTGCAAAGAGCTAAAAATCGAGCAGAAAGACATCCTCGACTTCGACCTCTATCTCTACGACACAACTCCTGCTTGCCTAGTCGGCTTTCACCAGGATCTTATATCTGCAGGGCGTCTTGATGACCTCTCTATGGTACATGCCGCTCTAGCAGCCCTTCTTGCCTCAGAGATTTCAGACGAGACTCAGGTGATGGCTATCTTTGACAATGAGGAAACCGGCAGTGGCACAAAACAAGGTGCTCACTCGCCTGTTCTTCGCAATATGCTGAAACGCATTGCTGGTAGCGACGAGAATTTCTATCGTGCCGTTGAGCATTCATTCATGATTTCCGCTGACAACGCCCACGCTCTCCATCCAAACTACGCAGAGAAATATGACCCGACAAACCATCCTGTCATGCACGGAGGACCAATCATCAAGTTCAACGCCTCGCAGAAATATGCTTCCGATGCAGATTCTGCCGCTGTTTTCCGCTCTATCTGCGAGAAGGCAGGCGTACCATGTCAGACCTTCGTAAACCACAGCGACGTTGCCGGTGGCAGTACACTTGGCAACATTCTCACATCTCAAATACCTCTACGTGGCGTTGATATTGGCAATCCAATCTGGGCAATGCACTCTGTTCGCGAAACAGGAAGCGTAATAGACCATCTTTACTGCATCAAGGCATTTTCTGAATTTTTTAACGCTTAACCGCACCTACATAATGTAAGTAAAACACGACGTTTACTTACATTATGTCAGTTCAAACGTTGTACGAATTTCGAGGCAGATAATTTGGAAATAGCCTTCAAAACACGTCATTTTTCGCTAATTAACGCAGTCAGGGGACTTCGTTTCAATTTCGCAGTCAGTTTTGTATAACTTCGCAGTGAGTTTTGATACGTTTCGAAGTGAGTTTTGATACGAAAGTAAGCCCGAAATTTGCACGCCATGCCCCAATTTTCGGCAATATTATTATGTCGCAGATATAATATTGCCTGATAATCAAGCTGTTATATTTTAACGACAATTCTATATTTACGAATGCCTTACACGAACGAACATTATATTGCAAGGAAAATGAGATACGTAAAAGCAAAGTGTAAGGGATAATGTTATTTTACTAACATAATGTCAAAAGGAATATTGTCAAAGTGTCCTTCCGTCCGAAAGTTTTTTCGGACGGAAGACGCTAATCAATCTCTTTCTAAAATTACGCAAGAAAAAAATAGGTTCTTTATTTGTTTATTATAAAAAATAATCGTAACTTTGCCCTCAAATAATACCAAGAAATGCTAAAAAAATTACTTCTACATATATACCTCATCATTCTACCATTCATTGCACAGGCCCAACCAGGATGCAAACTCAGCACATTCACAATGGCAGATGGATTGCCGTCAAGTACAATTTCCACCAGTGCCATAGCTCCTAACGGAATGTTATGGATAGCTACGTGGAACGGGTTATGCAACTACGACGGCTACCGATTTAACTCTTTCATTGATGCTATGGGAGCAGGACAAGTGCTTACCAGCAACCGACTTTATGAGCTTGCACCTACAAACAACGGCGACGTTTGGATTACGACATTCGACCATCGACTCTACAAACTCTCGGCTAAGGAACAGAAATTCATTGACTTTCAACCAGAACTGGAAAAAATAGGCTTGCATGGTTACGAGACATCAAACATCATTGTACTACCAAACGACGTGATATGGATACTCGGCATGAACGGTACCAATGTGAGAATTGAGCAAGAAAAAATGGATATTGAACCAACAGGACTCACAGAAGCAGAGGTCTGTTTGGACGTAAAGCTTGTCAATGACAAAGAGTGGATCATCGGCGAGAAAACATTCCGACTTTACAAAGGTAAGAAAAACTATAAGGCTGCAAATGCTGAAATATTTGCAACAAAGAAGGATTTTATCATCGTCAGCGATAGAGTTTACTTGTTCAAGGCAGAAAACAAGTCACTTACTCATTTGCCTCTTCCTCAGGAAATAGAAAAAATCAATGCCTGTTGCCAACAAAAATCTGGCGATGTGATACTTGCTACAAACGCAGGTCTTTATTCTATCAGCAATACTAACAACAGAATAAATAGAATTGTAGAAGACAATCTGACCAACATCTTCTCTGACAGCAAAGAGCGTCTTTGGAGTATTCTTGAGAATGGTGAAGTACTCATGATAAACAGCAAAAGCAATTCTCTAAAACGACTTTCTTGCATACAATCAGAAGCATGGCCAGAGATAATCTGTAAATCGCCTCTTTTCCATGAAGACCTTCAATCTACTGTATGGCTTAATACGTCCAATGGTTCTTTCTGTTATTACGATGAAAAGGCAGGACGACTTGAACCAATTGATTTCAGGACAATAGGAGGCTCTGCTTTTCCTATGATTCAAATTACAAAAGAAATATCTGACAGCCGCAAGAATCTGTGGTTTACCATGTCACGAAATCTCTATAAATTAAGTTTCTATGACTATTCTTTCCACTACACTCCAACAGTCAATAATGTGGAAATGCGCTCTGTTGAATATTTGGGCAACGACAATCTTCTTATAGGTTCAAAGGAAGGACACCTCGCACTTGCCTCAACTGACGGAACTATCAAAGGCTTCTATTCTACTGACGGAAAACTGCATCCAACGGGATATTCCGAAAATCTTTCTTCATCAAAGATCACAAGGTTCTCAAACAAAGGCATCTACTCAATTTATCGCGACAAGAAAGGTGAGATTTGGGTTGGAACTCGAGGTGAAGGACTTTACAAACTAACAGGAGACATAAACGCCTTCAACATCGAACATCTTACAAAAGAGAATACAAAAGGTATCGCAAGCGACAACTACTTTGACATAACCGAAGACACCAAAGGAAGATTGTGGTTTGGAACATACCAACATGGCTTTATGCTAAAGATGGACGATAAGTTTTATAGCGAAAACAACTGTAAAGCATTCGTTCTACAAGAAGGCGACATTCAGAAGATTCGCAGAATCAGTTGCACGAAAGACGGTATTATCTGGATGTCAACGGCAGATGGCATTATTAACATTAATGAGAATTTCTCTTCACCAGAGAATATTAAACTGAACATAAAATCGTACAACCCGGAAGAAGAACAGTCGCTAATAGCGCGCGATGTCTTACAAACCTTATGCTGTGAGAAATCCCAGAGTACATTTGTTTCCACAATGGGTGGAGGTGTACAGAAACTTGAGACAAACGAAATTATAACCAAAAACGAAACAGGAAACATCTTCTCTATGATAGAAGACAATAAAGGCTTCGTTTGGGCAATAGGAGAAAATACTATTCGTCGCTTCTCACCAGAAGGAAAGGAACTCAACATATTCTCTTCTGACGACTGGGGAAAAGACATTGAAATGAGCGAGGCAAGAAGCTGTTATGATCGTGTCCACAATACGATTTTCGTACCAGTAATGGGAGGCATCATCAGTTTCTGCCCGGAAAACATGGAGAATAGTAGTTTCAATCCTTCTATTGTTTTTAGCGGAATACAATATCAAGGAGAAGAAAGCATAACACCCCTTTTGGGTAATGACGGAATTACGCTTCCAACAGACAAGCACAATGCTATGATATTTTTCTCCGCTCTTGACTACAGTGGAAACACTCTCGTTCGTTATGCTTACCGAATTAAAGAAATAGACAGCGAATGGACATTCGTTGGCGCAGAGCACTGTGCTCCTCTAAGTAATCTTCCGTCTGGAGAATTCACACTTGAGGTACGCTCAACCAACAACGAGGGTATTTGGATGGATAACAACACGGAAATCAAAATAAAGGTTTTACCTACGTTCTGGCAAACCCCATGGGCGATAATACTATACATTTTTATCGCATTGAGCGTGTTATACGCTCTGTTCTATATTTATAAGTTGAGGAACACTGCACGTGTTGAAAAGGAAATCAAGGAACGACAATTAAGATTCTTCACGAATATCAGCCATCAGCTTCGTACGCCTCTCACGCTTATAGGTGGACCTGTGGCAGAAGTTCTCAAGACTGAAAAACTTTCTGACCAAGCAAGAAACTATCTACAGTTCGTGGAAAATAATTCGGAAAGAATGCTTTCACTTGTTGACAAATCGCTGGATTTGAATAAACTTCAACAACTAAACGCAGACATGGGGCAGGTTCAGAACATTCAGGACAAAGAGGATGACAACGCTACGAAAATAGATGATAAAAAAGAAAATAATGAAATACAGAAAACTTCTCTTGATGCAACTGACGATATAACAATTCTCGTCGTCGAAGATAATGATGAACTGCGTTATTTCCTTTCTACAGCACTATCTACACATTATAAAATCATAGAAGCAGAAAACGGAAAGATTGGCTTGAAACTTGCTCTTGAAAAGCAACCAGATTTCATTATTACCGACATCATGATGCCTGAGATGGACGGCATTACAATGATTAAGAGCATAAAGGCAGACAATGCAATTTGCCATATTCCTATCATCATCCTCTCAGCTCGTACGGCTGATGTCTATCGTATCGAAGGCTTGCAGCAAGGTGCAGACGACTACATCACAAAGCCATTCTCCATCGCTTATCTGCAGCTGCGCGTGGAAAGTATTATCCACAACAGGAAAATGTTGCAGGAAACTTGGCGAAACAAACTTACCGGCAATATTACTGTTGAGCATAATGAAGAACAACTACCAAAAGTAACCGCAATGGAGAACAAAGCGGAGAATAACAAGAATGAGCAAGAAAACAAGGGAACACTCTCTCCAGCCGATGCTCGTTTCGTAGAACTGCTTACGGCTTTCGTGGAGGATAACATTGGAAATGAAGATCTAATTATTGAGGATATTGCAAAAGCTCTCGGTATTAGTCGTAGTGTACTTTACGGAAAGGTGAAGACCATCTTTGGGTATTCACCAAATGATTTCCTTAAGAACCTGCGTATTTCACGTGCTTGCCACTTGCTTGTGCACAATCCTGAGATGAACATTTCAGAAGTTGCATACTCTGTTGGTTTCACAGATCCAAAATACTTTGCACGAAACTTCAAGCAGAACACAGGTATGTCACCTTCTGAATATAGAAAAAACAATTAGAATCACAATAATAACCCTATGAAGAATTTAATTGTTGCTACCATACTAACCATAGCACCAACCACCTTATTGGCTCAATCAGAGTATCACATTTGGGAAGACCAGCACGTACTCTCACAGCATCGCGAAGCTCCGCGTGCCGACTTCATGCCTTTCGCAGAAAAGAAAGGCGACCGCGAGATTTCGCTCGACGGACTATGGAAATTCAACTGGACTAAGACTCCTGACGCTCAGCCAGAAGGATTCTTCCGCACTGACTTCGACGACTCTCATTGGTGCGAATTTCCCGTTCCGGGCGACTGGGAGGTAAACGCCATGCTCCTTGACAGAAGCAGCAACTCTTTCCCTCTCGAAACAGCTAACGGAAAGATAAAGCAAGCCTTCGGAACACCTATCTACAGCAGCTCTGGATACACCTTCAAGATTAATCCGCCATACGTTACACAAGAACCGAAGGAAAAGTTCACGGCATTCGTTGAGCGGAATCCTACCGGCTGCTACCGCCGATGGGTAAGCATTCCTGATGCATGGAAGAACAAGACTGTTCACCTCCGTATAGGCAGTGCAGCAAGCGCCGTTGAAGTGTATGTAAACGGAAAATATGTAGGCTATTCGCAAGGTTCAATGGAACCAGCTGAATTCATCGTTCCTTCAGAGGGCGGATCAAGAATGCTCATCGCACTGAAGGTTTACAAATATTCTGACGGTTCTTATCTTGAGGATCAGGATCAATGGCGACTTGCAGGCCTTCATCGCTCAGTCTCCCTCTACGCCACCGACAATATCCGCATCAGCGATGTCGGCATCCGTACCGCTCCGCAAGCCGATCTCGGCTCATCCCCTTCCCAAGCCAATTTCGGCTCCTGGCTCCTAACCATCAACCCTACCCTTTCCGTCTGTCCTGCCTTCGAAGGCTCTGGCGCGAATTTCTCCATTACTGCAGATCTCTTCGATGCCAATGGCAGGCAGATAAACCCTCAACCTCTCTCTGCGCCTGTTGACACCATGCTCAACCTCAGCGCGAAAGGTGCTATCCTCAATGCTCGTACTCCGCAACGAGGCTACAGCAAGTGGGGATGGATGACGCTCAAGGTGGACAATCCGCACCTTTGGTCGGCAGAGACACCTTATCTCTACACCCTCCGTCTCTCTCTCCGAAACAAAGACACTAACGAAACCATCGAACAACTGGAGCAGAAAGTTGGTTTCCGCAATATTCAGATTAGCGATGGAATGCTGCTCGTAAACGGTAAGCAGGTTCGTCTTCGTGGCGTCAATCGTCATGAGTTCTCATCTACTCTCGGCAAGGTTATGACCGAGGAAGATATGCTTCGCGACATCCTTCTCATGAAGCGCGGAAACGTAAACGCCGTTCGCACATGCCATTATCCGAACACGGAAAGATGGTATGCTCTCTGCGACTCTCTCGGACTGTATGTCATGGACGAGATGGACATTGAGGAGCATGGTCTGCGCGGTAAGCTTGCTCAAGATCCGGAATGGACTGCCGCTTGGCTTGACCGCACTCAGTGCTGCGTCATTCGCGACAGAAACCATCCGTCTGTCATCATGTGGAGCCTTGGAAACGAAAGTGGTTATGGCGCAAACTTCGCCACATGCTCCCAATGGATCCGCGACTTCGACCCTACCCGACCTATTCACTACGAAGGTGCGCAGGGAGAAAACGGCAATGATCCTTTGACCGTTGACGTAATCTCGCGCTTCTATCCACGAACAATGGATGAATATCTTAACCCTGGTGTTGCCGATAACAATATGGAGCGCCCAGAAAATGCTCGCTGGGAACGACTTCTGCAACTAGCCAACCAGAAGTCAGAAGCCCATACTCTCCGCCCTGTCCTCACATCTGAATACGCTCACGCCTTGGGTAATGCCCTCGGAAACTTCAAGGAATATTGGGACGAAATCTACTCTCATCCTCGTATGCTCGGCGGCTTCATCTGGGAATGGGCTGACGGAGAGATAAAGGTTCTGCGAGAAGACGGAAAAATCATGAAGGCTTATGGCGGTGACTTCAACGACCAGCCGAACCTGAAGGCCTTCTGCGTAAAAGGTGTCGTAACAAGCGACCGCGAAGAAACGGCAAAATACCTTGAAATGAAGAAGGTATATTCGCCTATAGAGATCGTGTCTAAATCGTCTCTCTCTGCTGCTAGTAGCGCGAGGATTTCCGAGCCGCAAATAATTTCAGCAAAAGATCTCCAGCTCATCTCTCGCGATGCTCACGTCAACCTCTCCGACTTTGAACTCGTAACAGACGAAAAAGACGGTTATCTCAACGCCTATGCGAAACTTGCTGTTGACAAACCTTGGGCAAAGAAAGGTCACATCGTAACATGGCAGCAGTTTAATCTTGAATCTGCGAAAAACCCATCTGTAGCAAAGATTGTAGGGCGAGGATTTCCGAGCCGCCAATCAAAGTCAGAGTCAAAGTCAGAGTCAAAGTCAGAATCCCTTGAATCTCTCTTCTCTATCCTCACTCCGCATCTTTTCCGCGCTCCAACAGACAACGACAAAGGCTTCGGAAACTGGATAGCAAAAGACTGGACAAAGAACAATCTCGACAATCTCCGCGATTCAATAATCTCTCCGCTCAAGATTGAAACCCTCTCCGACGGCTCTGCACAAGCCACTCAAACCGTTGCCTACTGCGCTCTCGAAGGTTGCGTTATCGTAAGCTATAAAGCAAAGACAACGAAGGATTCTACCATAGACTTCACCGCAGATTTCCGTCAGGAAGGCAAACTTCCTCCACTCCCATGCCTAGGAATAACTCTCAAGCTTCCTGCTAACGCAGGCAAGAACCAGCAGAACATTCTCACATGGCACGGTCTCGGTCCTATGGACACTTACACAGACCGCACAGCCGCTGCAACAATGGCAGTCTGGAAGCAGACAATATCAGAACAGTACACTCACTTTGCCCGTCCACAAGACAGCGGTAACCACGGCGAAACACAATGGCTCTCTATTGCTCCTGCGTCAACAAAAACCGCCGCTCGTGCTGCGTCCATTTCTCCTATCACCGTAGAAGCTCAAGCCGCTCCGTTCATCTTCTCTGCTCTGCCTTATTCCGTTAAGCAGCTCTCAACAGTCACTCACGACTGCGACCTTAAAGAGGAGCCTTTCATCTACCTCAACATCGACTGCGCTCAGATGGGAGTCGGTAATTCTAGCTGCGGTCCTGGCGTTCTGAAGAAATACGCCATCGACATGGAGAAGAATCATTCTCTCCACATCAAGATCAAAAGATAAACACCTTATACCAAAAACTAATGAAGATTAATATGAAGCAATGGCAAGCCGAAGTTCTTGCCGCAAAAGACATAAAGGCTGTGCCTATAATGACGCATCCTGGCATCGACCTCACAGGAGACTCCGTAAGGAAAGCTTGCTGTGATGGCGAAATACATGCTAATGCTGTTTGCGCTTTAGCAAAGAAATATCCTACTCATGCCGCAACCGTGATAATGGACCTCACCACAGAAGCCGAAGCCTTTGGAGCGGAAGTGCACTTCACGGAAAACGAAGTGCCGGCAATCATCGGTCACATGCTCAACAATTCTGACGACATCCACAACCTTAAGGTTCCTTCGCTCAAGGCTGGTCGTGTTCCACAGTATCTCAAGGCAAACCTTCTTGCCGCAGAACACATCACAGACAGACCTGTCCTCGGTGGCTGCATCGGACCGTTCTCGCTTGCCGGCAGACTTTACGACATGTCGGAAATCATGATTCTCATATATCAGGAGCCGGAGGCTGCTCACGAACTTCTGCAGAAATGTACTGACTTCATTCTGAAATATTGTCTTGCTATGAAGGCTGCTGGCGTTAATGGTGTTGTCATGGCAGAACCTGCTGCCGGACTAATGTCAAACGACGACTGCAAGACCTTCTCTTCTGTCTATGTAAAAAAGATCGTGGAAGCTGTTCAGGATGATTATTTCATCGTCGTTCTTCACAATTGCGGAAACACTAACCATTGCACCGAAGCAATGGTTTCAACGGGTGCAACTGCGCTCCATGTTGGCAACAAATGTGATATGGATGTCGTGCTTCAAGACACTCCTGCCGACATTCTCTGCATGGGTAATCTCGACCCTGTCTCTGTATTCAAGGATTCTACTCCTGAAGAGATGTACCGTAGCACAGAGAAACTCCTTGAGAAATGCGCCAAGTTCCCTAACTTTGTGCTCTCTTCCGGATGCGACACTCCACCGCATACACCTCTTGAAAACATCGACAAATTCTTTGAGGCTCTCAGCAACTTCAACAGCAAAAATTAGGATATTTGGGCGAACCTTTGTGTTCGCCCATTATCATAAAGCATATCATTCGGAAGTAAAAGTCAAAAAAAATCCGCATTTTTTCATTATAACCAAAAAAAAATGTAAATTTGCAACCAAATTTTCGTGACATAATAAAAGGATAATGTATCAACAAGAAAAAGTTCTGCCTTTCGGAGGCAACGAAAAAAAAGGAAAACAGATTTCCCGCATGTTTGACGGCATAGCCAAAACATACGACAAGATAAACCATTTCATGTCGCTGGGTATTGACCGGTACTGGCGAAACAAACTTATACAAAGCATTCATCCTTTTACACAAAGACTTATAGTCACCCCCAATAACAACCAACAAGATGGCCCTGACATACTTGACATAGCAACTGGCACAGGCGACCTTGCCATACTTGAAGCAAAGAAACTGAATCCGAAGTCAGTTATTGGCGTTGACATCTCTGAAGGAATGATGGCTGTTGGAATGGAAAAGGTAGCAAAAGAAAAACTGGGCGAAGTAATTTCATTCAGCAAGGAAGATGCTACAAAGATGACCTTCGCAGATGAAAGCTTCGACATCATCACGACTTCATTCGGCATCAGAAACTTCGAGAAGCTTGACGCTGCACTTTTGGAAATTCGCCGAGTCTTAAGACCTAACGGAGTGTTTGCAATATTGGAACTCTCAGAACCTGTATTTTTTCCAATGAAACAACTCTTCAGAATCTATTCTCACACGGTACTTCCTTTGATTGGCAGAATGATAGCCAATGACAAAAACTCATACGACTATCTGGTTCATTCCATTGAAGCTTTTCCACAAGGCGAAGTTATGACTGAAATAGTTAAAAAGGCAGGCTTCTCAAAAGTCACTTTCAAACGCCTAACATTCGGCATCTGTACGCTTTATGTCATCGAGAAATAATCAACCACAGTTCCCGAAAGTTTTGCTTTCGGTTTCAAAAGCCACAGTTCCGGCGTTAACGCTGGTCTAAAAATAAACACTATGGACAAATACGGACTTATAGGTTATCCTTTAGGACATTCATTCTCAATCGGTTACTTCAACGAGAAATTTGAGAATGAGAACATTGATGCAGAGTACATCAATTTCGAGATTTCGTCTATTGACGATTTTCTTGAAATCCTCGCAATGAATCCTGAGCTCAAAGGACTCAATGTAACGATTCCATACAAGGAGAAGGTCATGCAGTTTCTTGACCATGTAAGTTCAGAGGCTCGCGCCATTGGTGCTGTAAATGTAATTAAGGTTGAAAGCAACAAAAACAAAACTATATTAACAGGTTACAACAGCGATGTCATAGGTTTTACAGAAAGTATCAAGCCAATGCTAATGCCTTACCATAAGAAGGCTCTTGTTTTAGGAACTGGCGGAGCGTCAAAGGCTATTTTCTATGGTCTTCAGCAGTTAGGCATTGAACCTGTTTATGTCAGCCGTTACCAACGTCCTGGCACTATCCAATACGAATCTATTACACCTGAGGTCATTAAGGAATACAACGTCATCGTAAACTGCACGCCTTGCGGCATGTACCCTCACGTTGACGAATGTCCAAACCTACCTTACGAAGCTATGGACAACCACAACATCCTCTACGACCTCATATACAATCCTGACCAGACACTCTTCATGAAGAACGGAGCAAAGTATGGAGCAAAAACCAAGAACGGCCTTGAAATGCTTCTCCTCCAAGCCTTCGCAAGTTGGGAGTTCTGGAATGGAATAAGAAAATAAGCCACAGTTCCCGAAGCGTCCACTTCGGTCTAAAATAAAGAAAATGAGTACAAATAGATATATGCTTCGCGGCGTATCGGCTGCGAAAGAAGATGTTCACAACGCTATCAAGAACATCGACAAAGGTCTTTATCCAAAGGCTTTCTGCAAGATTATCCCAGATATTCTTGGCGGAGATCCTGAGTATTGCAACATAATGCACGCCGACGGTGCTGGCACAAAGTCGTCACTCGCTTACCTTTACTGGAAAGAGACTGGCGATCTTTCCGTTTGGAAAGGCATCGCACAGGACGCTCTCATCATGAACATTGATGACCTCCTTTGCGTTGGTGCTACAGACAACATCCTCGTATCAAGCACCATTGGTCGCAACAAGCTTAAGGTGCCAGGAGAGGTTATCTCTGCCATCATCAACGGCACTGACGAACTCCTCGCAGAACTTCGCGAGATGGGCGTTGGCGTTTATGCTACTGGCGGTGAGACTGCTGACGTTGGCGACCTCGTTCGCACTATCATCGTTGACTCTACTGTCACTTGCCGTATGAAGCGCAGCGATGTTGTTGACAATGCAAACATCCAGCCTGCCGACGTCATTGTAGGTCTCGCTTCTTACGGCCAGGCTACATACGAGAAGGAATACAACGGCGGTATGGGTAGCAACGGTCTTACTTCCGCTCGCCATGATGTATTCTCAAAGTATCTCGCTGAGAAATATCCAGAGAGCTTCGACGGCGAAGTTCCAGAGGATCTCGTTTACTCAGGCGGCTTGAAGCTTACAGACGCTGTTGAAGGTTCGCCACTCGATGCTGGCAAGCTCGTGCTTTCCGCTACTCGTACCTACGCTCCTGTAGTAAAGAAACTCCTCGACGCAATGCGTTCTGACATCCACGGTATGGTACATTGCTCTGGTGGTGCACAGACAAAGGTTCTTCATTTCGTTGGCGACAACTGCCACGTCATCAAGGACAACCTCTTCCCTATCCCACCACTCTTCCGCACTATCCAGGAGCAGAGCAAGACCGACTGGAAGGAGATGTACAAGGTGTTCAACATGGGCCATCGTCTTGAGGTTTATCTTCCAGCAGAAAAGGCAGAGGAAGTCATAGCTATCAGCAAGTCTTTCAACATCGACGCTCAGATCATCGGTCGCATAGAGGAAAGCGATCACAAGCACCTCACAATCACTTCCGAGAACGGAGTGTTTGAGTATTAAGATAAGTATGAGAAGAAAAATTGTGGTTTCCTTTTCAGGCTTAATCTGCATGTCTCTCTTTTTGATTGCATTAAAGATAACGTTTGATTATTGGGAAACATTGCCTACTGTATATAATGTAATGAGAGTACTTGGTCTTATTGGATGGGTATTGATAACATACAAAGTTGTCACTCTCAAATATAAATGGTTAAGAAAATTAGCTGGAATTAATTAATGGAGAATAACAATATACTGAATAAACTTGAAGGTCTTCAAAGTCGCTACGAGGAAGTTTCAACGCTCATCACAGACCCTTCTGTCATTGCTGACCAGCAGCGTTATGTGAAGCTTACTCGCGAATACAAGGACCTCGAGGATATCATTAAGCTTCGCGACAAGTATGTTGCTTGTCTCAACGGCATTGCTGAGGCGAAGGACATCATCATGAACGAGTCAGATCCTGACATGAAGGAAATGGCTCGCGAGGAACTTGCCATCAACGAAGAACTTCAGCCA
>JAZLKJ010000083.1:0-10198 GCA_045597565.1 Prevotella sp. | reverse complement strand
CACTGCACGTGGCGGTATGACATCTCACGCTGCCGTTGTTGCTCGTGGTATGGGTAAGTGCTGCGTATCAGGTGCAGGTGAAATCAATGTTGACTACAAGGCTAAGACTGTAGAAATCGGCGGCGTAGTATATAAGGAAGGCGACTACATCTCTCTCAACGGTACTACTGGTCAGGTATATGCAGGTGAGGTTAAGACTATCGACCCAGAGCTCTCTGGCGACTTCAAGGCTCTCATGGACCTCTGCGACAAATATACTAAGATGGAAGTTCGCACAAATGCTGATACTCCTGCTGACGCTAAGAAGGCACGCGACTTCGGTGCTAAGGGTATCGGTCTTACTCGTACAGAGCACATGTTCTTCGAGGGTGAGAAGATCAAGGCTATGCGTGAGATGATTCTCGCTGAGAACGTTGCCGACCGTGAGCTCGCTCTCGCTAAGCTCCTCCCTTACCAGAAGGCTGACTTCTACGGAATCCTCAAGGCTATGGATGGTCTCCAGGTTAACATCCGTCTCCTTGACCCACCACTCAACGAGTTCGTTCCTAACAAGGAGAACCCTGCTGGCCAGAAGGAAATGGCAGAGCAGATGGGCGTAGATCTCGAAGTTATCCAGAAGCGTGCTGCTGCTCTCGACGAAGCTAACCCAATGCTCGGTCACCGTGGTTGCCGTCTTGGTGTTACATTCCCTGAGATCACTGCTATGCAGACACGCGCTATCCTCTCTGCAGCTTGTGAGTTGAAGAAGGAAGGCTACGATCCACACCCAGAAATCATGGTTCCACTCGTAGGTATCCTCTATGAGCTCAAGCAGCAGAAGGAAATCATCAAGAAGGTTGCTGCTGAGGTATTCGAAGAGTACGGCGTAGAGATCAAGTTCGAGGTTGGTACAATGATTGAGATCCCACGTGCATGTCTCACAGCAGACCGCATCGCTACAGAGGCTGAGTACTTCTCATTCGGTACTAACGACCTTACTCAGATGACATTCGGTTACTCTCGTGGCGACGTTGCTTCATTCGTTCCTGAGTATCTCGAGAAGAAGATCCTCAAGGCTGATCCATTCGCAGTTCTCGACCAGAACGGTGTTGGCCAGCTCATCAAGATGGCTTGCGAGAAGGGTAACGCAGTTCGTCCAGGTATCCGCACAGGTATCTGCGGTGAGCACGGTGGTGAACCTTCTTCAGTTAAGTTCTGCGCTAAGCTCGGCATGAAGTACGCATCTTGCTCTCCATTCCGTGTGCCAATCGCACGCCTCGCTGCCGCACAAGCTGCTGTTGAGGAATAATTCCTAAGACAACACTATAATCATAAGGTAGGTGCAATCATCGATTGATGGTTGCACCTATTTTTACCTATATGCCCAAATGAATGGTGGAAAGACGGTTGCCTGCTTTATTTCAAGTCGCTATGCAAACAGCCACTCCCAAATTTCGTAGAACCACCTGTTCATACTCTCGACGAGTGCAAACCATTCCTCCTAAACGTCGGTCTATATAGGAGTCCAACACGTGAAGAGTTAACAAGAGTTAGATAAAGAAAAGGATTTCCTTCTTCCCCCATTTCTAACCATCAATTGCATAAAGCAGTATGCGCTTTTTCTCAGACTTTATATTGTCGTGATTCTTCATTCTTAGGCGTATCCATTTAAGTTGAGGATTGTTTTCGATGAATATCTCTATGGATTTCGCTTCAAAAAATGCATTTTTTGAGACGTATTCGTAGGAGTTTTTATACGTAAATCGGTCAAATACCATACGAGATGCCATTTATTACAATCCGCATTAACGGATATCAGATTAGCGATAACGAAATCGAGTCCAGAGGGTGCGTTAGCACAAGTACAATCGACTCGCTATTCTTTCGGTGATGAAATAACACAATTAACCTTCGCAAGACAGACTCTTGCGAAGGTTAATAAATTGAAAAATTATATGGAGATTAGAACATGTAAGCAGCACCGAAGACGATGGAGCGGTTCTTGCCGTCTTTCTTCCATACTTCAGCCAAACCATATTCATATCCGCCGTAAATCTGGATATTGCTGAACTCCACGCCAGCCTTGGCATTGATGCCGAAGTCGAACGCCTTACACGTGATTTCGTCCTTTTTCCCTCCGACGAGAGTAACCTCAATGCCACCAGTCTTTGCAGCGTAAGAAACGTAAGGACCTGCCTGTCCGAAGATGTAGGTGTTGTCTGCTACGGCTACTCTTCCACCGATGTTTACCGGAAGGATGAGGTTGTAGGATCTGACATCACTTTCCTCGGCAAGTTGAACTTTCTGACCCATGTATTCAGCACTCTTCATCTTGGCACCTCTCAAACCGAACTGAAGACCAGAACCTATGTAGAGGTTCTCGTTGAGATTGTACTCCATGATGTAGCCGCCACCGAAACCGATGGAGTTTGAGGCGTCATCAATGCCAGAATAGTTGCTGATAGAACCGGTGAAGGTAAAACCCGAGCGCATACCTTTTTCAATCTGCGCTGATGCAGTAAGTGCTGTGATTGCCATTACTGCGAGAAGAAAGATTTTTCTCATAGTTTTAATGATTTGTTAGTAAATAATGATTTTTCAGTTATTTCCATTTCAGGATGGGCATCGTTCTGTCGAAGTTCCCCCAGATGGTAGGATGTTGATTGTGGGGAATGCGATTGGCGATGTCCGCTACATTGTGGCTGACATAGTTCACAATCTCGTTGGCAGAGATGATCCTGTTGCCGTCGAAGTCGGCTGCTCCGCAAAGTCCTTGCGCAAGGTAGTAGGTGAAGAGTCCGTTGGGGAGCTGTGGGAGCTCGAGGGATGTCTCGTCCAACTGCGAGGAGAGGAAGAACATCACGTTGCTGCTTGACGCGGCTTGCACCTGCAATTGCGTACGCTGTCGGCTTAACCCACCGCTGAAGCAAGCATCAGCAAAGACCATCTTACGCCCTGCCCTACAGTTGCGGAAGAGTATCTGCTTCTCCTGGTAACTCATGCCGCCGAGTTGTGAGTTGGCTCTCATGTCGTAGCAACAGAAGCCGCCCTCATAGCCGTGACCGCTGAAGAAGAATACAACCGCATCCTGAGGCGTTGCTTGCGAGAACACGCTGCGTATGGTCTTCACCACATTGGCGTGAGTTGCCTGTGAGCCAGTGAGCGTCGTGATCTGTGCGTCGTGCAGCGACATTATTTCATTGAATGTCGCCACATCCTGTTCTGTCAGTCTTAGTCCGTTGATCTGCTGATAGTTGGCTATGCCTACGGAGACCACGTAGGTGGTTTGGGCGTGCATACCGATGCCTACAAGGGCAAGGAAGATTCCGAGGAAGGTCTTCATGAATCGCATGTCGCTACTTGATGCCATCCTTTGTTACCGTGAACGTGCAAACTGCAAGGTCTTTCATGGCATTATGAGAACTGTTATACAGGATAAACTTGTAGGTCACATAGTCGCCTTCCTTGAGGGAGCCTGCCTGCTTGTAGAAATCCACACAGTTGGTCTTGAAGGAGTTCATGTACTGGTTGAAGAATGACACTGCCTCATCGTCGCTGGACGCTTGTACGAAATCAATGTCAAGCTGTCCTGTACTAGTCATTTCTAAGGGACCACAGATAGTGATTGTGAAATTACCATCTTTCATACAGTTGGTGTCGATGTTTTCCAATCGAAGGCGATAAGAGTCTTTCGTAACCTTCTTCTCAGGCTCATCATCTGATCCACAAGAGGTGAGGGACACGCATGCCAGCATTGCAACGAATGCGAGCATAAGGAACTGGATTGATTTTTTTCATGTTTTGAAATGTTTTAAGTTATTGAAATGTTAAGTTATTAAAATGTTCAATTGTCTATTTCCCTTATCAAGAACATTCTATTGTCATTCGGAACACTTCCTGACACCAGTTCAAACTCGGTGCCGCTCATTGGCTTGTAGCCGTCGTCGAACTCTGCCATGAAGCGGTTGTCCCAGATGCGTCCTTTCTTTGGCTTTATGACGGCAACGCGCTTGTAGGTGGTGCGCTTGGTGGCTGTCTCGCCTACTTCAAGGACTTCGTAGCGTGTGTCAGTGCCCATCTCCTCACGTAGCCCGATAGGGGCTATGAGTGGGCTCTTGCTGATGAGCGGTGCCCTGACGCGAAATTCAGGATGCTCTTTCTGTAGCTTTGCCAACGCTTCGTCGATGGCGCGAGTGCTGACCTTGCGAATCTGCGTCTCACGATCGTTGACACCCTTGTAGTTAGAGTTGGAACTATGCACGGTCTGGCTACCGATGTAAGTCAGCGTGAAGAGGGATTTCTCGTTCTTGAAAGCGTCCTTCTTTGCGGCATCAGGCTTGTCTGTGTAATATGCCGTGTAGAAACCGTTAGCTATGTCCTCAGTCCAGTCCAAACGATAGAGATAAGAGGTTACAGTGACGTTGAAGCCAGCATAATCGTTGGTTAGGATGCCTGCAACTGGAAGTGCAACCATACCAATGACAGGGATTGCTGCTAAACCAAGTGCGCCTGACATGCGCTTCTCTTTCCCCCTACGCTTGTCGCCATACTGGATATCGTTTACAAGTACGTATGTCTGGCTGATAAGTTCCTCTCCGGCATCATAGATTACGCCTTCCTGAGTCTTTCTTGAATAGAGAGCCTCAATGATGTCTGACGCGTTCACGTTGTAAAAACCGCGCTGGAGAATGAGATAAGGATTAAAGCAACCTTGCTTGTTCTGGTTGAACCATTTGGCAACGAGTCTTCGCCCGATGGCATTGTCGCGGAGAAGCATGTCAATGTGAGGCTTCTGGTTGCTGGCCTTGGTGGTGTCGCTTTCTTCCAGTACTCCAGCCTTGAACACTCGCTTTGAGAGGTTGAGGTCGTAGAAGTTGTCCTGCACAGGGATCTTCTCAAACACCTTGACCATCTCTTCACAATACTCCTGACTCTCATGCTTGAGCATGATGGAGTATATCGACGACTTGTGATATTTGAACACGTCTTGGGCGGCAATACCCGTTACCGCCAAAAGACATAGATAGAGTAGTGATAATCTTTTGTTCATAACTAAAAATCGTAAAAGGCTCGACCTACGCAAAAGGCATCAATCTTCATTGGATTGACTTTGTTGAACTTCCACTTGCCATCGTCTTTGTTGTACTCAAACACATCTACTTTCTTGCTGGAATCAAGTGTGGATGAAAACACTCCATTAAGGAACGGAATGCCTCCTGCCTCAAGCAAGATGTTGTTGACGACCTTAGAGTGCGGCATGAAGTCGTTTGTGGCATTGACATCCACATCCCCGTCTTCTTCCCAATCAACTTCCACATCCGTATTGCCTAACCAGTAATTTACGAATGCTTTAATCTGATTTATGGAAGGAATATACCATCCTTCACCCAATGACTTACACCAATTGTAAACAGGGTAATTGGCAAGTGAGATGCCCTTTGCTGATGCATGGGCAAAAAGTTCGTTGGTATTAGCCTTTCCGTCATTCTCGTCAAGCATTGAAACGCCTTTGAGATAAGAGGACTTTGCACAATATAAATCTTGCCTCCCCCTAAACGCCTTAACGCTCATCATCTGCCCGTGGGTACCATCTTCATTAACGCTAAAGACAATGCCTTTTACTCCATTTACTTGTAACACATCGCCCTTCTTTACATCCCTAACTTGTGCAGAACAGATTAGAGAAGCAACTCACACAAAAAGTATTGTAATTGTTTGACGCATATCCGAGTTAGAATTTATGTACTGCACGTGCATCGAAATGAAGGACACGCTTCATGCCAAGAGGGTCACCTTCAGAGCGATGTGCATTCTTCTTCAATTGATACTTCACAATCTTGACATTTGGTGCTGCCATAGGATGATTTACAAGGTTCTTGCCCTTCTCTGTGTTGATGGTATATACTTTACCACCTTCAGCCTCGGTAGAGGAAATCATACCAGCAAGCATCTTAAAAACACCAACCGTACTTGCATTTGCACAGAAGAAGCTATCTCCACCTGCGTTTTCTACTGCTTTGTTATGTTGCTTCCAGAGCTTACATCCCTTCTTATTGAAGTCAAGGTTACCTCCATTAAGATTCTTCCAGATTGTGTTCAGTTCTCCTCGCGAAGGGATATACCAACCGTCTCCGAGACTACGGGCCCAAGCGAAAAGCGGGAACTTATCCCATGACAGATGATTTTCAGAAACATACTTGGCAATAGCCTCCAGATTCTTCATACCGTCATCCTCGAAGAAGGCATTTGTCTCCATTTCCAAAGACATATCTGCCAGCCAATCCTTGTCACACTCCTTGAGTGAAAGGATCAGACCATGTTTCCCACTGGCATCTACGTCCACGACAAGCCCCTTAAGACTGCCTTGGTTGTAGATGTCACCAACTTTGAACTGTGCACTTGCTCCGATTGTACCCAATACGGCAGCAATTAGCATTAAAAGAATTTTTTTCATAATGTTGATTATTGAATTATTAAGTTATTGAATTGTTAAGTTGTTAAGTTATTGAGCTATCTCCAGAACACATTCGTGATCTCGGTCTTAGGCTGCGAGTTTGCGTATGCCACCTGAATGTCGCGCATGACGTTGAGCTGTTGCTGTTGCAGGGAGATGGCATCAGAGTATTGGCGCATCATGAAGTCCCACTCCTTGCCCTGCTGCTTCTTTAACTGACTCTTTATCTCGTTGGCAAGTTCCTTTGCTTCACTGTAGCATGCTGCATCAGGGTATATCTCCGAAAGGAACACGCTTGCCGTAGCTGCACCTTCGCTGTTTGGGGCTGCAAGCCATGCTGCACGAGCCTGTGCTATGTTCTCGCTGCAATGTTGGTCAACGAACTTCTTATAGACGGTTTTCAGTTCGCTGAGTGCTCTCTCATACCCCCTGCAACATTCGGGAATAGACATTAATGTATATATGGCTGCATCAAAGTTCTTCATTGCCGCCATCGTCTGTGCGCTCGTGATGATGTTAGGGTAGTTTTGGTCGTAGTACTCTATGATCTTCCGCTTGCCGTTTTCGATGAACGCCTTTATCTCGCGGTTGTTCGTGTTCAGTTTCTGGAAGGTGTTGATGAGGGCTTTCGTCTCATTGTTGCCGATGCCCTTCACTTCCTTGGCATACGAGGCATAAACCTTTTGCCCTTTGAGGTCAACGATATAGAGGGAGACGTTTACGTCATAGATTATCTTTGTAGGCGCACCGCCCACGATCTGCTTGTTGATGACATCGTACGCCATAGCTATGCCAAACTGGCTGTTGTCCATGCCGCCTACGGAAGAGTTGTTGCCGGTCAGAGTGCGCAACTTATTGGTAACGTAACCTATTACCTGCTGATGCGAACTGCCGTCAGTAGCTTGCGTTACGATAGGCCTAAGCGGAATGTCGCATGTTTGGGCGAATGTAATGCAGAATGCAGATTGCAGAATGCAGAATGAAATTAAAAATAATTTTCTCATAATGGTCTGTTATTTTTCGCCGATTATTAATTGGGCATAACCGAGCTTTGAGTCATACACCTTAGATTCTATCTGATACTTGCTGCGGAGATGCTTCCTTAACTCCTGCGCGAAGCCTCGGGCATCGAGTGCGGTGCCGTTCTCCTTGCTCATCGGAATGCGAGTGCCGGTGAACAGCATTGTAGTCTCCGACGTTTCCGCAGTGTTGACCTGATGGTTGACGGTGTTCTCTGCCACCCAGTCGTTTATGATTTCCGACAGTTCGTCGCCGCCGAATTCTGTCTCAAGGTTTGTAGGAGAGCCTTCGAAGACGCCAATCTCAAGAGTTATTTCACGACCGCTTTCCACGCAATCCTGGAAGTGGTTCTGTAGTCTGCTTACGAAGCCATCCATGTTTGCTACGACAGCTTCCTCAATGAGCGCCCCTGCGTCGGTGCTGAAACTTGGCATGCCCGTACCCTGCGGAATGCCTGCCACCTGCTTGTCGGTATAGGCATCTATGGCATCCAGCATATAGTTCACCTTATGCTTAGGACCAACCTGAATGATCTCCCAATCTACATATAGGATGATGTCTGCCTTTACTTGCATGTTGAGTTCGTCTATGCTTGACTTTTCCAGCTGTGCTCCCGATGTGCGAGAGGTCGTAATCATTTGTCTTCCAGCACGTCGGGTGTTCGACTTTATGGCTTGCGAGAGGTGCTGATCCTGACACCAATGGTCCATAGGCACCACCATTATCGTGAGTGGCTTCTTTACGTTACTCCTTACGGAAGCCACTATGCCCTCCTGTTCAAGCAGACCTCTCAGCTGGTCCTTTGCCACCTGTATAACACCGGTGACACGATAGCCGTTGGCAGTCTTCGTGGTCTGGTAGTTCTGGTCGATGGAAGTAGCATAGTTTGCATACTGCTGCTCAAGGAGATTCCTGAAGAATGAAGCATGCTGCTCCTCCTTTTGCGGAGAGTCCACAAGAGGCTTCTCCGACTCTCTCGCTCCGGTGAAACCCCTGAACAGCACGCCGTGGATGGCACATTTCTTCAGCACGTCCAGACCGATGTCCTTCTTGTTGTCAACATTAGCCGATACTCTAAGCAGATAGTAGCCGTCAGCCCGCGCCACACCGGCACTTGCAATCTCATAGTCCCACCCATTGTTTTTGGCACTTGCCGACAAGGAAATGAATACTAGTAGTAGAAAAAGAATTTTTGGTTTCATATACGTTTATACTAATGTGTTTACTCCTTAATACAAATTTTCGCGAAAAGGTAAACATGGATTTCTTGAAATTAATCAAGAAAGAAACATATATGCACAAAAAAAGTGGAACTCGTCTGCCGAAGCCCCACTGATATGATTATATATACTTTAACTCTGACCTTGACTTTTACTTTGACATATAGATACTATATTGTCAAAGCTTATAGCCAATAACCAAAGAGTTGTCTGGATATAATCATCCCGAAAGGACGTCACCATTGCTTTGTTCTTGACGTAGATTTTTGAAAGGTGCGAAGTTTCAATGAGTCAAGCACAAGCGCAGTTACGCTCTTTTGTCATTATGTCTGCCTTACCTCCTAAGGGGCGTCGGCATTGCCTCCCCCGATTAGTATAGTAAGACGCTGCAAAGCGTAAAAGATTATTTGCGTAAAAACAAGAAAAATCAAGAAAATCTTGGTGGTAATTTATAGAACCCACCTTAAATATTTTGCAGCAAAAGCGCATCCAGTCATCCTATTCCATCAGTTCCTTATTCTTTAGAAATTGGAATAAGCCCATGAATACAAATCCATTGTCATCAATGTAGGTTGCTATATCATCGCTTACGATGACTATTTTTTTGAACGAATCATCAATACGTTTCAACGATGCTAATTCTTGTTTGCGCTTCTCCTCATCTGGCAAGGCATAAAGAACCTATTGTTGAACAAAGCATGTCAATGAGACTTTATTCGGAATTTACTGCAAAGTTACAATAATTTCCGAATACACAAAAAATAATAACACACTTTTTAACGTTTTCTGCATTGAGAACATGATTTTTGCTTGAAACCATCGCCCAAATCACAGGTTTGACTATTGACGAAATCAGGAGATTATAATAACTCCATTACGAGAGTTTCTCTGTAGGGCGAGGATTTGACTTTCCGCTTCGCACCGCCGACCTTCGGTTCCGAGCCGCCAAGTGCGAATAATCATCAGCTCGGACATCCTCGCCCTACTTCTTTGCTGCTTAGGAGGGTCGCAGCCTCAGCGACCAATCCGAGTCAGCGGATAGCAGAACCGTCCCAGCTATTCTATTCTTACGGCAATAGAGATGGTGATGATGAACTTTTCGCCTAATGACAAGTCTGTATGGCAGAAGATTGGTGCCTGGCTGCTGCATCTGGCTAAAGAGTTGGGGCATCTCAGTACAAATGCCGTCAGACGAATTGCCGACGAACTTACAAGTGTTGCTGATGGCAGGTATGACTGGCGAATTGATAGGTTTATGAGGAACAATGGGATGTCAAGATAAAAAATAAGGCACCTTATAACTTAATGTTATTTGGTGCCTCATAATGATTATCATTTGTTTGTCAATCTGTTTATCAATCTTTCAAGACCGTCAAGGTCGAGTGGGTCGGCATTGACACCTTCGAGGAGTGTTCCGTTCTGGTCGAAGAGGAAGTATGATGGCCAATGACCCACGCCGAGGTGGTTCTCTATAGCCTTTTGCTGTGCCTCCGGAAGGTTGTAGTGTACGACATTCGGACCAGTC
>JAZLKJ010000082.1:0-7139 GCA_045597565.1 Prevotella sp. | reverse complement strand
AAAACCATAGAATACCTAATGACCATAGCCGCGAACCTCACTCCGAAGTCCGCTATTCTTTCTTTTGTCATAACTCACGAATTACTAACAATGAGGCTGTTTTTAGATAGTCTCGCAAACAAATATTTTCGAATGAAAAAGACCTTTATTCTCGCTCTTATGGCCGTGATATGCAGTCTGGGAGCAAATGCGCAGAGAAATTGGCGCGGCACTCGCAACAATTATTCACGAAGCAACTACTCTTCACGAGGTAACTATTCTTCACGAGGCAGTTCCTTCAACCGCACGAACTACAATTACTACAGTTTCCGTCCATACGTCGGTCTGCGCATAGGACCTGCATTCTCTACAGTAAACTCTGACGACAAGTATCTTGACGGTGGCATTAGCAGAACCGGCCTTGACATCGGTGTTGTTGCCGGTATGCCGCTGACGCAAGTTGCCCCACTCTACCTAGAGACTGGCTTGGAGTATGTGGAAAAAGGCGGTAAGAGCGGCAAAAAATCCGCTTATGACAACATGACCTACTCACTGAACTACCTTGAAGTACCTATAACACTGAAGTACATCTACAACATTGACCACACATTCAGTGTTCAGCCATACGCCGGTGGTTATCTCGCTTGCGGCGTAGGTGGTAAGATAAAGAACTTCAACAACCGTGCTGCATACAATTCGTTCGGCGAAAGTTCATACAACTTCAAGCGTTTTGATGGCGGACTGAAGATAGGTTGTGGCATCGGAATGGACATGTTCTATGCCGATCTCAGCTACGACATTGGTCTCTCGAACATCTCGCATGACAATTTCGACGAGTCAAAGAATGGCAGTTTACAACTCACGGTGGGCATGAATTTCTAACGTAAGCATTCGCTCTCCCCCAATAATAGGCAAAAGTTTCAAGCGGTTTTCAAACTTTTGCCTATTTTTTTGTATATTAACGCAGAATTACTTAACTTTGCACGCGAGAAACATAACAAACAAACCTTAAAAACATTAACTAGAAACCATTAACCTTAAACCACATTCATGGAAAAAGATGTTGTAATCGTTATCCCAGCCTATCAGCCTAACGAGAAAATCATGGCAGAGTTCATGGCAGAGGTAAAGGAAAACTTTGAGCACATCGTTATCGTTGACGACGGCTCCGGAGAGGGACAGGCACCTTTCTTCAAGCACATGAAGGAGGAGGGATTCGACCTGCTCATCCACAACGTAAACCAAGGAAAGGGACGTGCACTGAAGACTGCCATAAACCATGTGCTCAACAATTACCCTGACGCCATAGGCATGGTTGCAGCCGACTGCGACGGACAGCACTGCGTGAAAGACATTCTCAAGGTAGTAGAACGACTGAAGGAGAAACCCGACAGCCTCGTCATTGGCTGCCGCGACTTCGACAAGGAGAACGTTCCTCTGCGCAGCCAGTTCGGCAACAAGATGACTCGTAGCATATTCGCTTCCTTCGTTGGTCTAAAGATTACGGACACACAATCCGGTCTTCGTGCCTTCGGAAAAAATGTCATGAGAGCCTTCATGAAGGTTGCCGGCGAACGCTATGAGTACGAGACGAATATGCTCATCGCCTGCAAGGAGAAGGATATTAACATAGAAGAGGTAACTATCTCAACCATCTACATTGACAATAATGCCACGAGCCATTTCAATCCAATAAAGGATTCCATCATCATCTACAAACTCTTCATGAAGTTTATTCTCTCGGCATTCAGCTCATTCCTTCTTGACATCACACTCTTCACCATCTTCGTTTCTATACTGCCAGAAATGAATTGTGGCGCGATAAGCAAGATTGTGGTTGCAACAGTTATGGCACGCACGCTATCCTCACTCTACAACTACTGCATAAACTCCAAGGTGGTTTTCAAGAATTCCAACAAGAGGTCTATCCTGAAATACTACACAGTGGTTGCAACCATAATGCTTGTATCTGGCTTCTGCGTATCAACCCTCTTTAAACTAACAGGCATAAACGCAACTATACTGAAGGTCTTCGTTGACACAATAATCTTCTTCATCGACTTCTGCGTACAACGTGAGTGGGTGTTCAAGAAGAATTAGCCCCCTTAAAAGAGATAGAAGTCCAACGCGTCTTCTATCTCTTCTTTTTTTGCCGTCTGGTTTATGCGAATATCGCCTACTCCACCAAGCAGCGTAAAGTTGATGGTTGAACTATCCTTGTTCTTCTTATCGTGGGTCATAAGTTCAAGGAGTTCTGGATAATCGTCGCAAGTGATGCCGAGCTTACCGTAGTTCTCCTTTATGAACGATGCCACCTGATGGAGGGTATCTGTAGGGAAGTTGCACTTCTTAGCACTAAGATAAAGTTCACAAATAATGCCCCAAGCCACGGCATAGCCATGAAGGACAGGACAATTATGACGCATAGCCCAGCTCTCAAACGCATGACCGAAAGTATGACCGAGGTTCAGAGCCTTGCGTATGCCCTTCTCATGCGGATCTTCAGTAACCACCTTTTGCTTCACTGCGATACTCTCAGCCACCATCTCCTGAATCTTCACAAAGTCAAGGTTCAAGTCAGCATTAGAGTCAGAGTTAAAGTCAAAGTCGAAAGAAAGATGCTCGGCAAGCATTTCCTTGTCTTTGAGAAGCGCATGTTTCAGCATCTCGGCATAGCCGGAAAGAATGTTCTCCTTGTCAAGGGTCTTGAGGAATTCGCTTGAGATAATCACCGAAGAAGCATCGCAGAAAGCACCAATCTCGTTCTTGTAGCCGCAGAAGTTTATACCAGTCTTGCCACCGACAGAAGCGTCCACCTGAGAAAGAAGAGTGGTAGGAATATTGATGAAGTTTATGCCACGCTTGAAAGAAGCCGCAGCAAAACCACCAAGGTCGGTAACCATTCCGCCCGCGATATTAATAAGCAGCGAATGGCGAGTGGCACCGCTGGTAGAAAGAGCCGTCCAAACCTTTGAGATGCTTTCAACGGTCTTATTGTCATCACCAGCAGGAATTACTATCAGCTGACCTTCTATCCCGTCGCAAATACTAATTCTATTTGGCGCTACCTGTTTTGCGTTCAGCGTGTTCAGGCATAGCTCAGCCGTTGTCTCATCGCAGAGGATGAAGGTCTTGTCATGCTCACATTCGTTGTAAGCATTCATTATATCTTGTTCAAGATTACTTGAAATAATAACTTTCTGCATACCTTATATTATATTTTACGGATGCAAAATTACTAAATTTAGTAAAATAATCAAAACATTTTGCCAATAATTGAAAAACATTTCATAATTTTGCAGCCATGAGAATACTAAAAAGTACTTTATTCCGCGCCCTTTGCGCCATCGCAATCGGCTATATGCTCATAGAATATCCTGAGGACATGCGCCACGGATTCATTCGTGCCATCGGTGCTTTGTTCCTCGCTTCAGGTGCCATCTCATGGGCTAGTTACCTTCATCAGAAAAAGAACGCAGGCAAGACTGAGGTTTTCGATGCCGAAGGAAACAAACTTACACAGACCACTCCTTTCTTCCCTATCGCCGGTAGCGGAAGCATCATTCTTGGTCTTATCCTGATTGTTGTTCCAGGAACATTGGAGAATGTGCTCAACATCATCTTCGGAGCAATGATTATCCTCGGTGCGTTCAACCAGTTCATCAGCCTTATGAAGGCACGACAGTACTCGCTTGTGCCTGTGGCTTATTGGGTAATAACCTCTATACTCTTCCTCTTCGGAATCCTTATCGTACTGAAGCCGGCATTTATCTCCGAGACGGTTTCGTTCTTTATGGTTCTCTGCGGCTGGTGCTTCGTTGCGTATGCTTTCGTGGAACTGCTTATCAGCGTACAGCTTGCCATCTTCAAGCACAAGTACAACAAGGCAAACGAGCAGATGAAGATTCAGAAAGCCGAGGAAGAAAACGAGAAGTTGCTTTCTGCAGGCGATGTCGTTGACGTCATTGAACCTGTGAATACGGGAAGTGACGACATACAGGTACAACCTACTGACGAGGAGGAATAACAGAAGATGAAGCAGCTTTTCAAGATTGACAGATCGTCGTCGCATGCCCTTCTCGCAGTGGAATGGGTGGTACTTGCCTACATGGCTTTCACCATTATCCTCATTTTCTTTACTTACACCACGCACACAAATCCGCTGGCTCTCATCGGCGGACGCTTGCAGATACTTGCCATGATGGGCGGACTTTGGCTCGTCCACCGTTGGTTGCCATGCCAGTTTACGCTCTTCCTCCGCGTACTCTTGCAGGCGGCCTTGCTTTCTTGGTGGTATCCTGACACTTACGAGTTGAACAAGGTTCTGCCGAATCTTGACCCGACATTTGCTGGCATCGACCAAAACATCTTCGGTTGCCAGCCGGCTCTTCTGCTCCACACCATCCTTCCAAGTTGGATGTCGGAGCCTCTGCACATGGGCTACTACTCTTACTACCTGTTCATCGCAGTAACACTCATCTACTACCTGTTCTGGCAGCGAGAGGATTTCCTGCGTGCTTCCTTTGTATTGCTTACAGGATTCTTCGCTTTCTATGTGATATTCGATCTCATTCCAGTAACCGGACCTATCTATTATTACGAATATGCGGGGTTGGACAGCATTCGCGAAGGACTATTCCCAGATGCTGGCGATCACTTTATGAACAGTCAGGCTTGCCTTACCATGCCTGGCGACAAGGACGGATTCTTCTATCAGCTTGTTGAGGGCGCTCACCATGCAGGCGAAAGACCTACAGCGGCATTCCCAAGCAGCCATGTCGGATGCTGTGCCGTCATGGAACTCCTCCTGCTCTTCTCAAAGAAGTGGAAACTCTCTCTCATACTTCTTCCGTTCTTCATCCTGATGAGCATCGCAACGGTATATATTCAGGCACACTACGCTATTGATGCCATCGTAGGACTCTTCGTCGGCTCGTCGTTCTATTTTATTTTCAACACACTCTACAAAAAGCTCCGCCTCTGGTAAGTTTTTAATTTTCAATTATCCAAGTTTCAATTATCAATTATCAATCTCTCATATTCTCTCTCCGTCAGAGTTACGAAGCTGGTGAGGCGCAAGCCATAGCCCGACTTCTCGCAGACAAGGTTCTCCAAATGAGTTTTGCCGACTTGCTCTGTGCAGACAGTCTTGAGAATGAGCACGTTTCCGCTAATGCTTTCGCAGAAATCGTCGCTCGCATTGCCGCAGGCGAACCTGTCCAATATGTCCTTGGCGAAGAGACCTTCTTCGGCAGAACATTCTCCGTCGGCAGCGGCGTCCTTATTCCTCGCCCCGAGACAGAGGAACTCTGCCAATGGGTCATAGAGGAATGCAGAGTGCTGAATGCTGAATGCAGAATGCAGAATGCAGAATGCAGAATTAGTGGCGAAGAACAATCCTGTATCCTGTATTCTGAATTCAGAATTCTTGATGTCGGCACAGGCTCCAGCGCCATAGCCATCACTCTCGCCAAGGAGCTCAACGCCCGTATCACCGCCATCGATATTTCCGAAAAAGCTCTTTCCATAGCCAAGCACAATGCCGAGAAACATGGAGCAAACATCACCTTCATCAAGCAAGACATCCTCGCAGCAGGAGAGTCTGCCGCAACAAAACTCCTTCCTTGTGGGGTATTCACCCCTCCTTGTGGAGGGGACGGGGGAGGTCGGTTTGATATAATAGTCTCCAATCCGCCTTACATCATGGAGAAGGAACGCTCAGAGATGTCCGCCCATGTCCTTGACCATGAGCCTTCGCTCGCCCTCTTCGTCCCAGACCACGACCCGCTGCTCTTCTACCGCGCTATAGCCGACTTCGCCCTACTCCACCTTTCGTCTGGCGGCATGCTTTTCTTCGAGATAAATCCGCTTTGCGCAGAAGAGATGCTTCAGATGCTCACAGCCAAAGGTTTCTCCAACATAGAACTCCGCACAGACCAATTCGGAAAACAGCGAATGATAAAGGCAATTAGGTAATTATCAGCCTAATTGCTATTTTTTTGCCGGTATATTTTGTTCGTAAAGAAATAATTCGTATCTTTGCCCCCAAATTACAAGTAAGCATGGGCAAATTCAAATACCCGATAGGAATACAAGAATTTGAGAAACTTCGCAGTGAAGGTTTTCTTTATGTAGATAAGACTGCACTAATAAAACAGATGGTGCAGGAAGGATGCTATTATTTCCTCAGCCGACCACGCAGATTCGGAAAGTCACTCCTGCTCTCTACCATACATGCATACTTTGAGGGAAAACGCGAGCTGTTCAAGGGACTTGCCATTGATACTGATGACGTGAAATGGGAGGTGCACCCTATAATGCATTTTGACCTCAACACACAAAAGTATGATAAGAAGGAACGTCTCGATGCAGTACTCAATGCCTTCCTCTCTGCTGAAGAACAAAAATACGGCATTGTGGCAGAAGGTGATGATTATGGTCCTCGTTTCTGCAACGTCATTCGCAAAGCATACGAGCAGACAGGCAAGCGGGTTGTGATTCTCATTGACGAATATGACAAACCGATGCTGCAAGCCATTGGCAACATGGAACTTCAGGAGGAATTCCGTAGTACGCTGAAGGCATTCTACGGTGCTTTGAAGTCCATGGACGGCTGCATACAGTTTGCTTTGCTGACGGGTGTAACCAAGTTCGGCAAGGTTAGCGTGTTCTCCGACCTCAACCACCTGACCGACCTCTCGATGGACTCACGCTATTATAATATATGTGGCATCAGCGAGGAGGAGCTTCATGCTTATTTCGATGAAGGCGTGGCAGAACTTGCTGCGGCAAACGGCATGACTACAGAAGAGTGTTATGCTATGCTGAAAGAGAAGTACGACGGCTACCACTTCCACCAGAACGTGCCTGGCATGTATAATCCTTTCAGTCTTTTGAAGACCATCAAAACAAAAGAATTCGGCAGCTATTGGTTTGAGACCGGCACACCGACCTACCTTGTCACTCTGTTACAACTTCATGATTACAATCTTGAAAGTATGTCAAACATAGAGGTGAAAGGAAATGTGCTAAACTCTATTGATGGCAATAGCTCCAATCCAATACCTGTAGTTTTCCAAAGTGGCTACCTCACCATAAAGGGATACGACAAGGAATTCGGGCTATACACACTTGGATTTCCGAACAAAGAGGTGGAGGAA
>JAZLKJ010000081.1:0-10532 GCA_045597565.1 Prevotella sp. | reverse complement strand
TTTGAGTTCTTCTGCACTGGCACCAGAACGAAGCATCAGTTCTAATCGTTTCTTACGACTCACGGACTCTGCGAATGCAGCCCTGAGTTCTTCAACTGAGTTGAATTGTCTGATTTTAACCATATTCTATTGTTTTGTGCTGCAAAGATAAGTATAATTTTTCATTACTTACAACTTTTTGTGCATATTTTTACATAAAACAAACAAAATATTTATTTTGATTAGCCAAACAGTTCGCTGCTACGGGTCATAGGGACAGGCTTCCTTGATTCACAATAGTAATCTCAAAAGCATGAAATCGACCGTCTCGCCTATAATCTCTATGGTTTGACCGAAGACGAGATTAGGACTGTGGAAGGTGGAAAAGAAACGGATGACACTATTGACCGTAATTAATAGTCTTATCATTTTCGAACGCAAAAGTTTTGCGGTAGGAATAAAAAATATAACTTTGCAGACAAAATAATCAAGCCGTGGTGATCCTGTTGTATTCGCGCAGCGCAAAAGTCCTCGCCCCGAGCCTTCACTTTTCGTTTATGAATTGTAAAGGGAGCCACGCAAATGAAGAGGCAAAAAAAAGTCGCGATATAAAGTTGGGTGTAATTCAATAATGCAAAGTCCTGCCACGTGAAGCACCACTTCTTCCTTGGAATTAGTAAACCAACGATTTGCGCAAGGCAGATTTTCTTTTAAAAAACCATGGACAATGACTTACTTGAACGAATTTCATCGTATCTCAACGGAGAAGAAGATGAAGGCTATAGAAGAAATGCAGAAATCGCCTATTGGCTGCATAGAAGCTGTACGCCAGGCACGCCTGAATATAACAGGGCAGAATTTCTCACTTCAAAGCACAAACTGATTTCAAGAGAGAGTATCGTAGCTGAATCTCCACCTCCATCCCTGCGATCGAGGTGGAGATTTTGTTACGATTTTACGTTACAACAGGCTTATTCCTCTTGAATTTTTACTAAAAACCGCATTTATTCCTCTTGAATTTTTACTAAAAACCGCATTTATTCCTCTTGATTTTCTCTAAAAACCTTTGATTATTCCTCTTTATTTTGTAATTTTGCCGCATAATTTTGATTCAAATGGCATACTATACAAGATTGATCGATGCCGAACTAACGGCATGGAAGGACAAAACAAGGCGCAAGCCTCTCCTGATGAGAGGGGCAAGACAGGTCGGAAAATCGTGGGCAGTAAGACTACAACTGGGCTAAAAATAACAAAATATTGCATTTTTAGCCCGGGTGTACGTTGTTTTTCATTTTTTATTTTGTACCTTTGCGCCATGGAAAAGATAATAGGAAGAAAAGAAGAGTTCGCAAAGCTCTCGAAGTTCATGACAAGCGACAAAGGAGAATTTGTTGCTGTGTATGGTCGCAGACGTGTTGGCAAAACATTTCTGATACGCCAATACTTCAAGGATAAGTTTGATTTCTACGTTACGGGAATCATTGACGGTTCGCGTGACGAGGAAATGGCTGTCTTCAATGAAGCCCTGATAGAGTATGGACATAAGGGGGCGAAAGCTAAAACTTGGATGGAAGCATTTGGATTCCTTGCTAACCTGTTGCAATCAAAAGAGGGAAACGATTGGTAGTGTTTATTGACGAACTGCCATGTTTTGACACCCCTAACGCACGATTCGTACATGCACTAAGCCATTTCTGGAACAGCAAGGGTGCTTGGATTGACAACTTGTTTTTCGTGGTATGTGGTTCTGCTACTTCATGGATGATAAAGAATGTCATCGATATGAACCTCCCCGTAGTGTTAAGGCTAAATCCATGAAGGTGTTCATTGACAACAATCCACATTTGAAGGGCATTCGCCTTAGCATGAAGAATTATGAAGACCAATCATGGATAGAAAACATACCACTCTTTGCTTTTAGAGAATATCTGAGTGGACGAGGTTAATGAACAGATATGGAATCTGAAAGAGTACTCATTGTTTCTGTTACTAACTCCAGTTTCCCATCCTTTTAACAAAAACAAGAAAAACCAACCACTTGGACCTTAGTTATGAAGGCAAAAATGTTTTCCTGTTAATACAAGAAGTTTGTGGAAGAAGGAAAATATAAAGTCCGTATTCGCTAAGAGCAGACAGCGAATACGGACTTTTGCTTATGAGGAATAAGAGGTATTATCCCTTTATCATGAGTTTCTTAGATGATTCGTCAAGAGTGACTTGATGGGCGAAGGAGATTGTCTGGCCGTCAGCTATGGCTGACACGTCTATGCCACGACGCTTGAACTCTTCGATGAGAGCGTGGTCGTGTGCAGCGCGTGCGGAATTGAATCCGCGGTTTCCTACCAGTGAGTTGAATGATTCTACGAGAGAACGGAGTGATGCTTCTGCAAACTGCGAAGCGAACTGTGAAGAGAGGTTCTTTTCCATATTAGGTTTTGTTTTTGAAGTTAAACGAAGTCTTGATAAAACAAGACACTTCCACATCGTCCCTTTACCACCGTGGCTTCCTAAAACGAGGTTGACTTTGTCTTCCTCGTGCGCGACTCGGCTATAAGAAATTAAATCGAGATTTATTTCTTACAGCTCTCGCTGCTTGCTCGGTTGGTGAGTCCGCTAAAAGCGACTGCTCTTGATGTTTTCAGGTGCAAAGGTAATGTTTTTTTCTAAAACAAAAAAATAAAAGCCTCCTTTTTTTGTTATTTCAGAACTTATGTAGTGTCTTTTTGTAAATAAGGTTGACTCATAAATGTTACTTTAGGAGTCAACCTTATTTACAAAAAAACAAAATGTAGTTTAGTTTAACGATTTTAGTTTGCCTACTTCGTAATCTTAAACCAGTCGATGTCCATCCAGCCGCGTACTTTCTTACCAGCTGGCTCTGCTGCACAGAAGCCGACCTTGGCTCCTACCCACTTACCCTGACGCATGGTGAGAGGTTCGCCGCATGGCTTGAACTTCTTGCCGTCCTGAGAATAGAAGAATGTGACCTTTGCCTCGTGCTTGTTCTCGCCATCGCTGGTTGCGCCGCCGATGTACTCTACCTTCAAACGGAACTGCATGTCGCAATGGATGGAAGGCTGATAGCTGACACGATCCTCTGCTGTAGGCTTGAAGGTTGCAATGTCGGTGATCTTCTCAGCCTTGTCCTTGTCGGCAGACTTACATGAGATCTGCTGAAGCTTGAACTCATTCCCCACTCTACGGAGAACGATGCTGCTGTAATCCATGCCGAAGCAGATGAGTCCGCCATACTGACCTTCATCCTTTGCTGTCACAGTAACCTTGGCTGTTGCGGTGAAGTTGTCGGCAGGAGTCTTCTGAAGAAGGAGGTTCCCGGCTTCCCAAAGGTTCTTGAAGCCTTCGCTCTGACGATGACAGAAGAGACGGAAATAGCCGTCAGGAGTTGGCATGCCGAAGGTCTGGTCGTAGTTAGCATTCCATTGCCACTGCTTGCCGAGCTGAATAGAGCTGAAATCATCGTCCTCAACAGGATTGTTTATAGGGTAAGTCTTGCCAACGTTAGGCTTCTTGTATGTCTTGACCGGCTGACCGCAATATTTATCCAACACAGGAAGGTTCGGATTGTACATCTTGCTCTGCTTAGAAGGCTTGAGAGATTCGCCCATGACAGGCCAGTTGTCAACCCACTTAACAGGCTCAAGGAACACCACGCGACCGTAAGCTTCCTTGTCCTGGAAATGAAGGAACCAGTCTTCGCCCTGTGCGGTATGAATCCAACCACCCTGATGAGGGCCGTTAACGCCAGTATCACCAGTAGCAAGAACAACCTTGTATTCATAAGGTCCGTAAGGCGAGCGCGAGCGCATAGCCACCTGATGACCAGTAGGCACGCCACCAGCAGGGAACATAACCCAATACCAGCCGTCACGCTTATAGAACTTAGGTCCTTCTGCAGTGCGATGAGGAGTGCCGTTACCATCAAAGACGATGACAGGATTTCCAATAGCCTTCATGCCGTCGGCAGACATCTCGCGAACAGTGAGAACGGAGTTGAACTGACAGCGGGAGTTTGCCCAACCATTAACAAGGTAGCATTTTCCGTCTTCATCCCAAAGAGGAGAAGTGTCAATCATGCCCTTGCCTTCAATAATGCATTTTGGCTCGCTCCATTCTCCAGCAGGATCTTTGGCTGTAACAACAAAAACACCAAGGTCAGGATCGCCCCAATAGATGTAATAAAGCTGGTTGTACTTGTTATAACGGATGCAAGGTGCCCAAACGCCGTTGCCATGCTGCGGAACATTATAGCGATCGGCAGGAAGAAGAGTCTTCACTGCGTGATTGATGATTTCCCAGTTAACGAGGTCTTTTGAATGAAGGATTGGAAGACCAGGAAGATGGGAAAAGGAAGAGGCGGTAAGATAAAAGTCTTCGCCGGAAGCGCCTACGCAGACATCAGGGTCGGAATAGTCTGCATTTATAACAGGATTAGTAAAGGTGCCGTCGCCATTGTCTGGACACCATACCTGCGACTTGTACTGAGCCGAGGCTGTAAGGGTTAGGGCTGCAAAGGCAGCGAGAAGAAGTTGTTTTTTCATCCTTGATATTAAAATAACCCAGCGGAAAACCGCTGGGCACAGTTACTTATTCTTATTTAATTTTCAGTTCAAAGTTGCGGGCGAAGTCAATAACCATCTGTCGGTCAGGAGTAAGATCGTCTGTACGGAAGTTAAGGGCTACGTGCCCCATGGTACGACGGAAATTAATCTCCACGCATGGGTGAAGGAGGAAGCCTGCTCCGTTCTTAACAATCATCATGTCAACCCCAATGCCGCCTTCATAACCTTCAGGAATGATTGAAGCAAGATAGTCTTCAAGGCAGGAAACGGTCTCGTCTATCAGGCTCGGGAAGATGTACTGCTCTAGAATCTCGCGCTTATGTTCCTCGGTTGTAATGAGCGAAGATGAATAAGCTGTATAGCAGGTATCGAAGATGGAGAAGCCAGAGAACTTAACAATACCGTTCTCAGCCTCAAACTCCATGGCGAAGTCGCGCAACTTGTCGTATTTTGGTTCCACCATGAGCACTCCCTGCTGGTTGATAACATTGTCTATCCAACGCAGGAGAGACGGTACACAGTTTTCCTTCGTCACAAAACGGATGCCACGACCGCTGCAGCTCCAGGGTGCCTTCAGCACTACCTCGCCATACTTGTCTATGAGTTGCAGAAGCTCGTTGATGGTGGTTATCTCGTAAGCCACGAACTGTGAGCCAACATGCTCAAGGAACTTTTTCGCCGTACGACGGTGGGACACATTGCGCACATTCTCAATAAACTCCTCCGAAGGCAGTCGTTCCTCAGGCCATCCAAGCGACTTGAAGAGATGCAGCACGGACTTGTCCCAACCCCATGGCGCAGGAAACATATCAAAATGACGACGCTGAATCTTCTCCTTGATAATGGAGCGCAATCTGTTGTAGCCAACAAATTTCACATTATTATATATATAAGGAGCCAACTTGTCTGCCGCCTTGTAAGCATACTCTATATCCTCTACAAGCACCAAATCGCCATCTTCTGCCCAAAGAACGGGCATGAAAGCCAATTCACGACGCATCTTCACCACATTATGAGAAGGGGTGAAGCAGTCTAGATTCATTGCCAAAGCAATCTCGTGTTCGGGATTAAAAATGTGAAGTTTCATGGAGAGAAATCATTATATTCGGTGCAAAATTAGCAAAAAAATGAATAAGATAGAATAAAAAATCAAAAATATTTACCTTTTTTGCATTTTTTGTAATCTATAGTTTGCAATATGAGAATAAATTTATAACTTTGCACACGATTTATTATGATGGAAGCATTCTATAGAACACATAAATATCTGGTGGAGCATGTAAATGCACCGCTGAGACGTTACCTCAACGATGAGATTGACTGGAGCGCACGCCTTATTGGTATCAAGGGTACCAGAGGTGTGGGAAAAACGACTTTCCTTCTTCAATATGCCAAGGAAAACTATGGTCCTGCCAACCGTCATTGCCTTTACATAAACCTCAACAACTTCTTCTTTCAGGGACACGATCTTGTGGAATTTGCAGGAAAGTTTGTCGAGGACGGTGGTCAGGTGCTCCTAATTGACCAAGTGTTCAAGATGCCAGATTGGAGCCAACAGCTCCGCGACTGCTACGACAAGTATCCTACACTCCAGATCGTATTCACTGGATCAAGCGTGATGCGCCTGAAGGAAGAGAATACAGAGATAGGCGGCATCGTCAAGAGCTACAACCTGCGCGGTCTCTCATTCCGTGAATATCTCACGCTGCAAACTGGCACAACCTTCCCTACATTCTCGCTGGAGGAGATTATCAGCAACCATGAGCTCATCGTGCGACAGATTCTACAGAAGGTCACTCCGTCTGTTCATTTCAAGAACTATCTGCACCATGGATTCTACCCTTTCTTCTTAGAGAAGAAAAATTACTCTGAGAACCTACTCACTACCATGAGCATGATGATAGAGGTGGACATTCTCGTCATCAAGAAGATAGAACTAAAGTATCTCACACGCATCAAGAAGCTATTCTACGAACTTGCTACCAACGCTGGCAAGGCTCCTAACATAAGCAAGCTTGCACTAGATGTAGAGACGTCAAGAGCGACGGTCATGAACTACATAAAGAACCTCGCTGACGCGCGTCTCATCAATATAATTCATCCGGTAGGGGAATTACACCCCAAGAAGCCTACAAAGATAATGCTCCACAACACAAACCTGATGTACGCCATCTATCCTATCAACGTGGAACTTCAGGACGTAATGGAGACATTCGCAGTGAACTGTCTCTGGAAAGACCACAAGGTAAGCCAGGCAGCCCACGACAAGCATTTCATGATAGACGGTGAGATTAAGAGCCGCATCATTGATGCAAAGAGACTGAACAAGACAAGAACCGAAGCAAGCACAATCTACTTCAGATACAACATGGAAGTGGGCGCTGGCAATCAGATTCCAATCTGGCTTCTGGGATTCATGTATTAAATGAAAAATTAAAAATTAAAAGACCAAAACAAAAACTAAATACAAAACTCCAAAACTAAAAACCAACATTATAAATTTAAATTTAAAATGGCTAAAGAAAAAAAGTTTATCACATGTGATGGTAACGAGGCTGCTGCTCACGTGAGCTATATGTTCACAGAAGTAGCTGCTATCTACCCTATCACCCCATCATCTCCAATGGCGGAGCACACTGATGACTGGGCTGCACGCGGCCGTGTCAACATGTGGGGACAGAAAGTTCTCGTTCAGGAAATGCAGTCTGAAGGTGGTGCTGCTGGTGCAGTTCACGGTTCTCTTCAGGCTGGTGCATTGACAACTACTTACACAGCTTCTCAGGGTCTTCTCCTCATGATTCCTAACATGTACAAGATCGCTGGTGAGCTTCTCCCATGTGTATTCAACGTTTCTGCTCGTACATTGGCTTCACACGCTCTCTGTATCTTCGGTGACCACCAGGACGTAATGGCTTGTCGTCAGACAGGTTTCGCTATGTTCGCGTCTTCATCAGTACAGGAAGTTATGGACCTTACAGCTGTTCCTCACCTCGCTACTCTCGAGACAAAGGTGCCATTCGTAAACTTCTTCGATGGTTTCCGTACTTCTCACGAGTATCATAAGGTAGAGGTTATGGATATGGAAGACATCAAGGCTATCACTCCTATGGAGTATGTTGAGGACTTCCGTAACCGTGCTCTTACTCCAGAGCGCCCTGTAACACGCGGTACTGCTGAGAACCCTAACGAGTTCTTCACTCACCGTGAGGCTTGCAACACTTACTATGACGCTATCCCAGACGTAGTTGAGAAGTACTGCCAGAAGATTTCTGAGATCACTGGCCGCGAGTACCACTGTTTCAACTACTACGGAGCTGAGGACGCTGAGAACGTAATCATCCTCATGGGTTCTGCTTGTGAGGCTGCTAAGGAAGCTATCGACCACCTCGTAGCTCAGGGAAAGAAGGTTGGTATGGTTAACGTTCACCTTTATCGTCCATTCTCTGTTAAGTACCTTCTCGCTGCTGTTCCTAAGACAGCTAAGAAGATCGCTGTACTCGACCGTACTAAGGAGCCAGGTGCTGAAGGCGAACCACTCTACCTCGACGTTAAGTCTGCATTCTATGACGTAGAGAACCGTCCTGTAATCGTTGGCGGTCGCTACGGTCTCGGTTCTTCTGAGGTTACTCCAGCTAAGGTTATCTCTGTATTCAACAACCTCGAGCTCGACCAGCCTAAGAACCACTTCACTGTTGGTATCGTTGACGACGTTACTAACCTCTCTCTCCCAGCAGTTGAGGAAATGGCTCTCGGTGGTGCTTCTATCCAGGAGTGCAAGTTCTTCGGTCTCGGTGCTGACGGTACTGTTGGTGCTAACAAGAACTCAGTTAAGATCATCGGTGAGTCAACTGACAAGTATTGCCAGGCATACTTCTCTTACGACTCAAAGAAGTCAGGTGGTTTCACTTGTTCACACCTCCGCTTCGGCGACGAGCCTATCCGCTCTACATACCAGATCACTACTCCTAACTTCGTAGCTTGCCACGTTCAGGCATACCTCAACATGTATGACGTAACTCGTGGTATCCGCGAGAACGGTTCTTTCCTCCTCAACACAATCTTCGAGGGCGAGGAACTCGTAAACTTCATCCCTAACAAGATTAAGAAGCTCTTCGCAGAGAAGAAGATCAACGTTTACTACATCAACGCTACTAAGATTGCTCAGGAAATTGGTCTCGGCAACCGTACAAACACTATCCTCCAGTCAGCATTCTTCCGCATCTCAGAGGTTATCCCTGTAGATCTCGCTATCGAGCAGATGAAGGCATTCGCTAAGAAGTCTTACGGCAAGAAGGGTGACGACGTTGTAAACATGAACTGGGCTGCTATCGACCGCGGTGGTGAGTACAAGACTCTCGAAGTTGATCCAGCATGGGCTAACCTCCCAGCTGATCCTGAGAAGGAAGACGACGCACCAGCATTCGTTAAGGAACTCGTTCGTCCTATCAACGCTCAGGCAGGCGACCTCCTCAAGGTTTCTGACTTCGTTAAGCACAACACTGTTGACGGTACTTGGATGAACGGTACTGCTGCTTACGAGAAGCGTGGTGTTGCTGCATTCGTTCCAGAATGGGATGCAGAGAACTGTATCGAGTGTAACAAGTGTGCTTACGTTTGTCCTCACGCTTGTATCCGTCCATTCGCAATGACTGCTGAAGAGAACGCTGCTCTCGGCGCTCCTTCACGCGAGATGAAGGCTCCTGCTGCTCTCAAGGGCATGTTCTTCCGTATGCAGGTAGGCGTTCTCGACTGTCTCGGTTGCGGTAACTGTGTTGACGTTTGTCCTGGCAAGCCTTCTAAGGATGCTGAGGGCAACCGCGTTCTCACTAAGGCTCTCAAGATGGTTGCTTACGACCCAACTTCAGAGAAGGACGTTAAGGAAGCTCAGAACTGGGAATACTGCGTTAAGAACGTTAAGACTAAGCAGGATCTCATCGACATCACTTCTAACGTAAAGAACTCACAGTTCGCTACTCCACTCTTCGAGTTCTCAGGCGCTTGCTCTGGTTGTGGTGAAACTCCTTACGTTAAGCTCATCTCTCAGCTCTTCGGTGACCGTCAGATGGTAGCTAACGCTACAGGTTGTTCTTCAATCTACTCTGCTTCTATCCCATCAACTCCATACACTACAAACGAAAAGGGTCAGGGTCCTGCATTCGACAACTCACTCTTCGAGGACTTCTGCGAGTTCGGTCTCGGTATGCACATCGGTAACAAGAAGATGAAGGAGCGCGTTGCTATCCTCCTCCAGAAGGTTATCGAGATGGACGAGCCATCAGCTGAGTTCAAGGCTGCTGCAGCTGAGTGGATTGAGAAGTGCAACGATGCTGCTGAAACAAAGCGTCTCGCTGCTATCCTCAAGCCAATGATCGCTGACTGCGCTGCTAAGGGTTGCCCAGTATGCACTGAGCTCAAGACTCTCGACCACTACCTCATCAAGCGTTCTCAGTGGATTATCGGTGGTGACGGTGCTTCTTACGACATCGGTTACGGCGGTCTCGACCACGTTATCGCTTCTGGCGAGGATGTAAACGTATTCGTTATCGATACAGAGGTTTACTCTAACACTGGTGGTCAGGCTTCTAAGGCTACTCCTCTCGGCGCTATCGCTCAGTTCGCTGCTCAGGGTAAGCGCGTACGCAAGAAGGACCTCGGTATGATTGCTACTACTTACGGCTATGTTTACGTAGCTCAGATTGCTATGGGTGCTGACCAGGCTCAGACTCTCAAGGCATTCCGTGAGGCAGAGGCTTACCCAGGACCATCACTCGTTATCGCTTACGCTCCATGTATCAACCACGGTCTTAAGGCTAAGGGCGGTATGGGTAAGAGCCAGGCAGAAGAGGCTAAGGCTGTTGAGTGCGGTTACTGGCACCTCTGGCGTTACAACCCACAGCTCGCTGAAGAAGGCAAGAACCCATTCACACTCGACTCTAAGGAGCCACAGTGGGATAAGTTCCAGGACTTCCT
>JAZLKJ010000080.1:0-4308 GCA_045597565.1 Prevotella sp. | reverse complement strand
AAGGTTTCCTTCAAGACACAGTACGGATTTACATTAGCTGCTGACCTCTACATTCCTAAAGATGCAAAAGGAAAGATGAAGGCTATTGCCGTAAGTGGTCCTTTCGGAGCAGTCAAAGAACAATGTTCTGGTCTTTATGCCATGACCATGGCTGAGCGTGGTTTTATCACCTTGGCGTTCGATCCTTCGTTTACTGGAGAGTCATCTGGCGAACCACGTCGAACCGCATCACCTGACATAAATACAGAGGATTTCCTTGCTGCCGTTGACTACCTCTCCATGCGTGCGGATGTGGATGCGGAGAAGATTGGCATCATCGGTATCTGCGGTTGGGGTGGCATTGCACTCAATGCAGCAGCCATCGATCCTCGCATCAAGGCAACTGCCGTAATGACTATGTACGATATGAGCCGAGTGAATGGCAATGGTTACTTCGATGCTGACAACAACGAGGAGGCACGTTTTGCTGCACGAAAGGCACTTGCAGATGAGCGCATGAAGGCTGCTCGCACAGGCAAGACAACCCAAGGCGGTGGAGTTGTTGATCCATTGCCAGAAGATGCTCCACAATTCGTGAAGGATTACTACGATTACTACAAGACTCCACGCGGTTATCATAAGCGTTCGGGCAACAGCAACGATGGTTGGCACACCTTCGGATGTCAGGCATACGCCAACACCCGCTTCCTTTATTATATCAATGAGATTCGCTCGGCCGTACTCATCGTTCATGGTGAGAAGGCTCACTCACGCTATTTCGGCGAAGCCGCTTATAAGTACATGACAGAGGGTAAGGCTGAAGGTTACGATGCTGTTCGCAAACCAAACTCTGTTCCAGAGAACAAGGAGCTGATGATTATTCCTGGAGCCTCACACTGTGACCTTTACGATGGAGGAAAGGACAAGGTTATTCCTTGGGATAAGTTGGAAGCTTTCTTTAATGAGAATATGAAATAACCAATGCTTTGCTTCCTCTATATTGGTGATAGCATTTGGCTGGAAGCCAATATCTGAGAAACATCGTGTGCAAGGTACAGCCCTCCAGGCTGCTGTGGAGGTGGTCATCGTAATCCGAGGGCGATGCCCCCGGTTACTCAAATAAAGCCCTCCAGGCTTGTTTGAAGACAGCATAGTAATCCGAGGGTGCATAAGCAAAGAAACATCTGCCTAAAGCAGTACAAGCGAAGCGATAGTAACCGGGGATAACGCCCTCGGATTCAGAGAGAACTTGAAATAACCAATGCTTGCATCCTTTATTTGGCGATAGCATTTGGCTGGAAGCCAACATCTGAGTAACCGGGGGCAACGCCCTCGGCTACTCATGCAAACAGCCTACATCTGCCTGGAGGGCAGTACCTTGCCCCTAACCAAAGCAATAAATCCGTCCAATACTCGTTATAATTATAAACCTCTTGATATGGCACATCTAAATCTTACTTATCACATTGTGTGGCGCACAAAGTGTAGTCAACGCACAATCAACGAACAATATGAACGCGAGCTCTATGCTTACATACTCGGGATGTGCAATGAGAAGAAGTGCTACCTTTATCGCATAAATTCCATGCCAGATCATGTTCACATGTGTGTGGAGATTCATCCAACATTAGCCGTAAGCGAATTTGTGAGAGTCATTAAGCAGGAAACGTCCAAGTGGCTGAAGGAGAATCGTCATAAGTTTCCTATGTTTGAAGGTTGGGGCAATGGGTATGCAGGTTTCACTTATAGTGTAAAGGAACGTCCAGCTGTAATTGAATACATCAAGGGGCAGAAAGAACACCATAAAGTGAAGACGTTTCGAGAGGAGTATGAGGAGTGGCTTATAGAGATGGGAGAGGATCCATCAAACGATCTGTTCTTCAAGGACTAACATCGGGTACAAGGTACAGCCTTCCAGGCTGTTGTGGTAGGTATCTTCGTAATCCGAGGGCGATGCCCCCGGTTACTCAAATAAAGCCTTCCAGGCTTAAATCACAAATTATATTATGCAACAGATTCATTTAGATACAATACAGCAGTTCAACGACTACAACGGGATGGAGACTCTTCATCCCCTTGTAAGCGTTATTCATGTGGATAATACAGAGCATATCAAGGAGTGCCAGATGCACTATGGCTTTTATGCCATCTACCTGAAGGAGAACAAGGGGTGCAAGCTTTCTTACGGTCGCACAGAGTACGACTTCGACGAGATGACCGTCACGAGCTTTGCGCCAGGACAAGTGGTAAACGTAGAACCTAACCCAGAGGTGCCCTTTGCAAAATACATCGGGTTGGCTTTCCATCCCGACCTTCTCAACCGCACGTCATTGGGCAAGCAGATGAGCCGTTATGAGTTCTTCGATTATACCAGCAACGAGGCACTTCACCTCTCCGCTCAGGAGGTAGAAATCTTCAAGGGAGTCCTTGCCATGATAGAACAGGAACTGCATCATGCCATCGACAAGCATACACGCGAATTGGTTGTGAGCCACATCGAACTCCTTCTGAACTATTGCCTCCGTTTCTACGACCGTCAGTTCATCACTCGCGAGGAGATCAATCATAGCGTGGTGAAGAAGTTCATAACCCTTCTCGATGATTATATCTCAGAAAAGGCAGAACGTGAGGGTTTACCAACTGTTGCTTACTTTGCAGACAAGTGCTGCTTATCCACTGGCTACTTCGGCACATTGGTAAAGACAGAGACAGGACGAACAGCCAAAGACCTCATCAATGACCGCATCCTTGCCAAAGCCAAGGAGTTACTCACGTCATCCCCCGTTGGGGGTGATCGAGGGGGGCTTTCCGTCACTCAAGTCAGCCAACGCCTTGGCTTTGAATACCCACAACACTTCGTCCGCTTCTTCAAAGCTATGACAGGAAAGACTCCAACCCAATGGAGAGCGGCATAATTAACAAGAATATCACATGAAGAATTATATTTCACATCTTTATATAGTTTTCATGGCTATGGTCATGATGGCTTGCCAGAGTGAAGAAGTTGATGCAATGCCGCCAACAGATAATGAACAACAAAATTTGACCATGAATTTGAAATTAAATAACAACACTATAACGGTGAAACTCGCAGATAATGCTGCGACAAAGGCATTGGTTGAACGATTGAAAGGTGGGGCGGTGACCTACAATGCTCATGATTACGGCGGTTTCGAGAAGGTGGGATCACTTGGTTTCTCGCTTCCCTCCAACGACACCTACATCACCACAGAGCCAGGTGACATCATGCTCTATACCAGCAATCAACTTTGCATCTTCTTCGACAGCAACTCATGGGAATACACGCCTATTGGCAAGATCGAAGGTCTGTCAGCACAACAGTTGAAGGATGCCTTCGGAACAGGAGAGGTAAGCATCACACTTTCTCTCGATAACTCTACAGACGTTGCATCAATTCCTGCAAATCAGGCGAAATCGAATAGCATCTACGCATTGAATGGCCAGAAACTCGCCGAAGTTCCAACAAAGGGAATGTATATTGAAAACGGAATAAAGAAAATAAAGTAATGAAGAAACTCATAATTCTTTTACTGCTTATGATTAGCATCAATACTAACGCTCAGAACTCTTCTTTAGAAAGAACTGAGGGAAATCAAGTTTCTCCCCTTTCGGGGGAGTTAGTGGGGGCTCTAGTCAGAATCAGCGAGATCGTGGTTTATCCCGAATACCTCCCGTTGATATTCAATAAAGCAAAATAATAGAACTTGAAGCTACAGAATTGTCGCAACAAATTTGACGATAAAAAAACTGCTAGAAAGATAACTTTGCCTCATTCATCACTATTCTTTCGTCTAAAGAATTGATGAATGAGGCTTTTTTTGTTAATTAATCGCAAAAATACGAACAAACATTTGTTGATTTAAAATATTGTTCGTAACTTTGCGACCAGAAAATTAAACAAACGCTTATTATGGCAGAAAAGAAATATTGTATAAAGACGGAGACGCTGGCGGGATTTGCCAAGGCTCTCGGGCATCCGGCTCGCATCGCCATCATGAAGTTCCTGGCAAAGCAGGATGCGTGTTACTTTGGGGATATTCATGAGGAGTTGCCTATTGCTAAGGCTACTGTAAGTCAGCATTTGTCAGCCCTAAAGGATGCAGGATTGATACAGGGTGAGATTGAAACGCCTAAAGTGAAGTATTGCATCAACAGTGAGAACTGGGCGTATGCTCAGCAGCTCTTCTCTGAGTTCTTTAACATGGAATTGTGCGAGAAGAAGGAGGATTGCTGCAAGTAAATCACTTTATCCTCAAACACACTCTTTGATCCAATTGTACCCTCGTCATTAGTTTCGAGGGTTTTCTT
>JAZLKJ010000079.1:0-2713 GCA_045597565.1 Prevotella sp. | reverse complement strand
TTGAGGCAGAACGGCCAGAATCAGAAGAGAGAAACCGCACCTCAAAAATCGGAGAACTCCATCCTGAAATACTTTGCATCAGAGCACAGAGAACAGGTGCAACTGCTGATAGATGAACTGGATTTAGTGCCGGTAAGTATTACGAAAATAGGATAAACAGCCGTAAATAAGCCTAAAAATCCATAAGTTTTCGTATCTTCGCTTTTTGTAGCAAGAGATAGTCAGCAAGTTGGAAGAATATTACGGCGTTTTTCTGTAGTTTCTGTTGTAGGGATAGCCCGCATTGCGTGCTCAGTAACTGTGTTGCTGTTGTTTCTTGATGTAACATAAGCGATACAGACAAAATGAACAAACAGCAGCTTGCCAGTAAAATATGGGCATCCGCCAATAAGATGCGTTCTAAGATTGAAGCGAACGAGTATAAAGACTATATCTTAGGCTTCATCTTCTATAAATTTCTTTCCGACAAAGAAGAAGAACTCTTGCTTCACGATGGCTGGACAGCTGAGGACATCAAAAACGACCTGAACGAGAGCCTTCCCGCTTCTGATAAGACATATATCCAACAGAAGCTGGGGTACTTCATCAGTTACAAATACCTATTCTCCACTTGGATTTCTCCTGATTCCGGGTTTGACGCTTCTCAAGTAACTGACGCACTCCTCTCTTTCGAAAGGAATATCTTCGTTACGCACCATAGGGTATTCGACAAAATCTTCAATACCCTTCAGACTGGTCTTAGTAAACTGGGAGATACCAATGGCGCAAGGACAAAAGCCATTCTGGATCTTCTCAAACTCATAAAGGATATTCCAACTGATGACACTCAGGATTATGATGTTCTAGGATTCATATACGAATACCTCATTGGAAACTTCGCGGCACACGCCGGGAAGAAGGCCGGAGAATTCTACACCCCTCACGAAGTCGCAATTCTAATGGCCGAAATCGTGTCCTGGCATTTGCGAGACAGGGATAGAATCAATATTTACGACCCAACAAGCGGCTCCGGTTCACTTCTTATCAACATAGGAAAGGCGGCAGCAAAGCACCTTCGAGACCGCAATAGCATTAAATACTACGCACAGGAGCTCAAAGAGAACACATACAACCTTACAAGAATGAACCTTGTAATGCGAGGTATCAAACCAGATAACATTCAGGCTCGTTGTGGAGACACGCTTGGACAGGACTGGCCTTGGTTTGATGAAAATGACCCGACAAACACATATAATCCTCTTTATGTTGATGCCGTTGTCAGTAACCCGCCGTACTCTCAACAGTGGGATAATAAAGATCAGGAATCAGATATTCGGTATTCTGAATACGGCGTAGCACCAAAAGGAAAAGCGGACTATGCGTTTCTCCTTCACGACTTGTACCATGTCAAGCCGGATGGCATAATGACGATTGTACTGCCTCATGGTGTTCTGTTCCGTGGAAAAGAAGAAGAAAATATACGCCGAAACCTGATTGAGAAAAACCATATTGATGCCATTATCGGTCTCCCTGCTAACATCTTTTTTGGCACAGGCATTCCAACAATCATTATGGTCCTGCGCCAAAAGCGGGATCGTACCGACACCCTGTTCATAGATGCTTCCCGTCTCAGTGAAAAAGTTGGCAAGCAGAATAAACTTACAGCATCGGATATCCGTCGTATTGCGGACACATACATCGAGAGGAATCCATCAGACCCGACATTTGCAAAGGTCGTGACACGAGAAGAAATCCGACGGAACGGGTATAATCTCAACATCCCACGTTATATTGACAGTGCAGAGAAGCCAGAACCATGGGATGCTCACGCAATAATGTTTGGCGGACTTCCACAGAACGAAGTTAATCTTCTTTCTGACTACTGGACAGCGTTCCCGTCCCTTCGTGGAGAATTGTTCAAAGAGTGCCCGACTCCTTACACATCGCTCAATGTTGAGGATACCTCATCTGCTATATCTGAAAATGCAGAAGTTCTTGCCTGGCAAAAACGATTTTCTGCAGCACTTGAGTTTCTGCCGGCGGATCTTTACTCCAGACTGATTGACAATGTGATGACTGTTCGTAAAGACAACGAGCAAGGCGAAATTGCCAAAGCCATCTTTACTGCCGTTGAAAAAATTCCTCTCGTTGATAAATACAATGCATATCAACTTCTGGACAACTCATATCGAGGTATCGCAATAGACCTAGAAATAATCCAGACAGAAGGTTTTGAAGCGACAACGGTTATTGAACCGCATCTCGTGGTCAAGAAGAAAGACGGTGAGGATGTTGAGGTTCAAGAGGGATATCAGGGGAGAATTCTTCCTTTCGACCTGGTTCAGATGGAACTCCTTACAGACAAGTACAACGCATTACAGACAAAACTCTTGGAAGTTGCAGATAAGGAAGCGGAAGTTCAGGAGGCATCACAAGCCTTTGAAGAAGATGAGCTCCAAGATAGCTTCTACGATGCTGAGAAACAGTCGTTCATTGCAAAAGGAGTCAAAGACAAGGCTAAGGAAATCCGAAAGGAACTTGGCACATCTACACCGGAAGAAGATTCTTTCGAGGAGCGTTTCCTTCATTTCTTCGACACGTCAGAGCAACTGCGCGTCTTGAAGAAAAAAGCAAAGGAGATGACCACTGCACTTCTTGAGGAAACAATGGCCTTGATTCCTACACTTTCAGAGGAACAGGTTAAGTCCCTTCTCCATGTCAAATGGATAAGCCC
>JAZLKJ010000078.1:0-82373 GCA_045597565.1 Prevotella sp. | reverse complement strand
GCTGCGAACATGATTTTTGAAACGAACTTTTTCATAATGTTTAATGTTTTAATTGGTTTGTAAATTTTGTTTTGAGTTTTGAATTAATGTTTTAGTTTTGAGTGTCATTTTGTTTGTTTGACGATGCAAAGGTAGGGTGTTTTGAAAAGGTTTCGCAAACACTATATGAAAACAAAACGTACAATCTGTGAAATTCACAAACTGTACGTCTTATTCATTCCATGTACGGGAAAATTGCCTTAATTTATCAAACTCATAGCCGCTTATTTCAAGTCGCAACTGCCAAGATTTGATGCATTTCTTTGGTTAATGTAGTCCAGGACTCTTTCCTTCAACATGCCACCCATTCTAAAGAAATTGCCATGTGCCACAAGACGAGTCTCGCTGCCTACGCCGATGAAACCGGAAATGACAACGTTCAATTTCTCTGGAAGCTCTACACCGTCCTTGATAGAGAAATCTGATTTCAAGGTAGCAACACCATGCATAGTGGCAGGAATGTCGTAGCTGTAGATGTTGATAGTCTCGCCTTCATTCCTAGCCTTTTGCAGACCTTCACCTGCTTTGCTCTCTACCGATTCAGGCGCAACGGATATCTTCTTGAGATCATCAATCTTAATGGTTTTTGTCTCAGAACCAACAGTCAACTTGTACTGTCTGTTCAGATACTGGCTTCCATTGTCGAAGAAGTAGAGTCTGCGTACTTCGGTAGTGCTACCACCGCCACCAGGAGTGTCGTCATCGTCACTGCCACAAGATGTGAAGGCGAATGCCATAGCGAGCATTGCCATTGTCATCACAAGAATTTTCTTCATGTTTCTGTAGTGAGGGCTTACCTAATCGCCCTCGGGGTTATTAATGTTAATACTTATTGGTTTGGTCATTTATATCTTAGCCACCTTCTTCTTGCCGTTCTGAATGACGATGCCCTTGAAGCCCCCTCCGACTCCCTCGCGAGGGGAGAGAACTCGCTGACCGTTGAGGTTGTAGATGGCTGTTGTTCGTGGTTGTCTGTGGTCATTAACCTCAGCGATGGCATTCGTTTCTGGCCTGAAGACTGTGTTGAGGAATGCCAGTATCTCCAGTTTCAGCTCTTCCTGTTGCGCTGTCTCTATTACTTCCGCTGGGGATGTGATACTAGCAGTATGGTTCTTTTCTGGCAGCATGTACATGCGGACATTCTTGCCATTGACATACTCTTCCTCAATATGAGCACCTGCCCACATATCGTCACCGCCATAGATGAAGAGCATAGGCTTCGTAGCCTGCTTCGTCTGCTGGCGTACAAAGTTCATGAGCGTCGGATCATATTCCACATCCTTGAGCACATTGTTGGTCTCAAAATCCATAACGCTCTTTACGTTGTTCTTCCACAAGGTGTTTACGGAGTCTATCTCAGCCTGAGTATCATAGAAATAATCCCACTTCAATCCGTAATATCCCAGTTCATGAAGAGTCTGGTAAGCGAAGGCAACTTGCGTAGAGCTTTTCCATTCACTTTGATTCACGCCATATACAGACTCCGACATGCGGATAGCAGCAGATGTTCGTGGTGTATTGCGCACAGACGACGCCATGTTCGATTCCGAATTGTCCAGAAAAACATTCTTATACCAACCCTCAAAACCATCGGTCAAGGAAATCGTACCGTTTATCATATACATGAGCATTATGTCAGAATAGTCCTTCAGTCCCTTCTCCTTAAGATATTCCATATTGCTGTCAATGTCTTGCTTTATACGGCTACGCTTCTCCGTCATATACTTATTGGCAAAGTTCTTGCCAACATTATACAGGAAATCACAGCGGAAAAGTTCCTCGCTCATTCCTCTTGACTCAAAAAACTTCTTGTGGTAGTATTCATACACAGCAGGACGATTCAATATCTCTTTCTGAATATGCAGAATATGATCGCGCATCTCTGGAGTCCAAGGCTCCTTCATCCAGCGCTCCTGTATGCGCATGTCGCTAGTGCCATTCATGAAAGGTGCTACGTATGGCACGAAGAAATCAGCATCATCTGGATAATAGGCATGTTGTACGGCAGCAGCAACGCCACCCTTGCTGACACCCGAGATGCACCATTTGCCTTTAAACACCTTCTTCATAGCCTCCGCCAGCGCATGGAAGTCGGCAGCAGCCTCCTTCGCCTCGCAATAGCCCACGGATTTATAATATGCCTCAGGATATGAAAAACCGAAATAACGGTGTTCCGGCAGCAGCAGATGACCATAATACTCGGCTGTTATCTCGCCCAAGGATGTCTCCTGCGTGTCAAAGACATAGCCATTGGCATTTTCCCTAATGAGATCTGATAGCTCATAGCCACCAATGGACATCTGCACCATCTTCTGCAAGAACTCACCTCTGGTGTTTGTGTTTGTGGAAAAAAACGCACGCAAAGGAAGAGAGCCAAGTTCAGGAGCGTCATGCCTCAGGGGCTGGTGATAATATATCATGTATGTATCCTGGTCTTCGCAACATAATTCCTTGGACTCAATGTAAGAAACCGAGTCAATGACTCCAGGGTTGAGTTTAACAAGATCATCGCACCAGCTCTGCGCCTTAGCTGTCAAAGCGGATGCAGTGATCAAAGACATGAGAGAGAATAAAAACTTTCGCATATACTCTGTTGTAGTTTATGGTGGGTTCTATAAAAAGCTAATTTATAGAACCCACCTTATGTTTTACTTCGCAAACTTCTTGCCATTCTGGATGATGATGCCCTTGGCAGTCTTTGCATTCACTCGCTGACCTTTGGTGTTAAATATCGGTGCGTTCAGTTCCTTATCAGCCTTAACATCGTTGATGGCGGCTGGGATAAGGTCTGTCGAGTGAAACTCTTTCTGATCGAGTATGGCACCCGAGTTACCCGAATAAACCATAAACGTCAACATCAAAAGTTGTGGGTATTCTTTTAAGTCATAGAGATCGTCGAATAGAACTTTGACTTCAGCAGTGGATGTTGATTCAGGTGCAATATACCCTAATTCTGAATCTTTGAGAAATTCATAGTCCCCCATACCAGCAGCACTTAGGTCAGGATCAATGTCAAGACGTCTGAACTGCCCTTGTAACTTAAGGAAATTACCACCTTGATTTTGACCGTTATCTCTATATTCAAAAGCTGTTTTATCAAAATTTGTCACTTGCACCTTAACTTTCATATATCTGTAAAGATCGTCCTTGCCAGCGTATTCACAACTCAGAATATCGCCGATGATGAGTTCCTTATAGTACTCGAAGACACCCCTTAATTTTCCGTTACGTATCACGATACGGGATTTTTCTTCCTTGTTCCTTACAGGGTATCTGATACCTGTAGCTTTCGACACAGCAAACACTTCGGGGTAATATACTCCATCGGCAATCTTGCTAAAATCAAACGTCCCATTCGAAACCTGTATACCATCTTTACGATTAGATTGAAGAGAGTAATCGGCCATTACAGTCTTCTCGTCAACCACCTTGCCGTCTTTATCGAGAAGTTGTAGCACAATGTCGCCCTGGAACTCATTAAGACTTAGATTGCAGAAAGAGTTTATTATGATATCCTCAGGATTACCATTACCTAACGTAACTCCATTACAGTGGAGATACTCGAGACGTACGTGCTCTGAGGCTACGGAAGTACCATCATCAGGTACACAATTAAAGATTGTATATTGTTCTGAAGAAAAATTCACGCCATCAGCACCTCCACCTATGCCTTGGACATTCGGCTTTAGCGACGTAATCAGGAAATAGTCGTTACCTTCTCCGCTCCATCCCCAGTTTACATGGAAGAGTCCCTCGGCATTATAGCCATCAAGCACAAAGCAATGGCCTTCGTCCGTTTTTGGATCCGTTCCGGAGAACGGCAACGGGCGCTTCTGGCTGATTTCGTTTTTCAGCTTTTCCACCCATTCTTCCTCTGTATAGTATTCTGGATAGTCGAGATACATGTCCTTGCAATATCCAAAATTATCGCGCAAAGCCTTAGCTGCAAGATAGAGAGGGGTTCCGCTACCTTGTGGTGCGAAATTCATGCGTGATGCCACAGCTATATCGTAGCACAATTGTCCAACGGCTTTTCCCTGTACTTCGGTGTAGGAACCAGTATAGTCGTTAATCATGTCAGCCCAGTTATAGGTATGAGTAGAAAGATCTACTTTTGGGATATCCATCACGGGTGTCTTTTCTGATGGCTTTAAGGGGTTCTCGCCCGTTTTATAGGCAGCGGTGGTACCAGTAGGCTTAGTTGGCCATTCATGATATTTCATCACCTGTGCAACTCCCGTTGACACGCAGCCGTTAGGAGTTTTCTTACCTTCAATTACCGGGCTAAGCGAGCAGAATGGTTCCTTCTGGTCCCAAATGGTTTTGCAAAGAGGTTCCACAGCAGCTGGCGAAGCGTAGAGTTTTGGAGCTGGTATCTCGCCACGGCGTACGGCATCTGTCAGACGAGCATAGTAATCGAGCATATACTCCATGGCAGGTGGCAGGTTGTCGAGGTCGGTACGGTCTGAATAACCCAAGATGGCTGGCATCTCATCATCAGCAGAGACGAACACCACGTTCTCGCCACGGCTGAACGCATAGAAAGCAGTAGGAGCATCCTTGCTGCTTGCATATTCCTTGCTGAGCACAACTGTAGCGCCCTTAACCTTAGCCTTCATAGAGCTTTTCTGGAAGAAGGAAGCTGCTACGGCTTGCGCCTTGCTCTTGCCAATAGGTGCTGCCGATGCCGAAATGGCGCACAACACCAAGAATAAGATAAAGATAGCCTGTTTTTTCATATCGTTTGTGTTATAAACATTAATATCCCTTATACCAGGTCTTCCAGTCCAGTGACTTCCATTCATTGCCGTTCTTCAGCAATTTGAGAGAGCATGAAAGGGTAGTGTCGTCAAGCAACTTTGCATTTGCGTCAAGGAAAGCCTGGACACCCATACCCTTGACCTCTAACTCCAACAATCCCCATTCGTAATCGACTTCAGCGTCAGTAAGGTAGTATTCCTTCTTTGTCATCCCCTGTAGTTTCGACTGCATATCGGCGACAACAGCCTTGTACTCAGCGCTTTCCTTAACCTTTGGATCGTTTGTATTGATCTCGAAGGTGAGAGTGAACTTGCTTTTGACTGATGCTGGCTCATCGTCGTCGCCGCATGACGAGAGCATTGTTGCACTGAAGAGTGCTACTGCCATGAAAAGCAGTGTGTAAAGATACTTTTTCATATTGTTTGTAATTTAATTTATGGTTTACTTTATATTCTTGGTCATTTTATGCTTAACCACTAACTGTCCCACTAAGGGATGAGAACGAGACGCAAGCCAAGGTCATGGCTGCGGTCGGCAGGTGCGGCATAGTCACGGTTAGACACACGACAGTCTCTTGCATCGTAGTCCCAGCTACCGCCACGAATCACTCGGAATGGATCTGTATCGACACCACGAGGATTGCTAACGTTGCTCATATTGTAGTTGCTGTCGTACCAGTCATTACACCATTCCCAGACATTACCACTCATATCGTATAAGCCAAGTTCGTTAGATCGTTTGGTGGCTACTGCATGAGTCTTATCATTGGAGTTAGTAGTGTACCATGCCACATCATCAATGTCGTTACTACCGCTATACTTATAACCGCGACTATTATTTCCACCACGAGAAGCAGACTCCCATTCAGCCTCTGATGGCAAGCGGAATGTGCGACCTGTCTTAGAGTTCAATTTCTCTATGAATCTCTGGCAGTCGTTCCATGATACGTTCACCACAGGAAGATTATCCCCTTTCAAATCGCTCGGATTATCTTCCATCACAGCTCGCCAAAGCCCCTGAGTAACCTCTGTCTGACCGATATAATAATCACTTAGCGCCACCCTGTGAGTTGGCTTTTCATCATCAAACTCATCCGAACCTTGTTCAGATGTTGCGCCCATAAGGAACGTGCCACCAGTAACATATACCATCTTATAATGGTTGCTTCCAAACACAACACTATTACTTTTGGAGTCATAAAAAACACGAACAGCAACAGGAGTCTTCGGCTTCTCTTTTTTGGTTAATCTCGCACTCTGAGCGGACACTACCAAGGAGCAGAGGGTAAGTAGAAGTGTTGTTAGTATTTGTTTCATAATATATTACTTATACATATAATTAATGGAAATTTGACTCTAAACACGCTAAACGTTTATGTTTTTATTGTGCAATCCTTGTTCCCACTACATTGTAGAGCTGTCCGTTCTTCTCGATGACGATGTTTCCACGAGAGTCGAGACGTTTTGTGGCGTGGCAGCTGCCGTCGGTGCCTACAGTCTTGATGCCCGATGCGGAAAGGATGTACTGGAGTCCGCGGAGAGCGTTTATCTTGCCTGCGCCTACACGTTCTGGCTCCGCCTTGCAGAACTCATCATAGTCGGCAGTATGCTTGAAGATCTCGCGGATGTCAACCGCAGTGAGCGTCGGGTCTGCCTGAAGCCAGAGGGCGATGATGCCCGTTGTGGCAGGACATGCCATCGATGTGCCGGACATGTTTCCCCACAAGTACTCTACGCCATTGAATTTTGTCTTGCTGGTTGTTGTAATATCCAACTCACCTGTTGCAGGGTCTTTTTTGTTATGATGGTAAGCAGAGAGGATATGGCTACCAGGTGCGATGATGCAAGGACCAGGGAAACCGTATTTCTCCGTGCGGTAGCTTGAGAATGGCGACACTTTTCCTACCTGCACTTTAAACTGCCACAATTCATCGCCATTATAGTTAACGAAACGGTCGCGCGACTGGTATGAACCTACGGAGATGATGTTCTCCGAAGAGCAGGATTGGTTCATGCTGCCCTCAGAGTCTGGCTCGGCATAGATACCTTCAGGGTCATTCTCTGCTTTCAGGAGAGAGGTGTTCATTACGGCGGCATTGATGGTCGCGCCATTTTCCTTGGTATAGACGTTTGCCACCATGCGTACAGGCACTGAGAAGTATGTCTGATTCAGGTTTATCAGATGGAAGTAACGGTTTGCATGACTGGTACCCACCGAGTATCCCATGTTTACCATATAATCCACATCAGCACCATCTGCGCTCTCCAGAACGATTAACTTTCCATCGATTTCCTCAAGGTAGTCGAGTGTGATTATAGGGGTTGATGCGATGATTTCCTTTGTATTATTATTAACGAAATCATACTTCACGCCATACTCCTTCTCATCGGAGCTGTAGAAACTGACACATCCCTCCAATGAATATACAGGAAAAGGAATGCCATCCATCTGGATTGCATTCTCTTGCGGAGCACATGCCAATTTCTTCTGCAGTGTCCAGTCGCCGTCTGCAATAGGCGTCTCGCACTGGAAGATTGCCGAAGTCGGAATATGACCATTATTGGCAGTGGAAATGCAGACCACCTTTCCTTCCATGTTGTACTGCTTCATGAGTTCGGCATAATCCATACTGAAATCGTCTGTACCGTCTGTCAATGCGGTGATACTACCAAAACTCATGTTTATGACGACAGGACGCTGCTCCTTGTCAGCGATGTCGAATGCATCGCTGATAGCCATGAGTGTTTGGGGAACATACGATTGAAAACCTTCATAAAGAAGCAGATCTGCTTCGGGAGCCATACCGTAGAGCCTCTTTGCAGGGTCATCGTCAGCAAGAGCGGCAGTAGAGCCGGCAGCAGTGGCAGCCACATGAGTGCCGTGGCCTACTTGCACCGGAACATCAGCTACCTCTAAGAATTCATCTATCTGATCCTGAGTGATGGTCACTCTGGACAGACTGCCATCCTCTTCTGTAATCAGTTTCTTCATCTGCTTGACGCGCGACTTACCGTCGGCATCGCGGAAGGCTGGGTGTCCGAAGTCTATCTCTTCATCGATAACAGCCACGAGCACACCCTTGCCACGGAACTTCTCTGGCACATCGGCAACGGGACTAGTCTCCTTGATCATCTCATGTACCTTATCAACCATGGTGATCATGCGTGCCTGGTCGTTGTTAAGGGTAGTCTTGAGACCGGTATTGATACGACGCACGCCCTCGTTCTCTGCTAGAGCCTCCAAGCGGTTCACGGGAACATTGGCGAAAACCATGTTGCCACAGCGTTTCTCCACATCGATGCCGAGCGACCTGAAGGTCTCGTCGCTGACCTCAGCACCTTCGTTGAGAGTGACGACTGTAAGCACACGCTGCGTGCTGTTCTTAACAGTGCCTGGTGCGTGCAACTTGCCTTTCGGAGCAACATCAGCATACTCTGAAAGGAGAAGTCTCGTTGAAAGCGAAAGCTTGGATGACTGCGCAAAGATGCTGCACGCCATCAATAGGAGTACTATACTCGTTAAGATTCTTTTGTGCATATAGAACTATGTTTTATGTTTTCGACTCATCCCTTGCAGGGAGGTCGGGAGTGGTCGTTAATCACCGTAACCTTCTTCCTCTGGCTCTGGATCGAGAGGGATGTTTATGTCACCCTGCGTACTGCCGGCAAGGATGACTACTTGTGCGTGGATAACTTCCACGGTTGGTTTTATATATTGCTTTTGCATGATGTACTGTTTTGTCACGTTTACTTAACCATAACCTTCTTTCCGTTCTTTATCACTATGCCACGGTAGCTGTCGCCAACCTTCTGACCTGCGAGATTGTAAACGCCGTTAAGGTTAGGGGTAGGGGTAGGCATAAGGTCATCACCTACGAGCTCAAGAGCTGTGGCAGTGCCATCCTCGTCCTCAATGACAAAGCGGATGGTCTTGGCCTGAGAAGTTTCGTTGCCAATAAGATCATATATGTTAGGACCTTCAAAGTATGCGCGATATGGATCGATAGTGGTCTTCTTGGCATTCTTGATGGCACTATTGTCTCTAGCTCCATTCAAGTAATAAATGCTCTCAGCCTCAACACCGTCAAATACCTGCTGCTTGTAAGTTCCTTTGAATATCCAGCCTGAGCAGACAGCAGGATGAATCTCGCCGAACAGGAGTTCGTTATTCATTGACTTAAACTCGTAAGTTGAGTTCACATACGCACGGAAAATGGCAGGAGTGCCGGCAGGAACAACATCAGTATATTTAAAGCACAAACTCATAGTTCCATCAGCCTCATCTTTTACTGAATCAAAAAGATAATATTCTCGCTTGGATGAACCTACCCCTTTAAGAGTTTCCAACGGATATGGAACACAGATTGTGCCGTAGTCCTTCTGGCTAACACTTCGTGCATGATATACGCCCTTACTGCCAAATACAGGATTGCCATCCGTGCCAAGATTCTGCTCCCAAACCAGCGCCTTGGTCGCATCGTTGTCTTCACCGTTAAGGAGGTATGCCAGTTTTCCACTTGTCAGGTCATCGGGATCCTTCAAAATGGTCACGCCACCCTGATATTTGCCTTTATCCCACTTATCCACATTATGGTCTGGATCAATGACATAGCAGTTTGTGATATCAAGTAACCTGTTATAACCCACCAGCAATTCGCTTTCGCCATCAGCTGCGTACGGATTCTCTATACTGAAAGGGTAAGTAGAGTTCATTGTTCTGAGCTGACCAGCACTCCAGCAGTTGGACACATTACCATTATCCTTCATATATCCGCTGAGCAAGCCGCTGTTGCCATTTTGGGCTGTGATTGTGCCCATGCTGAAGCAATTGTCGATAAACACCTCTATACAATTTTCTTCTTCCGTAGTGATACGACCGAATATGCCACCGCCATGCTTGTTGACCTTGATATCGGCATAGCTGCCGCAGTTCCTGATGCGTACATCACCCCATTTCCAGCTTGAGGCCAATCTACCAACAATGCCTCCTGCACCTTCATCGCCTAAGCCATTATTGCCGCCAGTGTTTTCAAATTTCGAGCCTTTACCGATTGTAACGTTGTAAATCTCAGCATGCCCATGTACGGCTCCGAAGAGACCTACAGGCTCATTGCTTTTCACTGTCAGGGAATCGATAGTGTGTCCTCTACCATCAAAGATGCCACGGAAGTGCTTGTTGTCTGCGTTCTTGCCGATAGGAGTGAATTCCTGGTTCGCCATGTTGATATCGTTCATCAAGATAGCACAAGCGAATTGGTTGACGCTATTGACATGCTCGGCAAAAGCTTTCAAATCCTCTGCATTATAGATTTTGAAGACATCGCTTCTGTTTTCATTGACAATGTCACCAAGGGTCATTGGCGAACCTTCAGAATTCAGAGTCAGTTCGGTACCATTCTGATGCCATGGACCATCCTTACCCTCGTTGAGCCAGTAACACACTTTTCCATTTTCAAAATCTGACTTAGTCGCCAACATTTCCCAATGACCCGCTCTTTCACCAACACGATTTCCTATTTTGTAGTTGTGTCCCGCAGTTCTTTGCATGTCAGTCCATTCTCCAATCATTGGGTACTTACCGTCCTGGGTAGCTGCGCAGTTTGAAACCATGCTATGATCTTCAGCCTTTCCAATGATGCTGCCAGCAGTGCTGACATTGTCGCCGAATGCCAAATTACCTGATGAGTTGAGGCAGTTAATGACATATACACCTTTGCCATACCCCACAATACCTCCAGTTTCCGTGTATCGTGCATCCACTTTTCCATAGTTTGCACACATACGGAAATCAGAATCTATTGCAAAAGCAGCAATACCTGCGCCATGGCCACCCTCAGTTTTTATCTCAAAATTTTGAGATTGTTTTTGAATCTCAACAATAGCTGATTTATCGTTTACACATCTTGTGAAATTGCACTGTTTGCTGAATGACACAATTCCACCTACATCCCCAGCTTCGCCCATAACTCTGCCTTTGTTGCAGCAATCGATGAACTGGCTTTTATCAGCGATATATGCAATACCTCCCACCTCTGAGTATATGCCATTAGGGTAACGACCAGCTACTATTACGCAACCGTTCTCAACACTACAATTATTCAAACTATCACCATTTGAATTGCAAACAATACCACCAACTCTAGCTCCCTTAACAATAATAGCTGTACCACCTGTAAGATGCACATTTTCGTATTTGCAGCCTGTTGAATTACAAACTAATCCTGCTGATGTGCCTGGAAATTCCATAAAGCAATTATCGAGAGATATATTCTTGAACGTAGCGCCTTCTGCTGCGCCTATCATCGCATAGTATCCACTCGTGACAGAACCAAGATCTGCTCCTTCTGTGCGTATATTACTGAGGCTTTTGCCCTTGCCATCAATTGTGCCACGGAAAGGAGTTTCTGGTCTATATACAGAGAAGAAGCTATTATCAAAGTTTATGTCATCAAGCAGTTCGATGTCCGCATATTGATTGAATATTGCGTTGATAAAACCACCAAGGTCTGCAACCTTATATACCCTGTCCACATCTTTGTCTATGTTCTTTTCTTCGATGGTCTTACTACCGAAAAACGTTGGATATGGCTGCTTGCCAACAATCTGGCAGAAATCTTTCGTACCAGAGAGACGGTTGAGTTCGCAAGCCACAAGACCACTCAAGACATCGCGATAGCTGACCTTGGTTACCCCACCGCCGCCACTCAAACTACCAGTGTGGTCTTCTGCGTCGTGCGTCAGGGCGAAACAGTTTCTTACGGTAGTGTTGCTTGTCTTTTCACCGTAGATGGAACCGGTAGTTTCTTTTTCTTTGCCATCTATGGTACTGGTGTTCAGACAGTTCCGTATTTCGCCATCATCCTCCATACAGCCTACAATACCACCTACCTGCTCAGTTCCCTGCACATATCCGATATTGATGCATTCGTTAAACGTAGTTTTCTTACCGCTCTTAGTGCCTGCTCTACCCACAATGCCGCCAGCGTAAGCATCGCGGCAGAAGATTCTGCCGCCATTCATGCATTGGTTGAATGAACAACCGTAGGCAGCAGCTGATATTCCACCTATCTCGTCCGGGTCATTAATGGCTACCACAAGATTGAAAGTTATGGTATATATAGCTACACCGAGAGAAACGAGTGATGTATATCGAGTAAAGACTGTGAAAAAATCTTCCTCCATCTTGTACGTTGCTATAGCCGCCATTCTGTCAAGCAGAAGTTCAATATCGGTAACGTTTGTTGTATTGGTGCATAATATCTGAAAATCCCTGATGATCTCCTTGCCGACTTCTATCGGATGGAAGCCAGCAATGGTTTTGATCGAAGAAAGTATGTCATAGCTATTCCTCAGTGTAGCAGCTATCCACGTTCCCCTTTCGGCTTGAGCCAGCACGCCGCCATTATAGCAATTCTCAAAGGTGCAGTTTTTGCTTTCTCCACAAATGCCACCAACGTTGTCCGCTTTCTCCGAACCACATACTGTGGACATATTGGAACAATCCTTGAAAGTACAATCCAGGCATCGACCCACAAGTCCACCAGCGTATGCATTAGTAGAAACTTCAACAAACACGGTGCTACCTGCATCAGCAAAACAGTCCTCGAACGTAGTCCTTTCGGCATATCCTGCGATATTGCCCACTCCTGAGCCTTCCATATAGAGCTCACTACCCATGACATACACTCCCTTTACCTTACAGTCATACATTTCCGTTGCTAACTGACCTGCATAATTTAAATCTGTAAACCAGTCGATGATCAAACTAAGACCAGGTACATGCTTCATAAAGAATTCGTCCTCGTATCTGCAGTTAAATATGGTGATGTCATTAAACTCAGTATTCCTTGCTTCACAACATATCTGGCTCGCTCTGTATTTCAAGGGGTTGGATATGTCGGCATCTTTAAACATTATGCCTTCAATCTTTGCATCTTCGCACTTACCGAACAAAAATAGATTAAGTTTTGAAAGTGCGAATTTACCTACCATGACATTATCATGCATGTCAGTAACTAAGTCACCATTCGGATACTTCATGTTGTAGGAACCGCAGAGTTGCGCCTTGAAAATGAATCCGGCATCATCGTGAGGTTCAGTAAGATGTTCAAATTCAGACATGTCAATATCATTCATAATTTGAATGATAGCGTTAGGGTCTTTGCCATATCTTTCAATGGAATCTCTCAACTCCTTTGCGTTGTGCACACATATCTTACCTATTGAATCCACATATACACTCGACTTATTATGATAGCCCTGCGAATTGTCACCAGAAATGTATGTTCCGCTGTAATGACCTGTTATGGCTATTATATCATCGTCGCCGGCTTCCTCATCGCTCTTTGGGTTCAATTCGATAAAACCGGTAATTTGGAAAGTATGGCTTTTTCTATCTTCAAGAGAGTAGATAGAGCAGTAATCGCTTCCTTCGTCATAAATCGAGAAGGGAGTTTCATCTATTGCGTCAGCCACAGCCCATTCTATCCAGTTACGAGCAATCTTAACCATGAGAGAGTCATCATAAACGGTTATGCTTCCATTGTTTATTACGCAATCATAAGCAAGGTAGTCGCCTTTCTTGAGCTGTGACTTCAGTTCTGCAACTTGCCACTCGCCAGAGTAGGGATTTTCTTTGGAACCGTCACCAGTACCTTCTGCCCATGCAGTCATCATGCTGCAAAGCATCAAGAGTGATAATAGAATCTTTTTCATATTTTGTGAATTATATTTTGTCAAAGTTAAAGTTAAAATCAAAGTCAGGAATTAACCTTCCTATACTCTGACGGAGTCATGCCGAAGGTTGCCTTGAACTGTCGGCGGAAGGTAGATTGATCCTTGTAGCCGCACTGCGTGAGGAGTTTGTCTATTGGTGCATCAGGATTTTTCCTTTGCTTCTCAAGGAAGATGTTCAACCTGTATTCTGCCAGCCACGAGCGGAAGGACTTGCCTGTGACGTTGTTGATACATCCAGAAACGAACGAACGATTGGTGCCAAGTTCCTCTGCAAGCATGACGATATTGAAGTCGGGATTGAGGTAGAGCTCTTTTTCCCTAAGCACCTGCTCAATGCGGTCGTAGAGTTGCTGCATGTCTTTAGCCTGCTTCTCCTGCCTTGCTTCCTCCAGCTGGTGGATGAAGTCATTCACCTCCTCTTGGGTCTCGATGAGGTCTTGCTGTGTAATCTGAAGCATTTCCTCCTTTTCCTTGTTTCTGCGCCGCAGGACAGCTATGACAATACCTGCCGCTACGACGACGATGATGATTGCAATAATAAGTTTATAGCGCGAAGTCTGACTCTCTGCCTCCTGTCGGGCAAGCTGCTGTTGCTGCACCATATTGATGGACATCTGCTCGGAGAGCATACGGAGTGTCTCACGCTGGCGGATGCTGTCGCTTATGGTGAGTGCCCTTTGCAGATAGTTATTGCTCAAATGGTAGTCATGGCGCGATGCGGCGTCCTCGGCAAGGAGCGATAGATAATCTACATAGTCAGCAACAATGCTGTCGCCCTTGTAAAGGTCTGCCACGACTTCCTTGGCTTTGTTGAACTGCGCAGTTCTGCCTGTCAGGTAGAGTTCGCGCATAGTGCTGGCAAGGTTCTCAGGAGAATTATGGCTCTGCGTCTGCTCCCATTTATCGAGATACATGTTCAGTGAGTCAAGAAAGTCAGAGTCAGAGTCAAGGTTAAGGTTAAAGTTAAAGTTAAGGTTATAATAGGCATGGGCTATCGCGCTGTACATCTGGCTTTCGTAGAAATCGGCAAATTCGCGAGTGGCTTCTCCCGACTTTGCCATCGTCTCTGGACGAGGTTCTACGGAAGAAGGATCGCGGTCAAAGTCTTGCACAAGAGCAAGCACCTCGTGACAGATGGCTATCACTTTGTCATATTCCTTATCATCAGAATATAGTGCTGACTGTTTCTTCATCAGTGAGATGCGGGCGATGAGTCCGCCGAAAGTCTTATCGCCTTCAAGCAGCTTATTGGCATCGGCGAATGTCTGCTTCGCCTCTTCCGTACGTCCAAGCATCTGCTCAGCCTGACCAACACGCCCCATCATCATAGCCTCGTCATAGTTCATAAGCTTCTGACCGTGGCAGATGGCGATGCCTCGGTTGGCATATTCAAGGGTTTCAAGGTAGCGACCGACGGAAAGGGTTATGTTTGAAGCAAGCACGCAGAGCTCCTCTTCCAGGAACTTGTCGTCGCCAAACTTGCCTTCGTCAAGAAGCTTGTTGCAGATGGAAAGTGCGCTGTCGTGATTCTCATCTCCATTAAAAAGCACCGTTGCGTGATAATAGTCGCAGCGTTGTGGCGACATGAGCTTTGCGTTACATACGGAATCTATTATCTGGTGCGAGCGTGCAGGGTCTGTCTGCATGAAGCTCATGCAGCTATCCATGGTGGCAATAGCCTCCTTAGTTCGTGGGTATTCCTTCCCATAGCCGTCGGCAACGGCATCTTTTCTGTCGCTGCATTGACAAAAAAACAGAACAAGGATTAAGGATATTGCTATAAAAAAGAAATATTTTCTCATTAATAATATCAAAAGACTTATTCTACCCATTTTAAAAATGGGGCTTTACTGCGCGCAAAGTTGCACATTTTTTCTCAAAAAAACACTTGCAAAACGTAAAAACATTGCAAAAAGGTGTACTTTTTTTATGTTTTGCAAGGATTTTAGTACTTCTAATGCGACTACCACTTCTATCTGTGCATTCATTGTGGACATGTATAAAAAGGAGAATCTTCTTTTAGGAATATTATTGAAAGACTGGAAAACTTTCATCGAAAAGCGATTTATCTTGCATAGGAAAACGGTTCATGAACCATAGGAAGAAGAGTTAAAGTGATATTTTTTAAATGAAAATGACATTTAAAAGATTATTTTCGTATAATTCAAAAGAAAACATTACCTTTGCACGCAAAAACAAGAGAATACGGACATGAAGACTTGCATATTCGACCTTGACGGCACTCTGCTAAACACGATAGACGATCTGGCTAACGCGGTGAACTACGCCCTGCGACAGAACAGCATGCCGGAACATACGGTTGACGAGGTTCGCTGGATGGTGGGCAACGGTGTGAGAACGCTAATGAGACGTGCGCTGCCAGCCAATGCCGACGACGCTCTCTACGAGAAGGCGTACGCCGACTTTCAGGTTTACTACAAGGAGCATAACCTCGACTTCACCCGACCTTACGATGGCATCATCGAACTGCTTGCTGTCCTGAAAGAGAAAGGGGTGAAGATGGCTGTGGTTAGCAACAAGATTGACACTGCGACAAAACCTTTGGTAAAGCATTTCTTCGGCGAATATATAGACGTAGCTGTAGGCGATACTCCCGACGTACAGAACAAGCCTGCACCGGACATGGTATTCAAGGCTATACGCGAACTAAGCGAGACAAAGGAGAACTGCATCTACATTGGCGACAGCAATGTAGATTTAGAAACGGCTCAGAACGCAGGCCTGCCTTGCATCTCTGTACTATGGGGCTTCCGCGACCGCAAATTCCTCGAAGGCATTGGAGCAACTATGTTTGCCGAAAAACCAATGGATATCATCACATTTACAATTTAACAATTTACAATTTACAATTTTGCATGCGCTGAAATTGGGTTGTTTTTTCAATTTTCATTTTTCAATTTACATTTTACTATGAAGCAGCGAATGGAATGGCTTGATGCCATGCGAGGTTTCACAATGTTGCTGGTTGTAGCACAACACGTGATGGGTTATGCTTTTGATATCGGCTTACCTAAGGAGACTGCCATTCAGGACATCCTTATACTTTTTAGAATGCCGCTGTTCTTCTTCGTCAGTGGTTTCCTTGCCTACAGCGCGAAGACGGTCTGGGACGGAAAGACACTGGGAAAATCCCTTCTGAAGAAATTGCGCGTACAGATGTTGCCGACAATAGTGTTTTTGGCAGCCTACCTCGCAATCTTCCGCAAGGATTTTGACATAGCAGTGATGGAAACCTTGGCAAAACCGCTGAAGAGCGGCTACTGGTTCACCTACGTACTGCTGATGATGTTCATCGTATATTACCCCTTCGCCTATCTTGAGTCCAAGCTCAATCAGTGGACGAAAGGAAGACTTCCTTCGTGGCTACCAATCCTTGTACTGTGGATAATAGCCATGGTGGCTTACGAGACAAACTACATGCCGAAGTACTTCACTTATATGAAGGAAGAATGGTGCAACTACACAAGCTTCGCACAACTGACATTATACTTCTGCTTCTTCGTTTCTGGCAACATCTGCCGCAGATATTGGAAACAGGCGGAAAGATTGTTCGACTCCAAGTGGTTCTTTGCCGTGGTAGTCGTACTGGCCTTGCTCTGCTGCCTGGAGTTCTTCAAGTGGCATAACTTGAGACTGATGTGGGCAAACCTGCCTCGCACGCTTGCCATATTCTCGTTTCTTGGAATAATCATCATGTGCTTCCGCCACCACGAGCAAACTTTCTCAAAGCAGACTCGCCTCGGTCGCGCCATGCAGTACATAGGCACACGCACACTGGACATCTACCTCATCCACTATTTCTTCCTGCCACACCTTCACATGGTTGGTCCATGGCTGAAGGCCAACAAGCCAGGTGTTCTGGTCGAGATGGTGATGATAATTTCCGTAGCCTTGGTGGTCATCGGCTTCAGCCTCCTCACCTCCAACGTGCTCAGAACGAGTCCAATATTCCGTAAATACTTATTTGGTCAAAAGCAATGAAAGTTTCCGTTATCACTGTCTGCTACAACTGCTGCGAAGAACTCCGAAAGACTATAAACTCCGTCCTCGCCCAGACATACAAGGATTACGAGTATATTATAATTGACGGAGCAAGCAAGGACGGTACTATACCTATGCTTGAGGATTTATCCTGCAAGGAAGAGGTTAAACAGATTGCCTTCCGCTGGTACTCAGAGCCAGACAAAGGCACTTACGATGCCATGAACAAAGGTGCTCAAAAGGCAGAAGGCGAATGGATAATCTACATGAATGCCGGCGACACGTTCTACAGCAACACAGCACTTGAGGAGTTTTTCCGTCAGCCAATAGCCGATGATGTGGATGTTTGTTACGGCAACACGCTGGAAATAATGGAATATGGCAAGGTCATAACTACTCGCAATGACAAGAAAAACATCAATCCCGTAATGCCTTTTATCCATCAGTCAGTATTCGTACGCGCAGAAGTGCAACGCCAGCATCCGTTTGACCGAAGATTCAAGATAATCGCCGACTACAATCTTTTCTATCAGCTGCGAAATGAAAACAGGAAGTTTGAGTATCGCAATGTTGTCGTTGCGCGCTATAATGCACGCTATGGGCAGTCGGCTTCAAACCCACTGCGACTATGGATAGAGCGTTATCGCGTTCACGGGTTCGACAAGGAATGGTATTGGCCGTTTGTTGTGCTGAAGTGCTACGTGCGCTACGGCTGGATAAGACCATACCAAAAACTCGCTCCAAGATGGTTTCAGGCTTGGAGAATGAAACATAAAATACCGAATCTGCAACAACAATAAGTTCGCACAGATTGCACAGATTACCTGGAGACACGCACTTCAGGCAGAAACTAACGCCCGGACAATCTTATAGAGTACATTTGCTACAGCGAATGTACTCTTTCTTTTCATCATTGCCGCAAGAGGCTTTGCCCACCATGCAAGCTTCGACTCCGCAGCAGGCGCATTCAAACCGCTTTGCGCCGCAATACGAACTACATGAAGAAGAGCCACCTGCAAACAAGCGAGATAAGGCAACGACTGGGGCTTGTTGGCATTGTAATAATCATACACAGCAACAACGGAGCGCTCCACTTGCTGAATATGCCTTTCATAAATTCCAGAATAGTCGCGCACCTCCGTTTCGTCATAAAAATAAACCACATCAGGAATATCTGCCAATTTCGACTTGAGCATCACACGCGAGGTCATCATATAGTCTTCTGCCAAGTTGACTCCCTCGATGGCACGAAGTCCGTCAAACACATGTTTCCTGTAAAGAGAACCACAAAGCGAACCGCTGACAAGACTCAGACAAAGCATTCGTTTCAGGCGCGACTCCTTGCTTGAATAAGCCTTTCGCACTATAACCTTCCGTCCCTCAGGCTTATAACTGAGCATACATCCGCTAACAATATCAGCACCTGTATCCAAAAGTCTGGAATATAGTTTCTCGCATGCATCCGTTGGAATCCAGTCGTCAGAATCAACCATCATCCACAATTCGCCTGTTGCAGAATCATACCCTGTATTTCTGGCACCAGCCAAACCTTTGTTCTTTTCGTGATGGATAATGCGAACCTGATGCTTTCGCTCAGGGTATCGGTCAACAACCGACTCCAACACCTCAATGCTATTATCCGGCGTGCAGTCGTTCACAAAGACATATTCAATGTCCTTGTAGGTCTGCTCGAATAGCGATACGGCACAGCGCTCTATCTTGTCTGCTACATTATATATAGGTACGAGAATGGAAATCTTCATTTTATTCACAACTTAGTTTTAAAACATCCCTATTCTTGTCTTTTTTGCAATTATGGGGCAAACTTCGGGGGGGCTTTATACACTTCCAAATGCCGCTTTGCAACCACCTCTTCCGAGAAATGATCAACGGCAAACTGGTGGAGAACAGCTGGTGGGATTGGCGCCTCAAGTGCCTTGCTGATGGCTTCGCCAAGCGAGGCGCTGTTCTGCGGAAGCGCAATGTAGCCGGTCTCGCCATCTTTCACGATGTCCGTTGTACCACCAGTGTCAAAGGCTGCTGGAGTACAACCGCATGCCTGAGCTTCTATCATAGTAGTGCCCAGATTCTCAAACAAGCTGCAATTTACCAGGCAGTCGGAAGCTTGATAAACTGGCGCGGTATCGGAGATGAAACCGAGATATTTATATGGAATTGGAATTTCCCGGAAAATAGTCTCGTCGCTCACTCCCCCCATTAGGAGTAGGATGGTGTTCGGGAGTTTGTCGGTTTGCATTCTCAGTGCCTCTATCAGGAAGCGAAAACCCTTTATCGGAGTGTCTATGCGAGCAGCACCGAAGCAGATGACCTTCGTTTCAGGAGCTATGCCCAATCGTCGCTTCGCCTCTGCCCTATCGCCTACAGCATACTGCGAGAAGCTGATGGCGTTTGGGATAGTGACCACTGGCAGATGGTGCGTGATAGCGGAACTTTTCGCCTTGCCCGAAACCCAATTGCTACAGCCTATGAAGATGAAGCGACACGACTCGGGGACATCGGCAAAAAGGGCTTTTTTCTTACGGAATATCCTTGCAGACAGGTCGTCAGCCGACGGCTTTACTAACTGCGGACAGCACGAACAGCCTTCCGTCTGAAACTTCCTGCACTCTTCAGCATAATGGCAGATGGCAGTAACTGGCCACATATCGTGAAGAGTCCATACAACTTTCTTCCCGCTCCTCAGAACCTTCTCAATGTCGCGCAGCCCTAAAAAACCTTGGTTCACCCAATGCAGATGAATCACATCAGCCTCAAGAAATTCCTTTCGTTTCGTAATATCATTGCCGAAGAAGCCGCCATCAGTAAGCCACAGTTTCCGTTTCGTAAAACCGTTTGCTGCCCATACGACGGCTCTGTCAAGGGCTTTCTTTATCCACCATGTTCGCGGCATGGCTATAATATTCTCATCTTCAGTCTGCTTTTCAGCCACCAGCATCTTAGCCTCCACGCCTTCCTGCTTGTTAAGGGCGTGGAGAAGCCGGCGCGAAACGACTGCCGCACCTCCTTTGCTGTCAGAAGCATTTACTATGAGAACTCTTATCATTATTTCTTCTTTATAAATCCTATGCACTCTTTCATTATCTCAGCCTTCGTGATAAACATGAAGGAAGCGTAGAGAGCAGCAGCAATGACCATTCTGGTCAAAAAGAGCAGAACATAGTGGGCATTGGAAAGAGTAAATTCCGTAACCAGCCACGTAATATACATCGTTGCGCATGAGACGAATGCAAAAGGAATGATGTCCTTCAAGAATGCTATAATGGAGTAATATGCCGAGAGATTCCTCGTAAAGAAATGCCAAACGAAGAGATACAAAACGGTAAAGACGGAAACTGCCAATACCATGGTCTCTATGCTATAATCTTTCAGTAATACTACGATTCCTATCTGTACAAGAATCTGCACTACGTTGAGCCACATATAAATGTCGGAGCGACCGTGACTGATAGCCACATTCTGAAGAAGGGCATATATTGGGATCGTACTACCAGCCACAGCAAGCACACGAAGCATATCTGCACTAACAAGCCACTTCTCGCCTATCGTGGTAAGGATAAATTCTTCCGACACAAGAGCCAGTCCGAACATGGTTGGAAAGGAAAGGAATGCCGTAAAGCGTATCATCTTACGCAGTACACGAAGCGAACGCTCACGATCATCGCGCACCTCTGCCATCACTGGCTGTGCCACCTGTGCTATGGTATTTCTAAGCATGTCGGAAGCCATCATATTCCATTTGTTTGCCTGAGAATAATTTCCCACAACATCCATCTGATTTCTCTTTCCGAAGATATTACCGAATATGAAGGTGAGAATCTGCTGGGAAAGTGAATTAAGAATCGCGGTAATCATCATCTTCACGCTGAAGGAAAACATCTGCTTGACTGGTGCAAACGAAAAGTTCAGCGAAGGACGGAACGGCACTATCATGTATCTGCCAATGGTAATTATCGTGGTAAAAGTAACTTGCTGACAAGCCAATGCCCAATAACTGTAGTCCAGAAAGGCAAGCGTTATGCCGACGGTACCACTGCAAAGCAGAGCCGTAATTCCTAAAATAGCTCCCTCCTTCACCATCATGTTCTTGAACATATATGCACCAGCGATTATGCTCAGTGCAGAAATAGGAATGACGAGAAATGTGAAGCGAGAGAGCCACAGCAGTTCAGGCGCATTGAAGAAGTCGGCTATCAGCGGTGCACAGAGGAATAGTATTGCATAGAGGCACGCACTCATCGATATATTGAACCAGAACACGGAATTATAGTCTTCATGCGTCGGCGATTTCATATTGCAAAGCCCCTGCGTGAAGCCACCTGCCTGAATATTACCGGCAATGAGCGTAAACACGGTCAGCACTCCCACGATGCCGTAGTCAGCAGGAGTGAGCAGTCGGGCAAGGACAATGCCAAATACGAGATTGAGCAACTGCGTAGTGCCGTTGTTCAAGAGTCCCCAGCCGAATCCTTTCGCTGTCTTATGTTTCAGGTCTTCTGCCATGATTATTACATATCATCCATTGACAATCCCTTTATTTCAACAGAGTAGTCTTTATAAACACCAACTGTCTTTGTATAGGCATCTGCACGTTCCTGTAGCACACCGAGATCCAATTTCTTTGCCTGACGTTTAACCTCAAATATTGTCACGCGATGCTCAAGTTCATCTTCTGCAACGATGTCTATCTCGTTCTCCCCTTTGCGATCATGCCAATAACCGAGTCGGGTATATAGTCCAGTTTCCTTCAAACATTCACGAAAATAAGACTCCAATGCCTTTCCGCTGAACGTAGGATAGTCTCGTTCCACAACCTGAAGTAGTCTCGTAAAACCACCAGCCTCAATGACATGCTGATACTTATATATAAACCGGAACCAAAAGCGAAGGAACAAATCGTTCACGACATAATGAACACTTTTATTGAGAGACTTTTCATATAGCGGCTGCTGCTTACTAATGAGTTCGTAGTTTTCTATCAGGTTCTTCAGATACCCAGCAAGTTCTATGTTTCCCAAGAAATCCTGCAACTCTGCACGAGTATTATAGCCTTCAGAAATCAAGGTCAAGATAGAAAAGTACGTTCCATAGTCCTTGCCAAACTCTTCCACAAGTACATCCTTACCCTCGGTAAGGAAGTAAGAATCAGCACGGAAAACAGCTCTTAACATCTTGCTTAGCGTAAACTGCTTTTTGTCAATGAAAAGTTCTACGTATTTCGCCACGCCTCCAGTCAACGTATAAAGAGCGAGAAGGTCTTCTGCCTTGTAGTTCGGTGCATAGTCATGCATAATCTCCTTCAATACAGACGGAGGGAAAGGCTTTATGTGCATCTTGTTTGTCTGGCGACCAAACAACGGCTCGCTCCGCTCCTCAAATATTTTTGTAAGCATGGACTTCACGGAACCGCCTACAACGAGATTTATACGTGCAGTCTTCTTGTAGCTGTCCCACAAATTCTGCATATCAGAGAAAATGGAAGAGTTTACCTTTGCAAACTCCTGAAACTCATCTATAAACAAGATGATATGTTGCTTTTCGGCAAGTTCCATCACAAACTGGAACACGCTAGAGAAATTCCGAACAGTGCCCTTAGGAACTGGTACATCAAGCTTTTCGCTTATCTCGTCCATAAAAGTATCGCAAAGGTCAGCCTCAGCTTTACGAGCAACAAAGAAATACAACATATTCTTGTCCTCGTAAGCTTTCTTGACAAGCTCAGTCTTGCCGATACGTCGTCTGCCAGACACAACAGTAAACTGAGAAACTTCATGTGAAAGATCCTCAATCTCAAGTAATTGGGCTATTTCTTGTTTTCTGTCGTAGAAGTTCATAACATCTTCTATTGCGTAATCTCCATTACCGTAACGGCGGTTACGATAGTCTATGTATCTGGGCGCAAAAGTACAAAAAAATAAGCAACCAAGCAAATTATTCAATGCTTTTTCTCTCTTCACAGAGCAAATTGTCGGATTATACCATATAATTTTACTATTAATGTATGAGGAGATTCATTAATTCTTTAAAAATAAGATGGAAAGTTAAGCAATGATGCAATCTTTACTTCTATGCGTTTTCTGAGTGAAGTTTCATAGTCATGTCTGAATAATTTAGCATGCCTGATACCACGCTTCAGATTCTTGATTGATGAATCTCTAATGGTTTTCGGTACACCTCCCTTCAGCATCCTCCATCCGTAGATATAAGTGAGATGATCAATGCTTACTGCGTATTCCGCATTGTCGATGAACCAATCATAAACAATGGACATGTTCGTACACATCCTTTGATATCTTACCTTTTTCTTGTCTTGATGTAAAATGGAATTGCTATTGCTTACCAGGTATGAGTATATGGGCATATCCAGATAACTTATTGTCTGGCAATTATGAACAAGTTGTGACATGATAACAAAATCTTCCAACATATTTTCTATGGGATACAATATACCAACATATCTTTCCCTTTTTGTTATTGATGCCCACATATATGCTTCGATGCGTAAACCAATGATTCTGCGCCTATGCTCGTCTATATTTGCAGAAGGTACGACATGCCGTATGTGTTTACTGTCTTGCGACACCTCGTAATTTGAGAAGCAGACCATGTCTGGTCTATTATTCTCTATTATATGATTCACCAATATGGTAACTGCATCAGGCTCTAACCAATCGTCGGAGTCACAATGCATAATATATTCGCCAGTTGCGACCTTAACACCTGAACATCTTGCCTGTGGCAAACCTTGGTTTTCTTGCTTGTTTATGATAATAATGTCATTCGCACGATCAGAATATCGTGAATTTATAACGCCATTCAATACTTCCATAGAATTATCTTTTGTACAATCATTCACAAAGATATATTCTATGTCACGATATGACTGAGACAACAGACTGTCAGCGCACTTTTCGATGTAAGCCTCTACACCGTATATAGGAATGATGATGGAAATTTTCATACTGATAGTGAGTTGGTTAGATATTCATCGCTGTCTTTTATATATTTACATAGAAGACTGTTCACTTCGTTCCAATCAATATCACAAAGGGTGAAATTTGCAGCATCATCACCTTTTTCAATAGCATGATTCAGGAGATTCACTTTTTGCAGAATACTAATTTGCCTTGCGTCAGAATGACCAGAGACTGCAATGAACTGCTTTTGAAGAATCAGGCAGAACACGATGAGATGGAAAGATTTTCCACATACCACCTTCGCATGCTTCAAAAGGTTCAGGAATTCTTTCGGACCGATATTATTGCGATGTGTCATCCCCTTACCATCGTAATACTCTCCTGTCGTATTGATAATGTCTATGTTATGCTTATGAGCATAGTTTATGGCTATTTCTTCAATCTCACTGTCTGGATTTGGAGAATAGTATAGCATATAATCCCTGTTTATCAAGGGGGTATTGCCTGCTAACTCATCATAATCCTCTTTGCTAAGAAGAAAGGCGGGATCTGCAACACAGCGTACTTTTTCTTCCAACAAATCCGAAAGGTATTCACATCCTGACTCGTCTCGTACCGAAAGACTATCGTAATCGTGGAGTAATGATTTCAGCAGTATTTCGCAATCCTTAGGTTTCCATTCCTCACAGTTGCCGAAGGAAGGAGAATACGCTATCTTTCTTGTTTTATTGAAACTGAATGGCAGGAGATAAGCTATAGAAAAATCCTGCGCATCTACATTCCATATTTGGTCTCCACCAGTAATTACCGCATGAAAGTCATTGGATTGTATATAATGTTCAAGCTGCGATATATGTATGAATTCTGGAGATAGGTTCATTTCTGATCTCATGAATTTTTCAAAGAGATACCACTTCTTTATATTCTGTACTGCCAGTTTTGTGTGAAACAAAAGACCTTTCATTCTTCTGCGGGTTACATATTGCAGTGGATGTATGTACATGAACCTCTGTGCACACGGACGAAGATTCAATATCGTCACTTCATACCCTTTACTTTCAACGAATCTCTGGAGAGCGTATGTCTGAAGCATAGACCCATAATTATGAGCTGCATGAAATGTAAGTATTCCAACCTTCTTCTTCGTCATTCGTTTTATTTTGGAGTTTTAAGAAATTTATAGATTCTCTTTTTAATTATTATGTCAAGATGTGAGAGCAAATATATGTATGTTGGACTATTGTATAATCTTAATCCTCTGTAAATACGTTTCCTTAGCGTTAGCCTACTTGGACCTCTGAGTTGTGAATTCCCCGCTATAGCCTCTTCTAAAGGCCGTTCAAACATATTCATGTTATTTGAGATACCATTAATCAGCCTCTGTCCTTTCTCTGTCATAGAGAGAATAAGCGAACATCCGTGCGGATGCTCAGGAATAGATTTCTCTTCATCTTTCAATCCCCAAAAGTCTCCTATGGTAAGATCACCACATCGTTTGCTCTCAGCATATGGGCATGAATAGCATGAAGAACGGAAAGAAAAACCTTCTACGAAAGCTGCGTAGTAACTATCCCTATATGGTTGATTGTATGCATCTGAACAATAAACCAGTTTGTTACCAGAATATATGGACATTTCTAAGTCCTTGCCATTCCTAAAACATATCCTTGTCAAACTGTTTGGGATGACGATTTTAGAGATGTGATTGTATAGCATCTTTTGAGAAGGAACTCCGTGACAAATGAGATCAACCAAAAACAAATGCGGATTGGTCTCTGGTATCAAGCGTCTTAGTGCTCCGACCTGACAAGGCGTACCTAAAAATAACACGTCTTTACCCCTGCGAACATCTTCCCTTATCAGGGGAATAGCATTTACCATGTTACTCTGAACGTACTTCGATCCTTTTATCAATGGCAGGTCTTTGGCATTCTCCACCCTAATATGTTCAGCCTTTACCCCTTCTTTTATTGTACATCCATAAACAACACCACCACGTGCGATAAAAAATTTTGCCAATTCAGCCGATGCTCCTCCAGAAGTACTGGTCGTGTATTCTTTATAATCCTTACTCCATGCTGCAAAAGCATGCTGCGGTATTACTTTCCTTATGTTTGAATTGGCAGGACAAATCTGTTTGCAAAGTCCACAGTTTGTACATTTTTCTTTGTATATTTGCGGATAAAGATGCCCATGTCGCTTGCACACCATTGTTATGGCTTGCGAACGGCACATACTCGCACAGAGTCCACAACCCGTGCACTTGTCTGGGTCACACATCGCTGCCATAATCACACTAATCGTTGTACTTGAAGTTCCGTGTCCACTTGCAGTCGTTTATTACAGGAGTGCCGTCAACAAGGTTCACTTCAAGACGTATAACTATCTTGCCTTTGACATAATCCTTTGAATAACCAGTCGGAACCAAAGTAGCATAAAAGTACTGTCCATCGTAAGTGATACCTGTAAGCTTTGTTTCTGTTTCTTCGCCAGCCTCCCAGCCACCGATTATCCAACTGCCCCAACCTTGTCCGTCATACATATATTCATCACGAAGGATTTTCTGCATTTTTGGAGTGCAGTGTTTGCGAACCCAACTGTCTTCAAATATCTTTGAAGCGCCACCAGGCTTATAGATTGCAGCAAGGAATTTCTTTATCACTTCGGCGTCGGCATCTTTCTTTGCCTGCTCTGCTGCGGCCTGTTCTTCTGCAGCTGCTACAGCCTCTGTTGTATCTGCCGCCACATTCGCTGTATCAGCATTCTCCACTACATCAGTAGTTTCTTTATCTGCCGTCTGATCAGCATTCTGATTACCATTGCAAGACATCACGAAAGATGCCACTGCAAGCAAAATTGCATAAACTGAATACTTTCTCATTTTTATATTAATTTTTCATTTTTCACTTTTCTTTTCTCCAGATACCTACCTAGCAAGAAAGTCAGAGCATACGGGAATGTGTAGAATTTTCCATTAAATCCAATATTCTTATTACCAAACTTTATGCCGTACTTGATATCTTCGAATTTATCAGATTCTATCAGTTTATTAAGACTCAGTGTAGCTCCGTCTTTTGCTTTCACCTCTACAGGTATCAGCGAGTGCATATCACGAACAAAGAAATCCATCTCCAACGTACTCTTTTCGTTACGATAGAAGTAAAGATTATAACCTTGTCCTACAAGTGCATTTGCCACCACATTCTCATAAATAGCTCCCTTGTAAGTATTGAAATTCTTGTTTTCATACAAATCCATCTGAGCCTCTTTATCCAACGCAGCAATAAGCAAACCTATGTCGTGATAATACATCTTGTAGTTATTGATAGTATAGTTTCCACCAAGTGGTAGTTCCGGTTGTTCCAGGCAATAGCAGATATTCACAATCTTCGCATCATCAAGCCATTCATTTACCCCTACATATTCTCTGGATCTTGCTCCAGCTGCAACTTTTGAAATCTGGAATTTCTTATTCTCTTTTGCGAGGAAAACTGGCAGATGGCGATAAATAGCCTTTATCTTTGCTTTGTCAATATTCTTTGCATATTTGGTTATGTCATCTTCATAGTCTTTCAACAACTGACGCTGAAGATCCAATATGCCATTGAATGTATTCTGCTGAGTAAACTTGTATGCAACTTCTGGCATGCCTCCCACCAGCATGTACTCCTTGAACAGGACATCGAGCATCCCCATAATAGTACTTGAGAGCGGCTTCACATTCAACATACTTTCAAGCAGACCTTCCACAAAATCTTCATCATAGCCCTTTCCCCAAAGAAACTCTTCAAAGTCAAGAGCACGCATGGTAACATCTTCTTTGAAACCTACACTATTAGAATCAATTTCCTTATAATGTATTCCCATCAACGATCCACTGCAAATAACATCATAGCGACCGTCAAGATGAAAAGATTTCAAACTTGTAGCACAGTTTGGACATTCTTGCAGCTCATCAAAGAAGATTAAAGTTTCATGAGGTTCAAATATTGCATCTGGTCTGATGGAAGTAATATTCTTTACTATATCATCTACATCAAAACCCTGATCGAAGATTGTCTTAAACTGACTTTGAAGAGCAAAATTTATCTCTACGACAGTTTTGTAGTTAGCAAAAGCAAACTCACGGACAGATATGGTCTTGCCTACCTGTCTCGCTCCACTCAGTATCATAGGTTTATGGCCTTTCCTCTGACACCAGTCTTCCAAAATCTTTGTAATCTTTCGTCTAAGCATTAATAACGGCCTGAAAAATCAGTGCAAAGTTACAATATTATCACAAAATTCCAAACATTTATACGCAAAAAAATCACAAAATTCCAGCTTTTTTCTGCCCAATAATCACAAAATTCCAACCTTTTACAGCCAAAAAATCACAAAATTCCAGCTTTTAAAGCTCCACGCTCAGTGCTTTTTCTATCACGGGCGCCATGTCGTAGTATTTGTATTCCGCAAGACGACCGCCGAAGATCACGTCCTTTTCCTGTGCCGCCATAGCACGATATTTCTCGGCGAGAGCATTGTTCCGCTCGTCGTTTACGGGATAATACGGCTCCATGCCCGGTTTCCACTCCGTAGAGTATTCCTTGCTTATCACGGTCTTCGGGCAAGAGTAAACCTCGTTGCCGAACATCTCAAAGTGCTTATGCTCAATGATTCTGGTGTAAGGCACTTCACGTTCCGTATAATTTACCACAGCATTACCCTGATAGTTTGGCATATCTTCAACAGAAGTTTCAAAAGATACTGTACGATACTGCAGCTTACCCTCAGAATATTTGAAGTATTCGTCTATCGGACCAGTGTAAATCAGTCGCGAAGCTATCCCCCGCCATCCCTCCTGTAGGGCGAAGAAATCGCAGCCAGTCCTTACGTCCACACCTTCCAGCAGTCCTTCAATGAGTTTATTATATCCACCAACAGGAATGCCCTGATACTTATCGTTGAAGTAGTTATTGTCGAAGACCATGCGCACCGGCAGTCGGCGGATGATGAAAGCAGGGAGATCAGTGCATGCCCTACCCCACTGCTTCTCGGTATATCCCTTTATCAGAGCCTCATAGATATCCTTGCCTATGAGAAGCTTCGCCTGCTCTTCCAGGTTTCTCGGCTCTTGAACCCCTTGTTCCCTTAAACTTTGAACCGCTTCGGCTCGCTGAAGCTCCAGGCGTTCCTCTGCCTCCTGCGGAGTGCGCACACCCCACATCTGGTAGAACGTGTTCATGTTGAACGGCAGGTTGTAGAGCTTGCCCTTATAGTTTGCCACCGGCGAATTGGTATAGCGATTGAACTCAACGATGGAGTTCACGAAGTCCCATACCTGCTTGTTGGAAGTATGGAAGATATGCGCACCGTATTTATGCACATTGATGCCTTCCATCTGCTCGCAATAGACATTGCCGCCGAGATGCTCGCGCTTATCGATTACCAGGCATTTCTTACCAGTATTCTTCAGGCGCCAGGCACACACAGCACCAAACAGACCGGAGCCAACTATGAGATAGTCGTAATGGAGCTTAAACATTGCGTTTTCTTTAATCACAATAAACCACTTACTTCCTATAAGTAACCTGTATGGAATCCTGCTTAGTAGCCTCAATGATGTCGCGCATTGGAGTGTTAAAGCGTGAAGTCATGAACTCAGGAATGTTATAACTCATGTCGCGCTGTAGATAGAACTGACGCGGATTCTCCTGTGGCAGCATAAACGGCTTGTGCGGCTTGGCATCCTTGTCCATATATGTAAAGTATGGGCGAGTGTAGAGGCCATCGTCGCGACGACTGCTGAACACAAGCCATCTGCCGTTGCTGCTCCATGAGTGGTAAGAGCAACCGCCCTTACCCCAATCATTGCCAAACAGTTTCTTCCAGTCCAGAAGAGTAGATGAGGTTTCCGTAGCACCAGCCTCTGGTAGTGGAGCGATATAGAGCTCGGCATTCCTGTGCCAGATACTGAAGTTACCGTAATCGTGAATAGTAGCAATTATCCATTTGCCGTCTGGCGAAACACGTGGGAAAGAAATGCTCCTACCTGTTTCCTCTGCGTCATAAAGCGTTTCCACCTCAGTGCCAAACTCAGCCTTCTCTGCATCGAACGCTATTCGGCAGAGCGAATAGTGCACATCCTTGAAGTTCAGGCTAACTTCACGTACGCGCTTAGCCTTGCAGAAATAGAGCCACTTGCCGTCTGGCGAGAAAGAAGGGAATGTTTCCCAATAGTCTTCACTCTTCAGGAGAGGAGTACTGAATGCCTCATGCTTGTCAGCATCGTACATGATAACGTCCGAGCCATCATCAAAAACCTCGATGCGGTTTCTGTCTGAGGTATGAAACTCCTGAGCAGTCTTGTTGTTAGAGAAAGCAATGTAGCGCCCGTCCGGATGCCATGAAGGATAGACAAACGCAGAGATTGTAGAATCAGTCTTTGCCTCAAGACGCTCAATCTTGCCGTTACGGAACAGATAAGTACCACCATAGTACGAACGGATATGGAAGAGCGTGCGGTCAGAGCGATGCGAGCCAACGGTATGACAGTTCATGCAAGCACCGTTCAAATGACTATTCTCCATGACAACAGATTCCTCTGAAGTAGAGAGCTGATGCTGATAGATACCCATCTTGTACCATGAAACATATCCAGGTGGAACAAGACGGTAGGTAAGATAATCGTCAATGCTGTCTGCAACGACAGTCATCTTGAAAGGCTTGCCGCCTACCCATTCATCGTTCACCTTTCGTGCTATCGTGAAGCTGATACTCTTAGGTGTCGTGCTGCCAGCCTTCATCTGCGTGAGAGCCTTCCAGTCATCGGCATCAATATTAAAATCTTTGTCGTCGGCATCCACCCACATCGTTCTTTCTCCGGCAGAGATCTGCAGAGCATACTTCGTGTCAGTAGAGTCCTTCACGCAGAAGTTCATCGGAGCGATGTTGCACGGTATCGTCACGTTCTTGTAGTCAGGATAGATGGCGATGTCCTTGTCGTCATTCCTTGTTATGGTTCCACCACCGCCACATGCTGCCATAAAGGCAGATGCAAGTATCAGGCTGATATATAGTTTTATTCTTTTCATTGTTCCTCAGGCTTTAGGTAATTATACACCCCCATCTGCAACATTGCGTCCTTATACTGCTTTGCAGGCAGTTCAGGCGAAGCATTTGCTATGAGTCTGATGACATCCACTATCAGGGTCTTATGATCAGGAACGGATTCTATGTTGAGTCCCTTGCGTCTCGGACCAAGCTCCTTGTCAGCCTCCACAGCTCTGTCGTTGTAGAGGAATTTGCGATAGTCTTTTGCCCAGTCACTATAGAAGATGGTATTCTCTAGATGCGACAGATACTTTTCAGCCACAGCATAGTTACCCATTATGATATTGGTCTTCGCAAGAAGCTTCACGGCTTCCGGCACCATCATGCCCTCCGTAGGCTCGTTGTATTCAAATGCCTGACACTGCGCACCATAGATATATCCAAGATAATAATAGAACGACATCAGATGGCGACGAATAATACGCGCCGGATTTGACTTCATAATCAAAGCCTGAGGATCTCTCGGACCGAACAAAGTAACAGCTTGCACAAGATCTCCGTTCAGGCTTCGGATATAGAACATGATGTTCGACATATAAGCATTCTCCTTGTATGCCATTGCGAAATCATAGGCTTCCTCGTAGTTGCCAGTATCGAGGTTTCTCTGAAGAGCTAAGCGCTGATTTGTATCTATAGAAGTCTCGCCCTCGTACATCTTTTTTGTAAAGAAGAAACCTGCTACCAGAACGACACCAGCTGTAATCATTGAGTTCATAACCTTCTGGTTCCTCCACCTGTTCAGCACAGCGACAACTACCGTAACGAGCACAATAGCAGCCCATACCCAGTCCATCACCGTGTCCAAGCGGTTTCTGTATGTGAACACATCAGGCGAGAACAGTTCCGTCTCGTTTGTGGCAAGACTGAAGTAGCGTCCCAGGCCTACCATCAGTACGGCAGAAAGCGGAATGAGCGCACAGTCAACATAGTTCTTCTTCACTACAGCCACAACCACCATGGCAGCAATCATCGGCCATACAGCGGTAGAGCAGGCAAAACCAGTGGCAAGCACAAGAAGCGGGATGAGTGCCCAACGTACGAATTTGTTTGCAGCCGAAAGAAGGCAGGCGTATATCCAGAGTCCAAAGACAGACAGCAGGATGGCAAAATGTCCTGTGGTAAAGAAGATACCGTCCTCAGTATAGACAAACAGCAATGCAGAAGGCAGCCAGCACAGCACTCCCTCTGTTAGGGTCACAGAGACAGGTCGCCTTGCCCCAAGTTCAGGGGCAAAGGACACACTAGAGCAGACACCCTGCATACAAAGTGCAGTCAGCAGCATAACCATTGCCATAATGGCAGGTCCTGCATATTCTAGTCGGAAGAACTGTTGTGCAAAGAGAGCCAGACAGTCGGCTACACCACCGGCGCCAGCCAGTTGGTCGGCAATCTTGTCCCATTCATAGACGAAGACTCGAGTCTGCTCAATGTCAAAAAGGATGTACCGCTGCAACACATGACATGCTACTGTAGCCACGATGGTCAGCGCTACATTTGTCAGCAGCAGTTTCGAAAAGGGTAATTCTTTAAACTGTTTCATAATCGCGGCAAAGTTACAAAATAAATCCTTTTCCGCAAACATATTTTCATTTTTATTACCCTCTCCGACTAAACTTTTTGACAAAAACAAGAAAAACATTAAAAACCAATCACTTAGATTTCAACGATGAAGGTAAAAATGTTTTTCCTGTTTTTTGCATGAAAGGGTGGGAAAGTTTAGTTAGTAATATTTAAGTTAACACTCAATCCAATATCTATTCCGCAGTCAGGATAAGGATTATTGACAGGATCATGGAAGATGCCAGCACTCCGTACATCATAAGATTAATTACAGAGACGATTAGTTGATTCTTGCTAATAGTGTTCATAGTACTTGGTATTAATTGGTTTACGACCGCAAAGTTAGTTAGACGTGAGCAGAAAAGCGTTACAAATACGTACACTTTACCCACAAACTACTGCTAAAACGTGCAAAGACGCGAACTTCTTGACATTTTTGTACGTTTTAACAATAAAATGTTCAACTTTCGCAATCTCAAGTTGAGGCTTAAAGCTAAAGGTTAAAGGCTAAAGGCTACCTGCGGTTTGTAAGCAACTCATAAATCTTCGACCTTTGTTTTCTCGGAAGGAGGCCTTAAGCCTTTAGCTTTTAGCCTTTACCCTTCGCGAGCGGAGCTTGCGAAACTTGAGTAAAATACTTCACTAAACATAGAATTCACGTCCCAATTAGCGTTTTAATTCACGATCATTTACGTTAAGCAGTTATTATTAAATTTTTCTTCTTTTTCACGCGAATTACCGTGCATTTAATTCGTGAATTACCGGGATACTAAACAAACTCATAGCAAAACGATTCAAAAGTCATAGGAAAACGAGTCAAAACTCATAGCAAAACGAACCAAAACTCATAGCAAAACGAACCAAAACTCATAGCAAAACGAAGCAACACTCATAGGTAAGAGGTAAGAGGTATGAGATATGAGGTAAAAAATGCCGCAGGCAATTCCTCACGGAATACCTGCGGCTCATCTTTATATAAATAAACAAACAATTATTTTCGTTCGTTGTATGGGAGGTGCGCTGCCCTCAGCGCACCAACTGCGATATGCGGGATTAGATTGTGAACCATTCATCTTCATCATCTTCATCATCCTCGATGACAGGGATATCAGTCTGATGAACGTCTGGACCTCCGCCATTATTACCCCAGTCAATATTTCTCAATTCACTTTTTGACAAGAGGAAGGCTTCGACGCGTATCTTATGCGATATCAGTGCAGGTGCTATATATACTTTTTTCATTTCTGTATTTCCTTTCTTATTTGCTCTGCAAGCTTTAGCCTTCAGCTTTTAGCCTTTAGCCTCGCTCGCAGAGCGAACATTAATTTACTTTACGATATACTTTTTACCATTCTTAATATATATACCTGCAGGGAGATGACTGCCGCTTACGAGCTGACCGCTGATAGAGTAGATCTTGCCGCCAACAACCTGATCCTGACCGCATTCGATTACAACCTTCTCAACAGCTGTTGGAGCGTCGTCATAGTCGTCACCAAAGAATGAGAACATCTTAGCAGTATTCTGTGGTTTGTTAGGATCAATGCTCTCGAAGAACAGAGAATAGTCTGCCTTGCCGTCAGCTTCACTCAACTGAACGTATGCAGTGTTCTGGCTTGCTCTACCACCAGCTACATATTGACCGCCTGACTTCTTACCCTTATAGAATGCGAACTTATGTGTTTTTTCAAGATCTTTATCTTCGATAAGAACATAGCTGTTAGGCTTAATCTTAGTCTCAGAGAGGATTGGAGCGAATACATATTTTACTGAACCACCATTTGATGGAGTAAGAATCTCATCATGAAGTGTACCTGAGAGTCTTTCAAATGCAGTAGTATTGAAGTGGTACTTATCATCATAAAGAGAGCAATATTCATTATTGTCCAGATCAATAGTGCCTGATGGCTTAATCATGTATGGGAAGTGGTGAATGATACCTGTATGGAGGCCATTATACTGTTTCATTTCCTCTTGGTCTTGATCATCCTTTGCATTGTTATATGAAGTACCACAGTACTCACCTTCAGTAATGTCGCCCATTACAGACTTACGGAACTCAAGCTTAATCTGCTTGTCATCGCCTTCTGTTACACGTGTTACCTTGCTGAAACGACATACCTGAGTATCTGGACCAAACGCCTTCTTAATCTGCTCTGGCTTCATGTTGAAAGGAACTGCGATAGTGTACCACTTTTCCAACTCAAACTCAAAGTGAATATCAGCATTGCCCATAGCGATGATGAACTGGTAGAGACCACGGCGGTCAACCAAGCTTCCGAATTCGTCTGTGGCAGAAGGCGCGTATGTAGCCTTAGGGTTATACTGATCAGCAGTTCTGAGAGGCTGTCCGCTCCACTGGTAACCAGCCTGAGCGATAGCGAAGCCTGTTGACATCTGGTCCTGTGAAGGCCAAATCATGTCAAGACCATAGTATGCATCCTTTGCACCATAGTTCACCTTGTCACTTACATACGCATTATAGTCAATCTTCTTATTTCTAACCTGCTGGATGAATGTAGGATTCCAACCTTCAGGAAGGTATTGATTATCGGCATTACCCTTATGGTACTCATGACCGTCTGTTCTTCTCAAATATTCACGTGTTACGTCGGTGTAATATGATCTATACTGCTCTGGGAAGTGGAGGATACATGCAAGCACACGTGGGTTAGTACCGTTGTAGTACTCGTAACGGGTGATTTCTGGGTCAACACGTCCATTAAGTTGCTGGTCCTTTGTGGTATTATTACACATCTGTGTTACGCCAGAGAAAGCAAGTGTATGAACGAATTCTGGAGCAGGACCTGTGAAGTAAACATCCTGAAGATTAGGAGATGTTGCAAATGCACCCTCGTTGATTCTGTGGATGTTGTAAGGCATTGTGAGCACCTGCACATGGAAGCCAGAGAATGCGAAAGCACCAATCTTCTCCATTGTGTTAGGGAGCTTGAGCTTAGTAAGCTTTTCGTATGGTGTAGCACCCCAGATAGAGTTTATTCGAGAGAAGTTATCTGCGATTTCAGTCCATCCTTCTGGGATAACAAGCGACTCAATGTTCGAATGATTATTTGTATATTGATCCGTAAAGAGTCTGTTGAACTCTGCTGGGAGAACTGTTCCGTTTTCAACGCCAATGGCTGGTTTTGGAAGAACGAACTCCTTGACGTTTACGAAGTTAAGATTACGGCTTGTAGGCTCTTCTGTAAAGTCATCTCTGTTTACAGGGAACTTTGAAGGATCAAAACAATCTACCATAATACAACCGCTCATGTCGAGAGTCTTGAGGCGATCAGGATTAACGTGATCCCAGTCTGTACCTATAGCGTGCGCAAGCTGAGCAATGCTATAGTTACTGATAGTACCCTTCACCGTGATTGTTGTAGCATCCTTGAACTTCTGGAGCAGTGTTGCTTTTGTAGCATCAACTGTAACTTCTTCAAACTCGCCAGTACTAGCATTCTTATCCATTATGTGGTAATTAGCAAAGATGTTGGTACCAAGAACACCTGGATCTACAGTGTATGCAGTCCAGTCATCATCAGTATTCCTATAAAGGTAAGCACCCTGAGACAGAGAACCAGTTACGACAATAGGGGTTCTGGCTGTACCTCCCAAAAGACCAGATTTATTAGGAGTAAGGGTAGCAACGAGATAGAATGACTGTGCAGCGTTTGTGCTAGTAACAGTTACTACACCAGTTGCTGGGTTAACTTCGGCAGTTCCAGGAATCTCACCTTCAAGAGAATAAGAAACAGTGTAGTGGTCTGAAAGGTCACCTGTAAAGAATGCATTGCCCTCACCATCATTGTTAGGGTCAATGTTTACTTTAAGAGTTGGTGTCCACTCATTAGTATCATCATCAGTGCCCGGAACCCCATCTGCGCCAGCACCCTGAGTTGCAGTAAGTATAGGCTGCAAGAGAGCTTCACGAACAATAATGTCGAGAGGACGAATCCAAGCTCTGTAATCAGCCCAGTTTTCACCATTGGTACCAGTGCCACCTATAGGAGTGATAATAGTCCAAATCTGTGTTTTACCAACCTTCTTAGTAGTAAGGCTTGAGTGGATTTTGTCAGATTCGTTCCATACAAAACCAATCACATCTTCAGGATAGCCAGGAGTGATAGAATATTCTACTTTATATGTAGAGCCAGCAGGAGCATTAAGTGTAGAAGTCCAGTTCTCACCAACACGGTATTCAGTCAAAAGACTAGGGTATGTGATAGGGAACTCTGGCTTGTCAACAGTAAGAGTGAATTCTACTGGCTGAACGTCATTGCCGTTACGGTCCTTAGAACCAGTTGGAGGAGTGATAGTGATTGTTACTGCGTCATCTATATTTGCAGATGCAGCATTGATTGAGAGATATACAATATTGTTAGCAGCATCTACATCTACGAATGCAGGAGAGCCAAGAGTTATTCTTCCTTCAGAATTGTCCGCGGTAATTGCTGCTGTAGAAGTAGCAGTCACAGGAGCAAGGCTAACAGGAATCTTTGTTGTGCTCTTGGTTATCTTCTGATTGCCAGGATTAATGAGGTAGCGCGCCTTTGTCATGTCAAAGACGTTAACCTCAAAAGGCATAGCCGCTGTAGAAGATACAACTTTATCGCTATTATCCTTAATCTGAAGGTAGAAGTGTGTGATGCCGACAGCTACAGGTGTAAATGTAACCTTATAGTTATTATCAGATACATGAGCCACAGCAGCAGTTGCATACTGATTAACTGTACCACCAGTAGGCAACACCTCTACTGCTTGAATGGTGAAGTCTGTGTTGTACGTCTTTCCATCAGGAGTAGTAATAGTGAAATCGCGTACATTTGGATTACCGCCTGCACCGACATTGCCATTATTAACCTCAACATAGACAGGTGCGGTAGAAACGTCTATCGCCCACTGTGCCCACGAGGAGACGACGGCGAGCATCGTCAAGCATAATGTGAGTAAATACTTTTTCATAATCATTTGTTTGTTTTTATATCTGTTTAGTTTTTATTATCGTTATTATATATAATATATGTATATTCCAATATTTCTAGTTTTCTGAGACAATCAAGAATATTGACAATAGGATTGTCAGTGCCAAGACTCCTAAAATCATGTAGCTTATTATGGAGCCGATCTTATTTTTTGTTTCTATGCTCATTGCCTTACGTTTTTATTTCGCGGTGCAAAGGTAAGTTAAAAAGCACCAATAAGCGTTTCGGATACATAAAATAAATCGACAAATTATTGTTGAAACGTACAAATTACAGAGATTTTTGATGTTTTTGCGCGTTTTAACAAGAAAAATGTTTCTTTACTCTCTTTCAAAAAATATTCTTAAGGCACAAAAAACTCGTGCGGGAAGTATGGAAACGACGCCCCATGGAGTCGTTAATGGGCGTCGTTTCCATTGCGGCCTTGGTGTCCTGAGGGCAGGACACCTCCATAACAGGACACCTCCATAGTCTGTACAAAATGCAAAAGGCGCGACCTTCGCGGTCGCGCCCCTTTCAATCTGTTAGGTAACTAAAGTTCCTCTACGAGCTGTCCGGCAGCGGTGTAAGTCTTGCCGTTCTTCTGGATGTAAACCTTTCCGTTACGAACGAACTTGATGACGCTTTCGCCACGACGGCTGCCGTTCATGTCGTCGTTGACATCCTCAATGCCGTTAGCATCGTAGAAGTAACGAGCATTCATGCGAGGAGCGTTGTTCTGACCGCCGTCAGTAACGAGCTGAGGAGCTACAGGACGATAGAATGTGAGATTCTCTGTATCACTGAGAGTAGCAGTCTGAGTGAAGAAGCCTTCACCTACCCAGAGAGCCTTCTTTGTGCCTGCAGCAACATGCCAATCAGCATCGTCTGACTTCCAAGCCTTTACTGAGTAGTAACCACCGTCACCATCAACAAGCTTAGAATCAGCTGCGTCTGTCTCTGGATTATAGTCAGGAGTATGAACTCCATCGTAATAGAGCCAGAGAGTGTGAGGGATGTTCATTGAGTAGTTATCACCAGAGAGAGAAGTCTTCTCATATGGCTTGTACTCACTTACGAGGTAAGGAACACCGATACAGTTCCAACCCATGTCGAGTTCGTCTGTGAAGTCAGCGCCGTTGTTAGTGCTCTGAGCATCATCATACTGAGTGAGAGTGACAGCCTTTGTAGGTCCATACTCCTCGTAGATGTAGTCGTTGATGACTGCGCCCTGAGCAGTGAAGCGGAGGAGAGCCTCGCTGTTTGTATCGAATGTGATACCTGCGTTAGGAGCGTAGAGTACGCCGGCGTTAGCCTTTGTGCTGCTTGCTTCAGAGACACCCTTCCAGCAAACAGAGCCTTCTGGAGTCTTGCCTTCATTGAAGATATAATCCCATGCAGAACGATCGCCGCCACTGTACTGGTATGCAGAACCTGTTGTTGAAGTAAGAAGGAGGTCAGTACCGTCTTTTCCGACTGTTGCTACGCCCTTACCGTACTTCATCTCGTATGGCAATGCCACGATAGAACCATTCTTCTTAACCTTGCGCTCTACGGCTACGTAAGCCACTGTAGTGTGACGACCGTTAGTGTAGAGGTTTGCACCATCCTTCACGAGGAGGAAGCCAGGGTTTGAAGTTGTCTCGTCGTAACCAGCACCAGGAGCATCAAGGACGATGTACTTGCCTTCCATCAGATATACTGCAGAACCAGCGTGTGGATAGAAGGTATATTTGATGTCGTCGAGGTAAGTGCCCTCGCCAGCTGTCTCATAACCACTCTGCTGCTTGATAGAGTTATCATGACCAGTGTGCCAATCGTTCTCAACCTTCCATGTCTCGAATGCACCACGGTCAATCTTGCTATCGGTTGTTACACCAGCAAGGAGACGTGGGTTGCCGAGGATGTCACGGTCAGTCTTGTAACAAACAAATGTCTTCAGGTTGTCTGGCAGGAAGTTAGGGTTACCGTTAGCGTCAACGTCAAGCTCGCACATATCAATGTACTTACTTGTCTCAGAGAGCTGATAGTTCAGGTCAGCATTTGTACTCTTGTTAGAGTCTCCTATACGACCTATGTTGTAGTAGTAACCGAAGATACCCTTATTGATGATCTTGCCGTAAGCACCATCCTTAGAGCCGTCGATAGAGTTTGTGATAGACTTGTAGATCTGAGTTTCAGATTCTCTGTCGCCGTCAACAGGCTCAGTACCGTCTGCACCTATGGTCTTGCCTTCAACAGTTACGTTTACGGCATAGCCACTGGTCTTAGTGCTTGCAGTCTTAGTGCCTTCTGGATTGTTGCCGACCTTCAGCACAGCACCATTACCCTTAGGCTTATTGTCGCGGAAGAGAGCCTCGTAGATAAGACCGTTGCTGATCTGTGCCACATTAACGTTACCTTCAGCCTTGCTCATATCGTTGTCTGCAACGATGACGTTGCGAACTACGATAGTCGCATTCTCAGAAGTGTTTGTAATGTCAAGTACAGGAGAAGTAGGACCGTTAGGGTCTGTTACCACGAAGCCGTCGATGACAGCAGGAACATTGTATGTCACAGGATTTTCAGGATCAGTTGTGTCAACATAAGTTCCATTGAATGCAGCATCGGCAGTCTTGATACCTGTTACGATAGTCTGGTTGGCATGAGTGCTTGCCACACCTTCACGGTTGAGACGGATGTCGCGGATATAGTCGTCAACAGAAGAGTACTTCGGAGTTGTACCATCTTCCTTCTTAATACCATGCCAGTTAGTATTGCTTGAAAGGATAGAACCGTAAGTAGTAACACCATCGCGGATAGTAATAGTCTCGTTGGTATTCTCTCCCTTGTTCGTAGAAGAGTTACCCTTGACGAAGACGTAAGCTTCCTTATTCGGATTTGTTGCATGATAGATAGCAGCAAGGTCGATAGCGTTCTGGAGGTCGCCATAGCCGAAAGCGTCATTCCAGTTCTCACCTGTAGCATCATCACGGTGCGACTTGTTAGGGTCAACATAGAGGATTTCGTACAAGCTACCCTGGAACTCGTAAGCACCGCGGTCGATGTTGTTCTTGAAACGATCACGATTCAATACATCAACGTCTGTGGTAGGAATAAGAGCATAGTCATAGTTTGCATACTTATCAACATCAGCAACCTTTCCTACATAGTAGTGCATAATCTTTGTGTAGTATGTACCTGTAGTAGCAGTCTCACTACCCTTGTTGAGCAGGCGCATGCTTGGCTTGAGGTCGAAGTTGCGAGCCTCAATGTCAGCATTCTCTGGGTCAACGAAGTTAGGACCTTCAGCAATGTTGGAGTTAACGTCAGAGAGAGATGTGTTGTTGTCTGCATCTGTAGTACAACCAGTGTAGCTATTGTAAGAGAAGCTTGCAGCACCTGTGAACTGATCGCCATAGCCTTCAGCCGTCTTGTTGTTCTTCCACAGAGCAGAGTTGTGCATCTGAGACTTAACAGCTACGCCTGTAGCATCCTGAAGCTGTACCTTACCAGCGTTAAGACCGAACGTATTGTTTACGTTGACAGTATTCCAAGCGTTGAGAGGCATACCGTAGTTAGAGTGGAACACCGTATTATATATAAGGGCGCTACCACCGTTCTGTCCGATATACACTGCACTTGCCTTGGTTACATCCTCAGCGGACGTCGTGTTACCGCTACCGATAATCTGAGTCTTTGTGATAACAATCTTGGCAGGGTTAGGGATAACCTCTCCGGTATTATCTTCAATTGCTGGATAATCAGTCTCATCCTTACCGTCATTTCCGGATTTTTGAGTATGTTCCTTGTCCGTATAATAAACGATCTCACCACCAACACTAATAGAGTGAGCCTGCTTTACGCCGTCTATTTGCTTTGGATTGCTAACAGGATCTACTGGCTCTTCGCTATCGTAGTTTGGATTAGAAACCTTATCCGCATAATCAGGATAATAGATAACAGAACCATCAGCCTCTGCTGCCGACTTGTTATTGATAAGCGTTACGCCATCAATCTGTATAGGCATAGACTTGGCTGTATTAGACTCATGATTGCCTGTCAATGGATAAATCGCACCATCCTGATTCTTATCTGTATAGCCCTGCTTACCAGCACCCACTTCATAATAGTAGCGCAATGTAGGGTCTGCTATATATATAAGGTGGTCAGTGTTGACACCATCAGCAGCTTCACCCTGACGAATGACGGTCTTATACTCAACAGGATTGTATTCGTACATAATGTCTGCACTGTAGCCACCCTTGATAGTGAGCGACTGAGCGTAGTAGTTCTCCTTGTTTGGTGAAGTTGCATAACTGCTTGGCACAATAGAACCTTCGTTCAGACTCTTTGTGTCGATAATGAACGCATTGTACTTTGTGCCGCCGATAGTCTTAGGAGTCACAGGAGCATATTCACCCTCCATGATGCGGATTTCCTTCTTGTGTCCGTTGCGTGAAGAGAGGAGAGTCTCAATGGCACGCTGGAGATCAGAAGTAGGAGTCTTCCATGTAGCACCATTAGCAGGACCATTCTCAGGCTTCTCCTTAGTAGATACCCAAAGGATATCGACCTCGCTACCCGGCTTGAGCAGTGGCTGCTTAACATACTCATACACACCGATGTCGATGTAAGCCTTCTCTACGCCCATCGTTGGGTCTGGAGAGATACGTGGGATGTTCTTCTGAGAACGATTGATTGGAGTGCCATTGATAGTGAGTTCTCTTGTCTCAGGATCGTTTGTAGCCTCCATGTACTTCTCGTTGCCGATGGCAATCCAAAGCTTGTACTCAGGGAACTGACCTGGTACGATATCAGAAATATAGTGGGTATAAGGATATGCACCCTGATAACCTGTACCAAGAGCTTCATCATTATTGAATGTTACCTCTATGTCATTAGCAGTCGTAGTCACAGTCTGCTTAATCCAACCGTTACCATTATCCGTGAGTCGGTTGAAGCGAGCAGGACTCCAGTCAGCACCTTCCATGAATCCGTCGAAACCAGCCTTTACGGATGGGTTACCGAAGTTAGGACCAGCAACGTCATTATTATCTGCAACAATCAGCATGTTACAGTTCTGGTAGGTATTGTTGTTGGCATCCTTGATCATCTTAGGAGCAAATCTACCTGCTGTATATACAATAGCGTCGCGGAGGTCTTTCTCGTTGTTTGGCTTGAAGCCTACACCGTCCTCGTATGCGCAGAACCATACAGATTCCTGCCAATCGCCGCTTGCGTCAGCATTAGTATTGTCAAGGTCAGTCTTGCTTGGAACATTGCCATCGGTGAATGATGGATCATACATACCTGTGCCACCCTTTGTTTTGATATACTGTGGGTCACGTTCTTTCTTACCGATGTTCACCAGCAGCTTTGAAGCAGTCTTGTATGCAGCATTGCCCGAATACTTCGCAAGCATGTCTGGGTTCACCTCGTTACCCCAAGCCACAGTGTTGATAATCTGGCTGTAGCTGTGTGTGTCAACAACATCCGGCTGCTTATATGTTGGGTTCATCGTGAACACAGCAGGGTAAGCATTAGCCTTGTTGCGCACAAAGTCGCAGTTCACGATATGGTGCTGACCAGCACTACCCATCATGATAGCACCACCAGCAGCACGAATACTGTTAGTACCGCCACCAGGCACACGGAATGTTGGGTGAACAACAGGAGCTATAGTAGCCTCTTCGTACTCATCTTCATAACGGGCCTCGTTGTTGGCAAACAGAGTGTTGAATGCACTGAGCTGACCAGTAGCGAGAATAGCACCACCCTGACCAGGGTACATAACCTTCTTCACTTCAGTTCCTGAACCAGTGTGGTCTTGATCGTTAACCCAAGAATACCACTTGTAGCCATCTTCAGGCTTCTCTGTAGCAGCAATCGCAAGGTTCTGCTCGAACGAAGAACCGAAGAGAGAGAGTGAGCCGTTAGTAGAGATAGCGCCACCATAACCAGCTATGTTGTTGCGGAACTGACAGTTGGTTACGCTGACAGGGATGTCACGATAGCCTACACCGTAAGCAGCAGAGTTATGGAAGACAGCCTTACCAGTCAGATTATTGTTCTTATTATTCTTATAGCGGTTACCATCCACCTGCAGACCAGCACCCTGATAGAAGATGTACGAACCATAATCGTCGAGAGCTGTAGAGAGGTATGTGAGAGCATTACCACCTGTGATGATAAGACCATTCAAACGAATCTGCTGACCTTCCTCCTTCCACTGATAGCCAGTCTCAAGACTTGGATCGCCCTCCTTTGTTGTAGAATTATAACCTGTGAATACGATGTTGCCATCTTTATCTTTATTATACTTATGCACTTTTGGCATACGACCTACTGCATCCTCATCTGCAACGGCAGTCATGATGTGATACACACCGTCGGTCTCACCGTTCACAGCGTTACCAGAGATGATGGTCTGGTTAGCGAACTCCCAAGGCTCGATGATGCCGTTCTTGTTGTTGTCAGCCATAGCGCGGCGATCAGCGATGTCCTGAATATGCCACTGCTGGAACTTAACCGTTCTTGCAGGCATGTAGTCCGAACTTGCAGGAACAGCAGGAACGTAACCTGGCTGTCCTTCTGTACCAGTTGCAGCAGTTGCTGCTGTTCCTACCGCAGGAAGGGATACAGATTCCGCTCCGTACTTGTTGCCACGACCTACTTCGTTTGCAGTCTTATCTGCAATAGTTGAAGGAATAGGTTTTACATTAGCATAAATGTCGCCTTCATCTGTGATTGCGGCTTTTTCCTTATCAGCTTGATAGTAGCGACCGTAGTAAGTAGGATTACTCGCGCTGATGCCTCCCTCAGGATTGAAACCACCGATGATGGTTACACCTTCTGGAATAGCGAAGGTATGAGCCCAAACGTTTTCTGTTGCGCCACTGAGACTCTGTCTTGGATAGTAAGTACCACTACCAAGCACAATCTCGAATGGGAGGTTGCGAACCAAGTCAGAAGTAGCCGCTGTTCCATCCTTCAGCTTAAGACCTGCAATCTGACCGTTACGAGCACGTGTGATATAGTCGATAGCATCCTGCAGGAAGTTGAATGGATAGGCAAACGAAGAGCCCATCTGCGAGTAGTACATCTTTGACTCCCACGCTTTATGAGCTTCAGAAGTCTTATCTCCACCAGGCTCTTCACCCGCGCTAAGTCTCATGAACTGATTTGCAGTTTTTGTATCGACGACCTCTGGGTGAGCCACGAAGAGACGAAGCATAAGCACATTGCTCGGCATTCGCTTTGGAAGGGCACGAGCACCAATCTCAACAAAGTTGTTGATATCGTCGATGCGCCCCTGATTCATAAAGTCAACGTCGGCAATGGCGATAGCCTCCTTCAACTGATTATACATCGCCTTTGGCATACCGTTGCTACAGAGTGTAGAGTATCTAGTCAGACCATAGTAACCAAAGTCAGCAAACTCGTCACCACTTGATGCCTCAACAGCCATGTCATACTGGTCAACAGTTGTCTGACCAACGTCATGAGCCTTGTTTACGAAGCGTACGCCCTGACGGTTGAGAGCCATGGCTTCAAGGTTGTTGGTACCAGAAGCGCGAATATTCTCGATAAGAGAGTAAGCGAATGGATAGAATATCTCAGAAATTGTCTCATCCTCCGTAGGCTGCTCAGGGTTCACCATACCATGAACATTGTCCTGGTCAGCAGCATCGTTCTGCCATACTGCTACGGAGTTGAAGCGAGCGTTGGAGTTGACATCGCTGGTAAACCAGATACCACCACCCTGCTGAGCCTTGTTGTTGACAATGGTAGAGGTGATGACATGAGCCATGCGGTAGTCCATAGTAGGATCGCCAACCTTCTGCATAGACTGTATAGTGGTTCCGTTAGAGAGTTTTGTGCCTTCCTCAAACACATAGATACCACCACCAGCATTCTTCGCCTCGTTGTTCATGATGAGACATCCAGAAACGAGAGCACGATCTGTAAGAGCGAGCGCACCGCCGTTGGTCGCTGTATTGCCTGTAAGGATGCAGTTGCGGACGTAAGCATAGTCATTGACGAGGGCAGCACCACCGTACTGGTTTATGTTAGCTGTACCAGTGTTGCTTGAAGAGGCATTAGCCTGACCACCACTGACGAAGATACCGTCAATGACTGCACGATTTGAAGCATATACAGGAGCGTCGAGAGTGCCAATATTGATAACGTTACCAGTAACACCAGTACTTACACCATCAATAGCCTCAGACATGTGGGCAAAGAGAGTTTCATCGTTGCCAGGAAGTTCCACGTATGAGCTTGCAGCACCATTCTGTATGATTGTGCGAATGTCCTCTGCAGACTTACCATAGAAGTCATCCTTTGTATAAGCATAACCGTTGACATCAAAGATGCGGTCAGTGAAGGTTACTACGTGGTAAGTATGAGCATCGGTCTTCTCAAGCTTATTGACATAGTAAGAGTCGAAGTATGTTGGGTACTTGGTGATGTTGCGACGGTCGGTACCATCAAAAGTAAAGCCGTTGTGTGTGTTATCCCACTTACGCTCACCATCTATCTTATATTCCGAACCATCAGCGTTAAGAGCAATGTCAGTATAACCACCCCATACCTCTACACCACGAGGAACGATGATAGACCATACACGAACGTCTTGGTCTGTCCAGTCAGTGGTACGAGTAGCGTAGTATGTGAAGTTTGTTGGTTCAGTGTCAGCATCCTTAGGGTTTGCCATGTCATAGCTGTTGGCAACCTTCACGATAACCTGCTTGTTTGGATTGAGGTACTTGTAGCGTCCGGCAGCATCAAGCACGCGCTGGAGCTTTGAAGCACAGGCAGCATTCTCTGGGTCGTTAGCGTTGGTAGTGCCATAACCTTCAGGTGTAACATAGTAGATAGCCTGATTATCACCAACCTCTTGAGGCGCGATAGCAGTAGCACCATTGAACTCGTAAGCACCAATATCAATACGGCAGTCCTGAATACGCTCAGCAAAGTCCATATCGTTGTAGTCTGTGAGGTCGTAGGTTACACCATAGAGCACAGGAGAATCATACCCCTGATTAATGGCCAAAGCAGAACCTGCATCCAAACGAAGATTCCATGTATCGAAAGTTCCAGTGCCTGCGCTAGGGTCAACATATCCAGTAATAGGACAGTCAACAAGCAAGGTGTTTACTTTATTGTTATCCAGAGTTTTACATGTTTCGTCGTATGAGATGATTTTTTTATCATCACCAGAATCATAATTGGTACAATTGCTTGTTATACAGTTATGAAGGTACATCTTGCCTGAATTTGTACGCATGGCAACATTTTCATGCCCACCATTAGCACCTTTATAGCCTGAGTTGTTAAGAATTATACTATTATAGATATTGAAGAGAGAGACTTCTCCTTCTATCTTATCCAAGTCTGTATATATAGCGATACCACCTATTTCACTTTTATTACCTTCAGCCTTGTTGTTGACAACGGTATTATTGAAGAAAGTAGCATTCTCAAAGTAGAGACCAGCACCATCGGCATAATTAGCATATATCCTGTTGTTTGCAACAACGCAGTTGTACATAGTTCCATTATACATGTAGGCACCGCCACCGTATGCAGCATTACCCTTTATGAGGCTTGTGACATTCATACCCGCCAAAAGGTTGTTTATGATATAGCAGCTTGCCATTGTGCCGCCATCCATATACACACCACCTGCACGAAGATTGGTTTCATCAGTATTTGATGTTGTTTGGCGAACGCTGGTGTTATTTGTTACAACACAATTCACAAGTTTTACGTTGTTGTAGAGGCATGCTCCACCGCCACCATCACGGCCTCCCCAAGTGTTGCGCGCAACCATATCCGTACATCCGAAACGAATAGTAAAGCCGTCCCATGTAGCACCTTCATAATCTGCTTTGAGCAAAGGATTCTCTTCCCAAGTTCTTGGGTTGTTAGCCACAGGCTGACCTAACACACGACGTGTGACACCAGTTATTATGGTCTTGGTGATTGGTTCAAGAATTGTTTCATAGTCTTCTGGATTGAATGAACTATTATTAAGAACGTATTGCGACACGAGTGCCTGACGCTGATCCTTGCCTGGGTTACCAGTCTTAGGGAATGCACCATAAACGTCAACACCATCCTTGATGATGAAGCATGAGTGGTCACCAGTCTCAGGGTCTTTTGCGTAAACACCTGCACCTACCCACACTTGTCGCTTAGCCTTCTCTGGATTACTGCGTCGAATAGGGTCGTCTGTGTAATCAATGTTTGCTTTACTTACAGCATACTGAAGCCCTTTAAGACTACCGTAGTTGTAAGGCGTTGAAGTATAGGTTCCGAGTCCTACCTGCTCTGTAATGTGAATTTTTTCGAATGTCCATGCTGTGCTTGAAGTTGATGCAGGGGCAGTTGCATTACGGATATAACGTGTCTGGTTGTTTGAGGCAGTATATTTGAGTTTATAGTTTGAACCCGATTTCTCAAAAGTAACCATTGCCTGTGCGGCAAGAGGATTTGCAGTAGTTCTGAAGGTATAGTTAGCTCCTGAAAAATCAAGATACAGATAATTACCAGTGTTGATATCCTTCAACCGCTTAGCTGTAGATATATCCGCACTTTCTGGCAACTCATTGCCATTTTCATCACAAAGCATGAAAACAGTACCAACTGCATTATTTGTAGTTCGTGTCAAGGTACCGCTCTTGACAATAAGTTGGTTTGTATTATTCTTTATTCTATAACCTTTAAAGACTGACCTTGACTCTGTATCCTCAACATTTCTCGTGCCACTCAGTGTATATATACCATTACCGTTGATGGCACGCTCCCATGAAGTTCCGTCGCGGTTGGTAATATCGGTGTCTATGGTTCCATCGCTATTGCGATAGTCGCGCACATACATCACCTCTCCGAACTTCTTCTGTCCGTCGGTGTATGCGTTCTCGCCTTCAACGGCCTTGTCTGTCTCGTGATTCTCCACAGCACCGATGTCAGGAAGACCGCCGTAGTTTCGGGTAATGCCGATGATGTCCTCACCGAGTGATGCGTCTGAGGCGAGGTTTACGATAGGGTTGTTGTTGTGTGGCTCGAAAGATGTGGCGCGTCCGTAGTATGTCTGGTCGCCATCTTCTGTCACACCGGCATTCTTCGTTGGGTTGATAAAGCGTGGGTAGCCTTGACCTGTACCATCTATGAAAGCATACTGGAGGTTGTACTGCCACTTATTACCAGTATCACCACCATCAGCAATTGTTCCGCCGCCGAACTTGCTTGCAAAGCTTGCTGACTTGGCATCGAACATACAGCGGCTACCTGAAGCATTGGCTGTGTTACCGCTGAAGGCTGCAAGAGCGTTCTTGTTGAGACCAGGAGTTGTAGGGTCGGAGTTGTTGCTATCTATATTGGTATCAGACAGTGAGCGGTCCATGTTACCGTAGAATATAGAGTTATTCCATACGTTGGTAGTGTTGTTGCTACCAAGATATGAGGCATGACCTACGTTACGGAGAACATCACAATGGTCGAATGTAAGTGCTGAGCCGTTTGTTGCATAAACGACACCACTGTTGGCAAGCTGCGTAGTGGTATTGTTATGGAAAATACAGTTCTCAAAGTCGGCTGCAGAAGCATCGGCATAGACTGCTGCACCGGCTTCTGCCTGTGAGTTACTGACGATGATGTTCTTGATCTTGATACCTGTTGTAGAGCCCTTGATGGTAATTGCAGCACCATACTTGTTGGTGTTGCCGAGTTCAGTAGATGCTGCATTGGCATAGCTGATCTGGAAGCCATCGAGGGTTACATTTGAGGCATCCTTTATATTAATAAGGTGTGCGATATTGTACTTGTAGTCATTGAGCAGCTTACCGGAAATGACTGTTGGCGTTCTTACTACGTTGCGCTTGTCGAGGTTTGTGCTCGTAAGCGACTTGTCGTAGCTACCAAGTATCGTTACGTTGCTCGGGATGTCGAGGGAAGTGGTACGCACACGACCTGACTGATAAGAGTCGGTATTGTCAACAGTACCCTGCTTAACGTGTACAAAAATCTGCTTTCCGTTGAGAGTCGTTGAAGCATTTCTCTTTACGTATTCAAGCACATTGCCAAGGAATCGGGTTGGAAGGTCCCAGCTTGCGCCCTTTGCATCCTGGTCGTGGTGAGCAGCAAAGTTGTAGCTTGGGTCAACGAAGAAATGAGCCTCATCACCGTCTATCTTTGCATTAATCGAAGGTTCCTCCGATACGAGTGCGCCCATAGTACAACGAGAGTTGAACACACCAAACTGCATATCGTAGCTTACACCCTGTGGAGCAGGAGTAAGACCTTCGTAATCGAGGTCAGCAGTGTTGATACCTGCATGGTGAAGGGCAGACTCTGAGAACACCTTCCAGTTGATAGTGTTGTCAGATACCGCTGCTGCAAGATAACCAGCTGACTCTGTTGGCTTCTCAAACAAAGGATAGCCTTTATTTCCCTTATTGGCTACCGTTGTGGTGTTTGCTTCGTCGAGAGACAACACGCCCATCTTCTCTGTCTTGCTCCAGTCGGTGATTTCGGCATTGGAGAGGGCACTGTAATAGAACTTTGTCTTCTCTGAGCTGGCAAGGCTTGAGCGTGAGTCGGCATACTGAATGTCTTTGTTTGCCGCACACTCGTTGCCCCAGATAACGATGTTGCCGATATAGGCTGCATCGCGGCAATAGACACCGCCTGAGCGACCTGTGATGACACCGTTTTGGGTGATGCCGGAACCGTTACACTTGTTTCTTACGATGGTCATCGACGCGAGTCCACCACCCTTGTATGTATATACACCGCCGGCTTCCACCTGTGCTGTGTTGTTGTTTACGATGGTCGAGTTTGCCACGATGGCATACTTGTTGTTGCCTTCGGCCTTGTCAGCAACGAGTGCCATACCACCACCGATACGAGCAGCACAGTTGGTAACGGCACTTTGTGCCACGACGATAGGGTTAGACTTCGAGTTGCGTGCAGTAGCATCCTCGCAGATACCACCACCGAGACCGTACTCAGTACCGATGCCGAGAGCCTGGCAGTCGTGAACGAATGTGCGGCGAACGATACCGCCACCGTCCATGTATATACCACCACCATTGCGCGAAGCGTCGCACTCCTTCACCTCACTGTTATAGACGAAAGAGTTGGCAACCATATAGATACCACCGCCATAGCCTACATGCAGATGATCGTCTGAGGCATCGTTGGTATAGGCATGACCGCCCTTTACGACGCAGCCTTCAAGCTTTGCAGGAGAGGCAAGTGGAAGGGCACGACCGTCTGGGTCGAAACCGTTCATCGCAAACCATACGACGTGGTATGAGTTGCCGTAGAACGTTACGTCAAACTGCTGCTTCTGTTCGTTCCAAGTGACGTCAGCAACCTTGTCCTCGTTGAGGTCGCCGCAGAGAATGGTCTTGTTGGAATAGACACCGCTGCCGGCAGCCTCGCCGTCGAGCTTACCTGTATCCTCCGATTTACCGTCATCGGCAGCTTCACCGAAGAATGCATCGTCCTCCATGTGACGGTCTGCAAGAGAGGCCTCGCCATCGTATGCTTCAATTTCTTTCTCTGCATCAGCCTCCACCTTACCGCGGAAACCGCCACGCACGGTGATGCCGGCAGGAATCTTGAACGACTTATGGTATGGACTGCTTGAAGACTCCGTAGTCTCCGTAGGGTAATACGTACCGGCAGCTACCCACACCTCGCCCGTGAGGTTGTTGTTCACAAGGTCGTTGATAGCATCCTGTACGTCCCTCTTGGCTGTAGCCCATGAGGTACCGTCATTGGAGTTTTCGCCATTCATTGACACATAGCGAATGTTCTGCGCTGATGCCGAGACGAAACCGAGCATCAGTGCAAAAGCAATTAATTGTAATCTAAATCTTAAATTACTCATATCTTGGTGTTTTTTATTTTCGTATTTAGAAATTAGCGAGCCAACGCAACCATGAAGTCCAGCCGTTTGTGGTTGCTGGGGTGAAGGCGACAAGAGGATGGTCAACAGAAGAACCATCTTGAACATTGCCTCCGACTGTTACATTATATGTATTGAACTGTGGGAGGTAGAACACCTGACGACCATTATACATTGTTTCTTCGTCAATGGCATTTGTCACAGTATAATTTTCTGTCTCTGCTGAAGCGTTATTTGTAGGCTTGAAGAGAGAAAGTTTTGCACTCTTTACATTGTTCACAGAAACATTACCAGAAAGCATTGCTGCGCTATTCCACTTCAAGTCAACCTTAGCAGCCACATGGTAGAGTATAACATCCTGATAAGGGTCTTTCAATGCTCCAACGAAAGTCTCTTGCTTCTCCCATGGAGTTGAGTAGAGATTCTTTAGGAAAGACTGGCTGCGAACTTGATATGCTTCGGCAGTTTCGGCATCAGTACCAGTTTTCTGTGCAGGAATGTCATAGAGCAAACTTTGAATCTCAGCCTCTGTGGTACTGCTTATTATATTTCTGAACACATCGTCAAGTTTTTCCATTGAAGCAACAAAATAGACATTCTTCGTCTTATCCTTTTCGGTATCTTCTACACTGAAAATAAAAGTATTCTTATTAATTGTTTCATTATCTGTGTCATAATATGTGTCAAACACCTTATCAGATGAAGTCATCCAATGAGTTTCTGGGATAGTTTCCGTATCAGAACCAGAATCAGGGATAGCTGGCACTCTGTTGAATAGCTTTCCATCTACCTGCTTAACCTTTCCATCTACGCAGAACACATAATATAGATATTTAGGCTTGGCGAACTCATCCTCAATACCAGGGTCACCTGTAACACGAGATACTGCATTACCCAACTGCCAATCGTGGTTTACCTTAAGGCTGACTTCGTATGTAGTAACTTGCTTTGCAGTACCAGTCATCATATAAGACTTTCCTGCCTTATATTCTTTTTTATATTTTGGATCTTCACACTTCATGAAGAAAGGCTTTGTGGTATTATCTGCTGGCACAAGTGTAAATATGAAAGTATTGTCAGTCATATCTACAGGAGGAAGTTCAATGAACAATTGAAGTTGTCCGTCAGAACCTACAGTCAATCCTTCATCGTCGCTATTATCATTATTCCCATTTGTATCAGGACCAAGAAACAGAGAGAAACGAGGCGACTGCTTGTATTCCTCACTCTGAACATCCTCTGCATTGAAAGCTGGGCTATAGGCTCCAGTCTCTTCATTTAAACCTAAACCGAGATTGATAGTGCGAACCGGCTTGCGGTAGATATTCTTACTATCGTATATTTCAAGTTTCTTATACTTCGCACCTACAGGAAGATTATTCATAATTATGTACATCGTCAGACCAAGATGCTGGAACGTAAAGTGAACCTGATCTTCAACGTCCTTGGAGCACACACCAGTAGAAACAAGGAAATCATAGGCTCCAAGATGAGCTGTCGCTTCATCCGAAGTTCCGTTCACTAACTGACGCTGTCCAAAATAATCTACGGTTATATTTGCTTTATCCGGAATACTAATCTTACCAGGAAGGTCTCGTTCTTTCTGGTTAAACGCAAAGTAACGGGCACCTTTTGAGAGAGTAAAGCCTTCTCCCTTAAAGGTAGCGTTAGGAGTTCCGCTTCCATTCTGCAGGGTATAGATTGCTCGCGTATTATTACTCTCGCTTGGCAGAATTGTCAGTTCATCACCCTGATCCCATTTGAACTGCATACCGTAAGCTGCGTCAAAATACAAGGTAGAACGGCTCACAGCATCAAGTTCCTTTGCAGAAACTGTTGCTGTCACTCCTTTATTGTCAGAACTGCCATTACCACCTGAATCGGCTTCGTTGTCAAGTGCACATGAGGCAAACATCAACAAGCTTAATGCTATATACAAAAGACGATGTATTCTCATATCTTAATATTTTATCTCTTTATTATCTTTTTTCCATTCACTATATAGATAGTACCCACCTGTGGATTGTCCACCTTCCGTCCCATCAAATCGAAATAAACGGAAGGACGATGTAAAGCAGAATCTTGGTTGACGGTATTAATTTCCGATGGCGGTTCACCATCCCAAGGCATATCGTCACCCTCAATTTCATTGTCGCACCATGCCATAGGCGATACGAAAAGCAATAGTAGCAATATCACACTTAAGGGTTTCATAGCTAAACAGATTTAACATATTAATTCCTCATCATAAAAATTATGCTTCCTTATAAGCTTCTTCGTAATCCTCGTCTTCTTGGATTTTCTTTAACCGAGGGGTGCCCCAAGGCATACCAGGAGCACTTCCGCCAACTTCCAACAAAGCTCCCTCAAACCTAAGCTCATGAATGCTGAGCTCGGGGGAAGTGTATGGCTTCTTAGTGTTAGTTTTTGTATATCTCATATTTTTACCTTTATTTGCTTATTTTAAGGTGGATTCTATTAATTTCCTACCGTATGTTATATTTCGGGCACAAAGTTACACATTTTATTATTAGTAACGTTACAAATGCATAAAAAAATTCTAAAAGCTATTGTTGAAACGTACAAAAAACGCCATGCAAATCAACATCATTAACGTTTTAGCACTAACGTTTTGCAAGATTTGCGCAAAATACTTAACTTTGTGCCATGTTAGCAAACATTCTATACTTCATACCGTCTCTACTCTGTATGATGTGGACGGCAGTATATATGACGAAGAAAAAGAACCCTACGCAGCAGATGATGCAGCGCATGATTTTCTTGGGCAGCATACACTACGCTACGCAGGGTATATACATATCACCTAACACTGACTACAAGGTGCTGTGCATTATGGACATCATTGAGCCGCCATTGTTACTGACCATTCTAGCAATGCTGCTCCTCTATATTCTTCGCCATAGCACAAAGAAGGCGATTTCAGAAGCAAAGAAGATACGCATCTTTCTACCAGCAATAGCATTCACCCCCCTACTCTTCTCCATATACTACATGTTCGGACTGGACAATGCCATGACTTATTTCCGCATGACAGACGAATTTCAGGTACATGCATTCACGGACGAAATGATAGGGCAGTTGCCTAAAACCGCAAACGCCACCATACTCAAGGCTTTTGAGCTGGTGGACGTTATTATATTTGATGTCTTGGCGGGCTTATATTGCCTGATTATAACATACTACTGTGTGACAACAACCTACAAAAACAACTATAAGTTTGGCGACATCATAAAGTTCTGGTTCATGGGGAAGGAGATACCGTTCGTAAGAGCGACATCATTCTGCGTGATATTTCTGATATTTGCAACATCGCCACCGATGTTCATCGGCAGAAGCTACATCGTCAATCATCCGACCATCGGAATACTCCTGTCACTCTTTACTACCATCGCCATATTCTTCTTCGCCTATATCGAATCGCTCAGCAGCGAAAAGAACCTGACACTCAGGAAGTGTGTGGGCAAGGCGTTCTCAGAGGTTTCTGTATTGGAAGTAGCGAATCCTTCCGACCTATCCCAAATAGAGAAGAAGGAAACGCTGGCTGCCATACGCTCAAGAAGCCTGACGGAGAAGATTCGCGTAGCCTTTGAGGAGGAGAAGATATACAAGGATCCGGATTTATCACTGGCGAACATGGCGGAAAGGCTCAACGTGAACAGGACAACGCTGTCGAACACAATCAACCAGCAGTACGGAATGTCATTCCGCGAGATGCTGAACAACTACCGCATTGAGGCGGCTAAGGAATACTTGCAGAAGAATCCGTCTGCCACACAGCTTGAGATTGCCATGGCCTGCGGCTTCAAGTCAGCATCGTCCTTTAACCATAAGTTCAAGGAACTTACCGGAGAAACACCTAATACTTGGCTTTTGAAGAATTAAGCTTAATTTCCATTATTACTTAATCATCACCTTTTTACCATTCTTGACGACGATGCCTTTATAGCCGGCACCTACGCGCTGACCAGAGAGGGAATATACAGCACTTGAAGAATTGTCAATCTGCTGGTTGTCTGCCTCAACACCGTCAATACCATCGGCACCGGACTGAAGACCTCTAACCCATCCGGCATAAGTATGCTTGCGATAGAATGTATTGAGAGTCCAAAGACCTACAGGTGTGTTAGCACGCCAACCGCTGTTTGCAGGTGAGTCTGTAGCACACCATTGGCAGATAGACCACTGCTGTGCCGGTGGCACAACCTCGAGGTATGTCTTGATGATAAACTCGTAATGGCCAGCCATCATCTTGTGCATTTCCTCTGTCATGTTAGCCGTTGATACGGCCTTTCCGTTAGCATCGTCCATACCCATGTCAAGCTCACTTACACGAACGAGCTTACCTGTAGCAGCCATGAGTTCAAACATCTGGCGGATATGCTTGCGGCGGCTTACAAGAGTATTTGGGTTCATAGAGCAAGAGATGTGCATCTGAGTACCGATACCGTCTATGTATGTCACGCCATCTGCTTCCCAACGCTTTATCCATTCTATGAGTGATCTCACTTTCTTGTTGTTGTCCCAGTCGGATTCAAGGTTATAGTCGTTTATGAAAAGTTTTACGTCCGCTGGACCATACTTGCGAGCAAGGCGACATGCCTGACGAACATACTCAAGGTCGCCCATGAAGTCCTGCCAATAGAAGGCATCGCCACCAACATCCCATGTACCGTTAGGGTTATAGCCTTCATAGTGCTGGAGGTCATAGATGCCGTCACCGTCATTATCACCACCAGAGATAGCCTCGTTCACGAGGTCCCAAGCCTTAACCTTGCCGTCGCAAGCTTCCATCATGCCCTTTATCCACTTATCCATAGCATAGACGAGAGTGTCGTGCTTCTCCTCTGCTGTCTGCGGAGTAGGTGTTGGAACAAGAAGGTAAGTGATTGTCTCGGCAATCGCAGGAGCCTTTGGACGAGCTGTTCCCTGCTTTACAGCGAAAGAAGTAGCATCACCTTCTGTAAAGCTACCATTTACGATTCTCTCTTCGCCGTTGATGACGAGTGATATATCGTCAAGATAGAATTTATTATTCTCATCAAGCACAGATAGAGGAAGTACAATGTTTGAACCATTATTGTTGAATGTTCCGGCAAGAGTTACTGTCTTCCAGTTGTCTGTGAAAGGAATATTGCCTATTGTTGTAGGGACAGTTGCACGCTTGTCAGCACGCACAAGGGCTGTAAGCTTGTAGCTGTCCTTGTTACTGAAAGCACCACACTTGATAGTGAGCTGAGTGTCAAATGTTTCCAAGCCTGCGTTTGAAGCATTGTTGGCATTAGCATCAATGGCGAGGCAGCGACGTTCTTCGGTTACGGTCTTTCCCATCACAACCCTCTCGAAGCGAATCTGCTTTATATACATGTCGCCCACGAAAGAGCCATGCTGAAGAAGGATGCCAGGATTTGCATAGGTATTCGTAAACTCCCATTCTACGTCCTGCCATTCGGTAGTGAAATTGATGTTCGTGTTCGGACCACCGCCCCACTCGCCTATTCGGACATACGTAGATCCAGCCTTGCTACCCTTAATGGTCATGATCATCTTGCACTTCTCGCCCTTGGCAATAGGCATACCGCTTGCTACCCAATACTGGACTTCATAGTTCTGCGAAGCCTTCTTTGTCACAGTGGATTTCATACCATTGGTAGCATCGAATTCTACGCTATAGTTATACTGCTTATAATCTGCGTGCCAACCGACGTTCTGCTGACTCTTGACACGATAATCTATGCTGTGGAACTCCTGAGAGACCTCTGTATCAGCACCAGGAATAGGCTGTGCAGGGTGATCTTGCATCAGAGAGAGGAGCCATCCGTTAGGCTGCTGTGAATGCCAAGCGAGCGTATGGCCGTAAATCTGATGACCAGCGGCAGTAGCATTATTCACGAAGTTCTTTACCGTTGTGAAGCTCATGGTTCCGCTATTGTTCACACAGCTCGCCATCTTCATCTCATTGCCTGTTACAAGCTCATGGAAGTTGGCATCAGCCATATTTTTCCATGTAGGGTTGTTGTTGTAGTCGTTTGCGCCAAGTGCAAGAGCAAGTCTGAAGTTAGGGAACTTCTCACGATTAACATAGTCCTTAAGGTTTCCATATTCCTTAAGATAGTCGTAGTTTCTGTCATTTGGATTGCCCATCTGCCAGTTCTGTTGGGCGTAGCCGCAAGCTGCCGTCAGAAGAAGCGATATAGCAACTAAAAATCTTTTCATAAGTAGGTATGCAAAATTATTATTTATTATTTCGGGCGCAAAGGTACGAATAATAAAGGAGAAAAACGATTTGCGGGAAAAGGAAATATCCCCGATGTTTTGTAAAGACTCATAAAATGTATCATTTCAAAAGAAAGCATATTCATCTAAAAAGAAACATTTTACATAATAATATGATACCTGCGCGCGCAATAAATAATGAAACATTTGTGTATTTGAAGGAAATACCGTAACTTTGCACGCGTATTATGGAGGTGCGGTGGCCTCACCGTACCATTATATGAAGCAAACATAACTAAATACATTCTTACATGAATAGAAATCTACTCAGAAAAGCAGCTGTGATGTCTGTGGCAGCAATGTTGTCGGCAGGCAGCTACGCGCAGCTGAATTCCAACCCAGACAAGTTCCTGGGCAACATCACTACCAACGGTCAGGTGAACGGCGCTGGCATAGAGTTCGCTACCCTATGGGATCAGATTACTCCTGAGAACGAGACCAAATGGTCGTCTGTCCAGGGTGGCGGTCAGAGCAGTTGGACATGGGGCGGTGCCGACAATTGTTCAAACTATGCAAAAAACCACAAGTTCCCATTCAAGTTCCACTGTCTCCTTTGGGGTGCACAGTACCCTAACTGGATTAACAGCCTTAACAATTATGACAGATTCGTTGCCGTTAAGGATTGGATGGATAAAATCAAGACTAAGTATCCAACGGTTGAGATGATCGATGTTGTGAACGAGGCTGTGCAAGGTCATCAGGCTAACACTCCTACATGGTATGCGCCTCTCGGCGGACAAGGTGAGACTGGTTTCGACTGGATCGTAAAGGCTTTCGACATGGCGTACGAGCGTTTCCCTAACACTATTCTCATCTATAATGACTACAACACATTCCAGTGGAACACTCAGCAGTTCATTGACCTTGTTACAAAGCTTCGCGATGCCGGTGCTCCTATCGACGCATACGGTTGCCAGAGCCACGACCTCACAAACTGTAGCGCGTCAACATTGAAGAACTCAATGAACAACATTCAGAACGCCCTGAAGATGCCGATGTATATCACGGAGTATGATATCGGTACTATAAATGACAACAACCAATTGAGGGACTACAAGGCACAGATTCCACTGCTATGGGAGGCTGACTACTGCGCTGGTGTTACACTCTGGGGCTACAACTATGGTAGCACATGGACTAGTGACAAGGATGCGCAGGGCAATGAAATCAACCGTGGTCACTCCGGCATTATCAAGAATGGTGTTGACCGCCCTGCCATGACCTGGCTTCGCGAATACATGGCTTCTGACAAAGCAAAGACAGCTAAGAGTCCATATCCAGGCATGAAGAAGCCTATCTCATTCTATATCCGTCCAAAATTCTACAAGGCTCCTATCAATGAGCCTAACGAGATTACAATCACTGCCAAGATGCACAATGGTGCCAAGGTGGAGAAGGTGGAGCTATATGCTAATAGCCAGCTCGTTGCTACCGTGACTGAGCCTACTGACGCTAAGAAGGGTACATACACTTGCTACGTTACTCCTACAAACGTCACTTCCAAAACGAACCTCAAGGCTATTGCTTACACCAACGACGGCAAGACTTACGAGCGTCTCGGCGGTTTCTACGGCAACCAGTGGCCGCGCAAGCCTTACGGCGATGTTCCAGCTGTACTTCCATGCATCATTGAAGCAGAAGACTTCAACATGGGTGGCAAGAACATCAGTTACTACACAAGTAGCGGATCAAGAAGTACTACCACTTACCGCAACGACCAGGAGAACGTGATGATTGCTACAACAGACGGCGGTTACTATGTAAACGCAGCCTCTCAAGGCGACTGGTTCGACTATACATTCCAGATAAATAAGACAGGAAGCATGCGATTCCAAACTGTCGTGGGTTCTATGGAGGACGGTGCTGCCATAACTATCTACCTCTACAACAGTAAAGGCGATATGCTGTTACAGCGTGACATTGAGGTTCCAAAGACTGGCAGAAAGACATTCACTACTCTCGAAGGAGCACTAACACGAATCACTGCTACAGGCGAATACAAGTTACGCGTTCAGTACTCTAAGGGTAAGGCTTTCATGGACAATATCGCTGTCGGCACTAAGGCTGACCTTGAGACTATAGGCATTGAGGAGGTCAATGCTCCAGAAGACAACTGCGACTTCATGGTATATTCTGTAGCAGGTGCACAGGTAGGCAAGATCTCCGCTGCCGACAATGAAGACGCAATCCGTCAGATTCGCAACCTCACAAATGCCAACGGCGTGTTCGTAATCAAGAACCGCGCAAACGGCGAGGCAAAGAAGGTGATGGTGAAATAAATTATGGAGGTGCGGTGCCCTCACCGCACAATATGGAGGTGTCGTGCCCCCACGACACCATAAAATCCGAAATATCATATTGGGGCGGTGAGGGCACCGCCCCACCATAATTAGCAGGGGCGGTGAAACAAATCACCGCCCCTGCTGATTATCATACACATATATATTTTCCCAAGTGGTATAGATGTCTTGTGGAAGTTTGTCGCCATTATGATTTATATACTCCATTACATACTTAAGATGTTGCCAAGACCTTATTACTCTATCAAAAGATTCTTTTTGCCATAATTCTCCTTTTCTGCCTATTGCTGTATTAATCTTATGCGCAGATATCCTTTTAATTTGTTGTACTATTTCTTTTAATCTCTCTTCTTGATACACATATAATAATAGATGTACATGATTTGGCATTATACATGCTGCCAGCACATCGTATTTTTTCCCTTCGTCATATAGTATGACAGTGGATAATATTTCTCGTGCAATATTATTCTTTAGTACACAACTACCAATACCAGCATCAAGCCATTTGTCAATTTTATCTCCAAAGATGACTGAATACTCAATTTTGGCATCATCTGATAAAGGTCTTTGCTGTTTACTCAGCCACTCTTCCTTTTCCTTCTTATATTCTAATAGCTTAGACTGTGGAATGGAATCTGCTTGTCTGAAAGTAACAAACTGCAAGCGATTGTCTATTTCCCAATGAGGCAACTTCCCAATGGAAACAATAGGGGTGTCACCTTGTTGAAGAAAAGCTTTAAACCCAATGGATTGTTTAGTTATATGTTTGTACTTCATGGTATTATTATGGAGGTGCGGTGCCCTCACCGCACCATTATGGCGGTATTGTGCCCTCACGATACCATAAAATGAACAATAATATTAGTTTCTTCAGTAGTGGGGCGGTGAGGGCACCGCCCCTCCATAATAATTACTTCATCACCTTCTCCGTAGCTGTTGTTCCGTCCGCAAAGGTGCGCTTAATGATATAAGTGCCATTTGTTGGCTCTTCGCAACGGATGCCAGAGAGTTTGAAGTATTCTTCTTTTACGACCTTGTCGCTGCACTCAGGAGAAGAGATGGCAGTGATGTCGTCCTCAAAGAACTGCCACTCGTCAAAATATGTGGATGAGTTGGAAACCTCTGAACATACGAAATAGAGACCAGTAGCACTCTTGATAGGCTCAGTGAGAGCTACCACATAATCCTCTAAACGACGAGTAGAATTGAAGTTGATAGTGGCTATAGGCTGAGGATTGATGATCTTGCCATCGCCTGTATGAATCTCAAGCGTACCCTTGCCGCGAAGCTTTACCTTCAAAGACTTCACATAAACATCAGACGTTACGCTGCGCACGCCAACCCAACTGCCAGCCTTCTGGAAATGAACGGCTACAACATCGTTATCATAGTAGAATCCTATGCCTTCAGAATTGTTGTACATTGTCTCTGCCTGAGTCTTATCGGTTAGCTTTATGCGGTTGTTTCTGATGAGTGAACCACCATTAGACATTGAAATCTCGCTAATCTTGCTGGTAGCTTCATTAACCTCTATTTGGTTAACCTGGATGTTGCGATAGCCACCCTCTGAGTCAGAAGATGGTTTGAGGCTGCCTTCTGTGTTGTGGCAATGATAGAAGAGGTAGTAGTTGTTAAGGAACTTCTGCAAGTGAGTGTGGTTATTACCGCCAGGATAACCGAAGTTACTTGGATTCTTGCCGTACATGCCCACATACTGCCAAGAATCTGCATTGAGCGGATCAGTGCTAACCATATAGCACATCTGTGCAACACCTGGTGCAGAAGGCTTCGCCTTGCTCTTGTCGTAGTAATTGAACTGCCCCCACTTTGAACGATCGCTGCTCCAGTCAGAGCAATATGTATAGACAAACTTGCCGCCGATGATGTTCAGTTCGCTTGCCTCGAAATGGTAAGGAGCAGGGAGAATAGTGATATTCTCCGGCTTTATTGTTACCATGTCAGGCTCCAACTTTGCGATACGAGTATTCATATCGAGCATCTCGTTTGCACCCTTTGCAACATTATTCTGGTGAACACCGCCACCGCCACCCCAAGCGAGCCAGCCAGTGCCGTCCTTATCAACAACAACACCCGGATCGAAAAGCCATGTAATGTCGCCCATGCCTTTCATGCCCCAAGGAATCATTGCCTTGCCTAGTGGGTCTGTCCACGGACCAGTTGGAGATGTTGAGGTGAGCACACCGATACCGCTCGCACCATTGGCAAAATAGAGGTAGAAGTGTGTCTGTCCGTCTGCCTCTTCACGGCTACAGATAGAAGGCGCCCAAGAACAGTTTGTCCATTTGGCTATTTGCTTAACTTCTATTGGCTTATGCCATGTCCAGTTCACGAGGTCGGAAGAAGACATGCAGACAAGAGAGTTAATCTTGCCGTAGTCGTTGCCAACGCCACCCTGTGATTTTGGCTTGAAGCCGGTACCCTGGTCAAACTGTTGCTGGTCGTTTGTACCATAGACATACACGCGACCATTATACTCAACGGCTGTTGGGTCTGCACAGAACTGCAATGCGCTCAGAGGGTTCGTGTCACTAAAACCTTTTGGAGACTTGAGAAAGGTTTGGGCGAATAATGTTGTCGTTGAAAGGAAAGTAGAAAGTAAAAGAGTATAGAATTTCATAACAAATAGTTTATTATACAAACGGGCGGCTCTTCACAGATCCGCCCGTCCCTTTTATAACCCTTAAAATAAAGAAGTGGTAAACTTCTTTTATCTTATAATGTAAGGCAGAGGAAAACTCCTAAGCCTTACATTACTTTAATCTTACTTAACAATGAACTTCTGACCGTTCTTGATAGCGATACCCTTGAAGTCCTTAGATACACGCTGACCAGCGAGGTTGAACATTGCGTTAGTTGTAACCTTAGTGTTAGTTACATTCTTGATAGCATCAGGATCTGCATCAGCAGGAATTGCAGCAGTGTTAGCACCAACCTTCTTCATGAAGTTAGCTTCACTTGTGCCCTCCATATCAATGAATGTCTCAGTCTTGTCTGCGTTGCAGAATACGATGTTCTTAATATGGAACTCGTTAGCTGCCTGAGCGTTAGAGAGGTTGAATGTCCAAGAGTTCTGGTTGCCTGAAGTTTCTGCTGGAATTGTTACAGTAGTCTCGAAGCTCTGCCATTCTGTAGTGAACTCAATGTTGCCAAGACCTGCCCAGTGGAGGTAGTCACCAGCATTCTTAGAGTTCTGAGTACCTACTGTAGCTGGAGCTGTTGCCATATAGTCGAATGAAACGAATACTTCTTCACCTACTTCAAGAGCACGGTTACCAATGATGAAGAACTGGTTGTCCCAAGGCTGACCTGAGTACTGAGCCTTCTCTTCGTCTGTTGGGTTTTCTGGATCAGCGATAAGACCAGCAGCCTTAGCCTCGTCCAAACTCATAGTACGCTCAACAGTCTTAATAACGAACTCGTTCTCATTAGGAACGACTTCTACTGGTGGGAGAACCACATCACCTTCAACCTGGTAGAATGCCATTACACCAGCTTCCTCGTCAACATAAATATCCCAAACACCTGCTGCAGGGAGCTTAATCTTAGCGTTTGAACCTTCCTCGAAGTTAACCCAGTTTTCTTCTGCTGGATCATAGAATGATGCGAGTACAGCACCCTTATTCTTGAGAGTGTTGGCCTTGAACTGGCGGTCGTTACCACGAACGGTAGAAATCATAACCTCGTTAACCCACTTCTCACCATCATTACCAGGTTCACCGACTCTAGCAGCCATAGCATCCATATTTTCGTCGTAAACGAAAGAAGCAGCAGAAGCGAAGTCGTACTCTACGTTATTATTTGAAGTGTTTGCTGCAGTGATGAAGAGACCATGCTCAAGCTGCATTTCGCCCCATGAGATGTCATCAATGTAGAAGTCAACAGGAGTCTTAACGTTAGGGTTAAGGTTGAATGCGACAGACCACATACCGTTAGCATCAGAAGGAACAGTGAAAATCTGCTCGAACTGCTGCCATTCTGTAGTGAAGTTTACGTCACCAACTGCCTGCCAGTAGAGGTAGTCAGAAGGCTTCTGGTTGTGTACCTGAGTGTTTGTTACAACAGGCTCTGAAGCCTTGTAACGGAACATGAGACGGAACTGCTCACCAGTCTTCCATGCACGTGGAGCCTGAAGCCAAATCTGGTTGTCCCAAGCTGCTGCATCACCTTCAGTGTCGGCTGTTGTAGCGCGGCAGATGAATGCGTGGTTGCCATCAGCTTCCTGAATAATTTCTGCTGGGTGTGGGTTATTCTCGTTTACACCCTTCTCCTTTGTCCAGAAGCAAACCTTCATGTTGTTATCCATGTCGTCGAAAGCAACGTCAGCGAGACCGAGGTCAGCCCATGACTTCTCTGCATCACCGTTTAGGAGGAGCTCATTCCAAACAATAGGAGCTTCTTTCTTACCTTCATGAGTAATCTTGATCCACTTGATGTCCCAATCACCTACATAGTCACCGCACTGGAAAAGTACGTTACCATCTGTACCAGTAACATTTTCATACATAATAGTAATTTCAGTCCATTCTGTAGGAACTGCGAGATTACCATAATTTGCCAAACCACCGAAGCTAACAGCGCTCATGTTAGCAGCGTGATCACCCTTCATCATAAGGGTCATTGTGTAGGTCTGACCAACTTCTACATCAACGCCACCAACTGGGAAGAACTGACAGTCCCAAGAAGGGTCTGTAGCTTCCTCACTGTGGAAGTGAAGGCAGCCATCGAGAAGAGAGAGACGTGCTCTTGCAGATTCACTACCTCCCCAACCGTAGAGTTTGAGTTCTGAAACAGTAGAGAAGTCGATGAACACGTCTTCAATTGTCTCAGCCTTTGCTCCCAAGAACATTGCAAGGAGAGCAACGAGAGTAAATAATTTTTTCATAGAGAAAGAATTAGGTTAATAATTTTATAGTTGATATTTTTAATTCTTGATTCTAGATATTCAAGCGCAATAAACTTAAAGTTTGTGAGTGCAAAGTTAGCAAAAAATAAACTATCTCAAAAATATTGATGATAAAAAATGCCGTTATGTTCCCTAATTATAAACTATATGTATCAAAATTAAAGGAAAAACGGCGTTTTATTATGTTTTGTGGTGCGGTGAGGACACCGCACCACTATTGTTTATAGTGCGGTGGGGGCACCGCACCTCCATAGTTTTATTTTCCGCTGAGAGCATCGCACCATGCCTTGTAAGTAGCGTTGCGAATCCAATCGTTTGACTTACCAGTCTTAGTCCAAAGACCAACAGGGTCTGTACCATCAACAAGAGAATTCTTGATGATACCAGCCTGCTTGTCCTTTGGAATCCTGTTCATGTATTCCTTGATAGCATATGCGTTGAAGTTGGCAAGATCCTGACGCTGCTCCTTAGTGATCTTGACAGTTGTAACATTAAGGTTATCTGCATCCACATACTTTATATCAAAGTTAGCGAGGCGGATGAGCTTACCTGTCTTAGCAAGATTATCAAGGAGGGCTTCGTAATCAGCCTTGGCTTTTTCCTGCTTAGCCTGGTCTTCGTAGCAAGTGAGGTTCACCTTTGCAGTGATACCGTCAATCTTGGCACCCTTAGCATCCCAGATTTCAATCCACTTGTCAAGGCTCTTCATCTTATCCTTATTCTCAAGACCAGTCTCACCGATGAACAACTTGAGTTCCTCAAGGTTACCCTTGTTTGCAGCGAACTTCTCGCGAACGATATTCGCAACCGTTGGAGCATAGTTCTCGCTACCGAGGATATCCTGCCAGTAGTTGCCATCCTTAGAATGCTTGAGGTCCATGATTTCGTCGCCCTCGAGAATAGAAGCGTCGTCAATAGGCTCGTCAATAAGGTCGAACTGCTTGATGCGACCCTCGTTGATCTTCATGAAGCCGTCACACCATGTGTTGAGGGCATACATGATAGTATCGTTCTTCTCCTGTGGAGTCTGCGGAACATGGTTGTCAGGGAAGTAGCCTACCTGAACCTTCTGGATGTTCATGGCAGAACCACGAACCATTTCAATCTCCAAGAATCCTTCTGTTGCGTCTTCTGCACACTTGCTTTCAACAACAATCTTAGTCAGCTTTCCTGCAGGAAGCACCCACTTACCATCCTTAGTACCAGTACCTTGTACTTGATTGCCTGAGAAGTTTACCAAGAAAGAAGCGTCCTTGTCTGCTATTGCCCAGAATGTTGTAGTATAAGTAGCCAAAGGGTCAACCTCAAAGTCTTCAATGATGTTTACCTTAGACTGAGAAGGAAGGCTAAGAGCATTCTGACCTATACTTTTTACATTCGCAATCTTAGCCAACTGGCTTGAGCTTGTCTTCTTGTTTGTACAAGGCATTTCGCCTACCTTGTAGTCATTGAAGTCAACAGTCTTGCCTTCAACGAAATCAACAGTAATCTCGATAGGTGCTGTAAGCAAAGCAATCCATTCGTCGCACTGGTTAGCGTTAGCTACGATAGGGCTACCGAAGACTTTACCGTCAATCTCAGCCATGTGGTCAAGAAGGTCCATCATGTTGATGAAGTTCATGATACCCTTAGGGCTGACAATAGTACCCGACATGAGTGATTTTCCAAACGACACATTGTCGAAGTTTGTCATGACAGCAGCGTGAGAGAGCTCCTGCTTGTTGAACTCTGTGATATCAAGTGTGGCACCAATTTCCAAGTTTGGATTGGCAACCTTATCAATGTATGACTTGATAGGCTTGCAATCAGAGTATGGCAGAACTGCTGAAGGATCTGGCTCAGCTTGGAAGCCGCCAAGATCGTTATAGTCGGCGCAGGATGCAACGAGTGCTCCTGCTACCAACATATAGAGACTTTTCTTAAAATACTTTTTCATATTCTTTGCCTCCTATTATTTTTTAACGTATAAAGGTGAGAAGAATACTTTCTTGTTTGACTCGCGAGTCTGAACAACAAGTGTATCTGCTGAAGATGACTTCATATCGCCCTCAAGGTAAACCTTAATTTCCTTCTTGGTCTTTTCGTCAATCTTAGTGTAGAGATACTTGCCTTGCTTGAATGTAATCTTGTACTCAAGACGAAGGATGTCACGCTGTACAGGATTGCCATTTATGCTTCCCCACTGATAATCCTTGTAAGCAGTCTGTTCTGTACCCTTAGTGATGAACTCACCAGAACCTGTTACCTCTACGTCATCGTCATTTGAAGTGATAGTACACTTGTTGCCTTCGAATGTAAGGATAAGGTTACAAGGGATAGCAGGGTTCTGCTTTGGGTTATTAGGGTCTGACCAGTCTAAAACTATACGCTTCACATTGATAGGGAACGTACAAGTCTTCATATCCTTTGTAGTGATGGTGCAAACCTCATCATTTGCATTAACCGGATTCTCTTTATAATGCAGAGGATCTGAGTTGACGAGGTTGAAGTCCTTGCGGACATTAAGGTCAGTGATATTACCCTGTGTATGTGGATCCCACTCTGTAATATCATCAGTACCACGGCGAATGTAACGTGCCTGCCATGGGTTCATGTACTTCACGCAGTAAAGAACATAGTCCTTTGGTGTCACTTCCCAGTCGCTTGCGTTACAGCGTACAGGCGAAACACCTTCGCGTGCTGTACCAGAAAGAATATGGTCAATGCCTGATACGTTCTTCATCACGAGAGGAATAACGTATGTATTGTCAACAGCCTTAGGGTCGTTGAAGAATGCATCTGTTAACTGAACCTCCACATTGCCGCGCATATCACCATTGTAAGGGATGCTGAGTGAGCTGAGCTTATAGTAAGACTCTGGCATAGGAGTGACGGCTCCATCCTGGTTTCCGCCTTCGTCAGTAAAGAAGAGGTTGTCGCAAAGTGAATTGTCAACAGCTATCTCAACAATCGCATTACGTCCATTGTAAGCGCCACCCATAGTTGACCATATCTGACACTTATGGGCATTGTCCAATGAGTTGTCATAGATGTCATTGCCGAGTACGAGGGTACGCACAGGGTACTGATATGCGAAGTAGGCAGTAGTTCCTCCCTGATAGTCTGGGAACTCCTTGTCAGCATTGTAGCAAGATGCCATAGAAAGTGACAAAGCTCCCATAGCTACTCCATATAAATATTTTGTAAGTTTCATATTTTTAAATGTTTATTGTTCATGTTTCGCAGGCCTTTAGCCTTAAGCTTTTAGCCTTTTGCCTTCGCAAGCCAGAGGCTCGCGAAACTGAATTTATTTCCAACCCTTGTTCTGCTGAAGGTTACTCCACTTGAGAACTTCGCCCTTTGGAATAGGACCGTAGCACTGGTAAGAGTCGTCGTACACACGATTTTCAACATTAAATACTGTATATTTGAGCTTGCTGTCAGAATCTGATGGGTCGATTCTTTCAACCTTCATACCCTGTATTGTACCCTTGAGAGGCATCTTCCAGCGGCGAAGGTCCCAGAAACGCTTATTCTCGAAACAGAGTTCAAGACGACGCTCGTTGCGGATGAGTTCTGTCATCTTTTCCTTGTCACCCTTAATACTCTCAAGATACTGGTCTCCAAGTGGGAGAGGGCGACCATACTCGTCCTTACCGATACCTGCACGGTCGCGGATAAGCTTGATGACATCGTATGCAGAGAAGCCGAGGCGGGCGTCATTAGGTCCCCATGCATCATTGGCTGCTTCAGCAAAACCGAGGTAAATCTCTGTATAGCGGATACGTGGATAGACGTGATCCACCTTACCAGGAGAATTTGGGTTTGCACTTGCATCCTCACGAAGAAGCTTCTTCAAATAGTAACCAGTACGTGTAGATCTTGGACCAAACTCAAGATTGTCATCAAACTCATTGTCATCCTTACCGTAGCTCATACCAACACCAATCAAGATGTTGTTTGACCTGAACTTCATACCATTGTAAACAACAGTATTGGCAAGACGCATGTCACGGTTTGCGTATGGGTTCTGTGGGTCATAGCCAGAGTTAGGGTCTGTGATAGGAAGACCGTTGTTCATTGGGAAAGCATCAACGAGGTTCTGTGATGGATTCACACGACCATTACCAAAGAGTGAAGGTGGGAATTGCTCCTTCTCCTGATTATTGTCCAATTCTGCATTGTCGATGCACCAAAGAATTTCAGGTACTTTGCCACTAATCACATTCTTATATGTAGAAGAGAACCAATCCAAATGACCAGTAGGATCGAAGTTTTCATTGTAATCCTTCTTGTCATTGTTCTTGATAACATCGGCACAATACACTGCCGCAGTATCAGATGGTGAAGGATAGCCACATCCGTCGCGGAAAGCAGGGCTTGCAGCGAGAACTGCTGCCTGAGCCTTTACAGCCTGTACGATTCGGCCAGCGATACGATTTACCTGGGTATTGCCGAATACAGCGTTGTAAGATGAGATTTCCGAACCGTAGTCCTTTGTGCGGAACTTTTCTGGAATATCGTTCCATCTGTCGTAGTTCTTATAGTCCAAAGGAAGAAGTTTCATTGCACTGTCGCAGTCTGTGTAAATCTGTTTCAGACAAGCTGCAAAGGTTGCACGAGGCATGTTGAAGTCTGCACTTGCATCCAATGGCTCTGTAAAGAGAGGTACACCGTAGAGAACATTGTCATCTGCATAACCTCCATGTGCCTGAAGCAATGAGAGGTAGAGAATAGCACGGATAGCGTAAGCCTCACCGCTGAGACGGTCAACGAACATATTCTGCTTCTTAGGAGCACTTGGTGACCAATCAACTTCCTTAACGATAGAGAGGAACTTGTTTACATACTGGACACCGCCCAAACAAGCGTCCCACTGGTTGATAGGTGTTGGGTTGGCATCCGCAGCCCAAGTACCTGTAGCCATGTTGTAGAGACCACTTGTGGTCTGGTTTGTGACAGCATCGTCAGTAGCAATATCAGTCTGTGTGGAACGCAAGTGAGGAAGACTGCTGTAGCCATAAATGAGCAAACCATTAGCATAGTCAGACTCCAACTTCATGGCATCTTCCTGACGTGTGTTCTCGTCGGCAGGCTCGAACATGTCCTGGCATGAAGCGAGCAAAAACAGACCGAGAAAATACAATAATATATTTTTATTCTTCATTTTCTTGATGTTTTTAGAAGGTTACCTTAGCACCGAAATTGTAGAAACGAGTCTGTGGAGCATAGCCTACGTTTGTATCCATGAGTTTGCGCTCCTTAGAGATAGTGAGAAGGTCGCTGCCACTCAAGTAAACAGAGAGACCCTTTACAACCTTGCCAGCGATAATCTCGCTTGGGAAGTCGTAAGTGAGCTGCACCTTGCGAAGGTTGAAGCGGTCAGTGCTATACATCCAGAATGTAGATACAGACGAATTGTGGTTGTGGCTATAAGTTGTAAGACGTGGATGAGTTGCTACATCAGCAGTCTCAGGAGTCCAGCGACCACGAGCGTTTACAGAGTACTTTGATTCACCTGACATGTAGTAGTAGCCACTATTCTTCATACCGTAAGCACCGAACTGGCCGTTACCGAGCATGAAGAGGGTGAAGTTCTTGTACTTGAGTGTAAGGTTCACGCCGAAAGTCCATGGTGAGCCGAATGTACCCCACTTGCCAAGTGCTACCTGATCGCGAGTAGAGATGCTGCCATCGCCGTTGACATCTTCATACTTGAGATCACCAGGCTGGATGTTACCACCAAGAACAGACTTAGGCATACCATCCTTGAGCTTGTATGTCTTCTTGCCTGAGTCGTCAGTAGTGATATCGAAGTCGTCGTTAGTGTAGAAACCAAGACATCTGTAACCCCAGATGGTGTCAATAGGACGATTAACGGCATACTGGTAATCATCGTCATGGAGCTCATCCTTCTTTAGCTGCTCTGTATAGAGGTATGTACCTACAACACCGAGCTGAGCAAATACCTGACCGAACTGTTTCTTTGCTGTTACACTGAAGTCAACACCTCTACGCAATGTCTCATCATAGTTGACAGCAGGCTTGAACGAACTACCGTTGAGACCGCTAGAAATGAATGATGGGAATGTAGTAGGCTGCTGAACGATGTTGCCTGTCATTCTTGTATTGAAGAATGTAAGGTCAGTGCTGATGAGCTTGTTGAAGAATGAACCACGGAGGTTTACAGAGAACTCCTTGCGGTGGATGTAGTCGAGAACTGGGTTAGAACCTGATTGTGAGAATGTAATGCCTGCAGAAGTACCCTTGTTCCAAGAGAAACCACCAGATCCTTGCTTCCAAGTTGCATTGTAGATGTAGAACTGCTGGCTACCAAGAATAAGGTCTGCATCCTCATTAACATCACTGTAAGAAGCGCTGAGGAGGAGATCGTCAACAAATGTATCCTTCATGAAGTTCTCCTTAGCGAGGTTCCAACCGAGAGTGAAAGAAGGAGAGATTGCCTCGCGATTTCCTTCTGGAAGACGTGAAGAGTGTACTCCAGCGAGAGAGATGTCTGCGAAATACTTGCCCTTGTAGTCATAACCTGCCTGAAGACCGATGTTTGCATTTGTGTAGCGGTGGTACTCACCACTGGCAGTAGTAGTGTACATATTGCCGAGGAGCATACCTGTTACATGGTGATCGCCAGCGAATGTATGGTCATAGTCGAAGTGACCGTTCCAGCTGATAGTCTGACGGTATGCAGAGTTTGACATAGCCATGTGACCTGTTACCACCTCGTCGCCATACATAGTGACAGCTACAATGGCATCGTCAGAGTTGTAGTTACTCCATGTTGGTGCATATACAGCGTATTGGTTATTGTATGAGTTGCTGTACTTTGCAGCGTAGTCGATAGCGAACTGAGTCTTGAAAGAAAGGCCCTTCACAAACTTGTTCATGTCGTAGAGGATACCAGCATCGAACTGGAACTGACGGCTTACCTCTGTAGTTCTACCACCGAAATAGCAGTCTGCGATAGCGTTTGTCTCGCCTACGTCACCCGCCTTGTTACCACCAGGGAAGAATCTTCCACCAACAAGGTTCATAGACTTGCGGAGAGTTTCAAGAGCCATGGTAGCGTTAGGGTCAACCATGTTAATGTCAATCAGTGGAGCGTATGTACCATAGCGATTTGGACGCATTGTGGCAGCCTCACCCCAGAAGTCACCCTTGTTTCTGTTGGCATTATAGAAAGTGGCACTTGCATTAGCAAAACCCTTAATAACCTTGTTTACTACGAGGTCAACGTTACCACGTACGCTAAAGCGGTCAGTGTAGTTGTCCTTTGCAGGGCCGAAGTTAATAAGGTCCTCGTTGCGGTAGTAGTTGATGTTGGTATAGAAGTGAGCACGTACGCCACCACCCTGAATCTCTGCAGTTGCCTCTGAACGGTTATATGCCTTACGGATATATTCGTCAGAATAGAGATTTACGTTAGGATAACGGTAAGGATTGCTTCCTGATGCATAGTTGTAGATGTCCTGCTGTGAGTATCTTGCACCTGTAGCAAGCTGGTCGTTGAGACATGCCTCGTTGTAGAGTGTCATGTATTCAGCAGAACCAAGATACTCAGGGAACTCCTTAGCTACGTGGAAACCAGTATTCACATTAGCATCAATGCGGAGACCGTCAACCTTACCACGCTTTGTAGTGATGAGGATAGCACCCTTTGCAGCCTTAGGACCGTAGAGAACTACAGCCTGTGCTCCCTTGAGGAATGTAACCTGCTCAATCTCTGAAGGCAGAACATTGTTTGAAGGACGCTTAACACCGTCGATAATAACGAGCGGAAGGTTGCCGTTGTCGTTATTGTCCAGACGTTCGTTGTCCATACCCCAAAGGTTATTGCCGTTCCAACCGCCGATGAGAGCATACATGTCTTCAAGGCTACTCTGAGTGTAGTCCTTCTTCTGCAGCTCTTCCATGTCAACGTATGAGACGCCACCGAGAATCTGGTCGGCATCCTTGTCGCGGAAAGCAACATGTACTTTCTTCTTTGCTTCGTCGTTGTCAGCTTCGTCTGTGGTCTGTGCGTTGACCATCAATGGCGATGCCGCAAGCAGGGCAAGGAGAAATATTTTTGTTTTGTTATGTTTCATTTTGGTTTTTGGTTTTTGGTTTTTGGTTTTTAGCCATTAGCTTTTAGCCTTTAGCCATTAGCCTCGCAGTAGCTGCGAATCTTACCATCCTGGGTTCTGTGGGAATCCTTCGTAGAGATATGTATCCTTGTCAGGAAGTGGGAACCAATAATGCTTAGACTCAAGATTACGTGTAATAAGTTCTTCTCTGTGGAAGTTACCTACCTTAGCACCTGCTGGGTCAGCGGCTGTGAACCAGCTTTCAGGCTGAAGACGCTCAAACTCGTGAGAATACTTCACAGTGTAAGGAGGCTCTGTGAGGAGAAGCCAACGCTGGAGGTCGTTCCAACGGTGTCCTTCGAATGCGAGCTCAACAGCACGTTCGCGACGAAGTTCGTCAAGGAAGTGCTCCTTTGTATCTGTGAACTCAGGCTGCAAGCGTTCCATTGGCCAGTCGCTAGAGTTTACACGGTCACGCAAAGCATTGACAGCGTCAATGGCAGAAATGAGTCGGCAGTAATCTGGCTTTGAGTTGAGGTCAGAAGAACTCTTTGCCATACCTGCGCGTGCCTCTGCATACATAAGGTAAACGTCAGCAAGACGCATGTAAGGAATGTATGCCTGCATTGCACCTGCCCATTCGTACCAGTCGCCGGCGTTTGTACCATCACCTCTGTTACACTGGTGTGGAGCGAGTTTCTGGATGAAGTAGCCTGTGCTACTACCGTTAGCAGGATTACGCATAGCACCACCCGTATAGAGAGAACAGTACTCAAGCTTCTTCTGCTCGTCAGTAAGACCTTCAGTGAACAATACATAGTGGAAACCGTCGAACACGATGTCATGATAGAAACGTGGGTCACGGTTCTTGTATGGGTATTCTGGGTCAAAACCAGACTTAGGGTTAATCACCAACTGACCGTTCTCTACGAGGTAGATAGGCTGACCGTTAGCCATACCGTACTGGTCAACAAGGTTTGCTGTAGGGTGGTGAATGATGTTGTCATGATCAACGATACCAGCTACCTTAGGACCGAAAAGCTTGAGGTGGTTCCAAGGACCAGTGTTTGTGGCTGGACATACACCACGGAAGATTGCTTCGTCAACACCTGGCATCTTCCAGTTCTGCTTATATGTGTACCAGATCTGTGAGTACTCGCCAACCTCATCTACGCCCTCAATGTTAATCATGTGGTCATAAATGTTTGAATATTCGAACTTGGCGAGTTTGTAAGGTACAGTACCCTTCTTTACCATGTCGAGAGCCTTGCCAAGAGCCTCTGAAGCCAAAGCACAGTATTTCTCGTCATAGTCGTAAGTCTTGCCGTTCTTGCTAGCACCGAGAAGTTCAGCATAGCCACCGTTCTTTGTCTTCTCGAACTCCTTCATAAGTGGAGATGCTGCCCAGAGGTAGCACTTGCCAAGGTAGCAGAGAGCCATGAACTTATTGACACGAATTTCGTTGTCGCCCGAAGTCTCCATACCTGCAAGAGTCTCGTCCCAGTTGAGAGGGAGGAGGTCGTAAGCCTTCTGGAAGTCTTCTGCACAACGTTCAGCACACTCTTGGAAAGAGAGACGTGGAAGTTCTGGGATTTCGCCCTCGAATGCCTCATCAATGTATGGCATACCGCCAAAGAAACTGATGAGCTCGAAGTGCCACCATGCACGGAAGAAGTACATCTGTCCGAGGAGAAGGTCACGCTGCTCATTAGTACCTACGAGCGACTTGATGTTCTTCATACCCATGTTACACTTACGGATTGCCTTCCATGAGCTGTTCCAAAGAGAGCATCTGTCACCGTTAATCCAGCACTGGCGACTTCCGGTCCAAATCTCACGATAGTTACCAAGGTCCACCTGGTGGTCGATGTGAGAGTAGCCTTCTATATTGTGAACGGCATCATCACCCATGTTCCAACCAGAACAGTAGTTGGCATTCGTAATATTTGGAACCATGTCGTAGATTTCCTCGATGTAGCCCTGGAAATTACGGAAATTCTTGAAAGCTTCATCTTCAGGAATGATGGCTTCTGGATCCTTCTCCAACCATTCAGTACAAGACGTGAAACTCACAGTGCCTGCAAAGAACAGCATAAAGCCATACAATATGGATTTTATATTATTATATTTCATAATGTGTAATACTTATTAAATGTAAAGCTTGAATCCGAAGTTATAACGTCTTACTGTTGGGTAAGCACCACCGGCACCACTCCAACCGTAGTTACTTTCACGGTCATCAGGCATCTTCGTGATAAGGAAGAGGTTGTTACCGTTGACGTAGAGCTTCAAGCTGGTGAAGCCGAGTTTCTTGATCCAGCCCTTAGTCCATGTATAAGCGACCTCCACGTTCTTAAGACGGAGATAAGAACCGTCATAGAGGAACTGAGTACCCTCGTTGTAAGAAACCTGTGAGTTGAAACGTGGGATTACAACATCGCCATTGCCATCAACAGGATTCCACCATGTACCGTTGTCATAAACTGTAAGCAGCTGACCACTGAATGAATTCAAGCCAACGTCACGAGTAACGCCTGTTACACCATAGAGCTGAGCGAAGCAGCTGAAGCCCTTCCATTCCCAACCGATAGTTGCATTGTAAGTGTGCTCAGGGTTGCCTGTGTAGCCGTAAGGTGCCTGGTCGTTTGTTGCGTCAACCTTACCATCACCGTTGAAGTCAACGATGTAGTGGTCGCCGATGAGTACGCTTCCGTCGTTAGAGTCACGCTCAGGCACACTGTAGAGCTGGTCGTAGTTGGTGATGAAGCCCTTGTCGATGAATGAAGTATATTGGCCCTGTGAATAACCCTGTGCCTTGCGGTAGGCTGGGAAGAGTTTAGGGTCGTCCTTGAGTTTAATGGTATTGTGTGCGTATGTGTAGTTCGTATTAGCCCAGAAACGCATACCGTTCTTCAACACCTTGTTGAAACGAAGCTCAACCTCGAAACCTGAGTTCTTGATTTCACCCTTGTTGATATCTGGTACGGTTACTACACCATAATATGAAGGAATAGACAGACGGTCGATACCGGAGATGAAGATATCCTTACGGTCGTCGCGGAACCAGTCGAAGCTACCTGCGAACATACCGTTCCAGAATGCGTAGTCGAAACCGATGTTATACTTGACAACTGTTGCCCACTTAAGGTCTGGGGCAGCTACACCGGCTTCAGAATATCCCTTATATGGACTGTCTGAATTGTTGGTATTCATGTGGAAAGGACCATTGACTTCCCAAGTAGTCAAGTAAGCAAAACGCTTACCGGCACTATCGTCACCAATCTGACCGACAGAACCACGAATCTTGAACATGTCAAGGATCTTCTTAGCTTTGAGCCACTTCATGAAAGGTTCCTCTGAAACCATCCAACCAGCAGCACCTGAGTAGAAGAGACCGAAGCGGTTGTCTGGAGAGAACTGCTGAGAACCGTTGTAAGCACCGTTGAACTCAGCGAAGTAGCGGTTATTGTAGTCGTATGTAGTACGAGCAACCCAGTCTTCACGACGATTCTCAAGCTCTGCGTTGTATGCAATTGAACGACGCTTCCAGTTACCCATCACGGTAACGTTGTGCTTGCCGAACTGACGACCCCAGAAGAGCTGGAGAGACATTTCTGTAAGACGGCTTGTGTAGCTTACACTACCAGCTTGTGTTATCCAGTCGCGGCTCTCGTAGAAGTCGAAACCTGTGTTTCCATAAGCAAGCGTCTCTCTGTTGACGATACCGTCTTCAGGAAGGATGTACATTCTCTTTGGCTTGAATGAAGAACCGTCAGGCTTTGCATTGGTAACGATACCTCGACCACTTTCGTTGAACTGGTTGTCCCAAGAGATAGTACCGCGAGCAACAAGACCCTTTGTAATGAAGTCGAGCTTCTGCTCAAGGGCGAAGTCGGTAAAGATACGAGTGATAGCCTGAAGTTCGTAACCACCAGTGGAAACGTTCATTGGAGAGTTAGCAATGTTTGAAACCAATGGGTAGTAACCCCAAGAACCGTCAGAGTACTTTACAGGGAAGAGGTTTGGAGCCATAGAGTATGCACCAGCCCACATCTGCTGCTCAGCCCATGAACCTGAGTTGTAACCAAGGCGAGGCTTCTTCTGCTGGGCGTTGGAACCTGCGAGGCTGACCTTGAACTCAGTAGTCTTAGTGATGGTGAAGTCGAGGTTTGAACGTACGTTAAGACGGTTGTAAGAATAACCACCGTCGAAACCGAGGTTGTTATCCCAAATCTTAGTGATATCGCCTTCGTTCTGGTAGTCGAATGAAACGAAGTACTTTACATAATTTGTACCACCAGAGATATTAAGGTTTGTATTGTAAGACAACGCTGTTTTCTCGAACATTTCATCTTGCCAATCTGTATTAGGATAACGGTCTGCCTGGCTGTAGTCGCCGAGGTAAGAGCGATTTCCGTTAGCATCAGGTGCAGTATATTGTGCCATTACAGTATGATCCTGATTGCGGAAATTGTTGATGAATGTTTGTGGACGATAGTATGCCCATGCTGCAGCTGGATCCAAAGCGAGTTCGCTTTCGATAGCCTGGTTACGGAACATGTAGCCGTCGTAAGAGTCGTACTTGCGAGGGAGCTTAGACACGGCCTTCAATGTTGCGTTGAAGCCAACATCGATACGAGCCTTACCTTCCTGACCACGCTTAGTAGTGATGAGGATTACACCGTTTGCACCTTCCACACCGTAAACGGCAGTAGCAGATGCGTCCTTCAATACGGAAATCGTAGCGACTGACGTGATGTCAACCGACTTGATCTCACGCTTCACACCGTCAACAAGGACGAGTGGCTGAGCATCCTGGTTCCAGGCAGCAGCACCACGAATATAGATTCGAGGGTCTTCCTCACCAGGCTGACCTGTTGATGCGATAGTTGCCACACCAGGAAGGTTACCTGTGAGGGCTGCACCGACACTACCAATACCGGCAGCACGCTCAAGCACTTCACCGGTGGTCTGAGTAATGGCACCGACAACCGATGCCTTCTTCTGTTGGCCGAAACCTACAACCACAACTTCATCGAGCTGTGAGTTGTCTTCAGAGAGAGTCACCTTGATTTCTTTACCTGGAGTGGCAGAGACCTCTTTCGTGTCCATACCAATGTAGGAAATTGTCAAGGTAGCTTTACCTGAAATGTTCAGCGAAAAGTTACCGTCGATATCGGTAATAGTTGCATTCTTCTGGTTTCCCTTCTGAACTACACTTGCACCGATAACGGCATCGCCATTCTCATCCAATACTGTACCCTTGACCGTACCGCTCTGCGCAAAAGCAGTAGCAGTGGCTGCAAGTGTCAGTATCAGACTGCAGAGAAATCTACGAAACATTTTCATAGTTTTTTCCATTGCACGTTAGGTTTTAAGATTTAGTTATTATTAATTGAATTTTTCTCGGATTGATAAAAGTCGGCTGAATTCGCCTTTACGCAAAAAGGGTCATAAATAGCCTTTTTACGCTGCAAAGATAATCAGTTCTTAAGAAATACGCAAAAAAAAGCCATATAAATATATATTACTTTGATACATTATTTATATATAATTATAACAACTTTCTTTGCGCAGGAAACACGCGTTTTTCGTAACAGATTAGTTTTCAGCAAGAAACAACCTTAGCATTTTAAGCATTTCTTTCATTTCTTAACAAATCTTAAAAATCAGGGCAAAAAGTTAACATTTTTGACTTTTTTGTCAAAAAAAAGGACGACCTTACGGCCGTCCTTTTATATATAATATGTATATGATATTCTATTCAAAGTAACTTGAACCATCAAAACAGTGGGTACAGATACACTCCTTAGGGAGTCCGATAGCGTTAACGATAGTCTCAATCTTAGAGAACTTCAGAGAAGTAAGACCGAGACGGCGACGAATTTCCTCAACCATCTTCAGGTGCTTCTCTGAATCTGTACGCGCATACTCCTCAAGGTCCTTACCGGCATCGCCTTCAAAATCGCGAATTACGCGGCGAGTGATAAGTTCCATCTCGCTCTTTGAAGCAGTGAAGTTAACATACTCACAAGGATATATCAGCGGAGGACAAGCTATACGCATGTGTACTTCCTTTGCTCCATTCTCGAAGAGTTCCTTCACATTGCCCTTGAGCTGCGTACCACGAACGATAGAGTCATCGCAGAAAAGGAGGCGCTTGCCCTTGAGCATGTCGTAGTTTGGAATAAGCTTCATCTTTGCCACGAGGTCGCGCATAGACTGATTGCTAGGAGTGAACGAGCGTGGCCATGTTGGAGTATATTTGGAAATAGTGCGGTGATAAGGCACGCCCTTGCCGATAGCATAACCGAGAGCCATACCGATACCAGAGTCTGGAATACCACAAGCACAGTCAACCTCTGTATCGTCTTCCTTACCCATAGCGATACCGCAAGCCTGGCGCATCTCCTCTACGTTCTTGCCCTCATAGCAAGATGTTGGGAAACCGTAGTAAATCCAAAGGAAAGAGCAGATTTGAAGTTTGCGTTCTGGAGCACGAAGTTGCTCAACACGCTCTGGGGTAAAGCGGAGAATCTCGCCCGGACCAATATATGAGTCGATAGTATAACCGAGATTAGGGAATGCAGAAGACTCAGAAGTGAGAGCCCAAGCACCATCTTTCTTACCAACAACGATTGGTGTTCTGCCCAAACGGTCGCGAGCTGCGATAATTCCGTTCTCCGTAAGAATGAGCATTGAGCAAGACCCCTTCACCTTTCGGTAAACATTCTCAATTCCTTCAACGAAGTCCTTGCCCTGAGTAATGAGAAGGGCAACGAGCTCTGTTGGATTAGTAGTACCCTGTGAGAGTTCGGCAAGGTGATGGTAGTTTGCCAACTGCTCGGCTTCAAGTTCCTCAATGTTCACAATCTTTGCCACGGTAACGATAGCGAACTTACCGAGGTGAGAGTTGAAAACGATTGGCTGCGGATCAGTGTCGGAAATCACACCGATACCAGCATTACCCTTGAACTTGTCGAGGTCATCCTCAAACTTTGTACGGAAATAAGTGCTCTCAAGATTGTGGATTTTACGACAGAAGCGCTTTGATTCCTGATCGTAAGTACACATACCGCCTCGCTTTGTACCGAGGTGAGAGTTGTAGTCAATGCCATAGAAAAGGTCAGTGGCACATGAATGTGTGGAAATTGTTCCAAAAAAACCGCCCATAGTATAGTTTTTGTGTTATTACGAGCGCAAAGTTACGCAATTATTCGCAAACAAGGAAACGATTACACATTTTTATATAATAATCTTAACAAAAGACAAAAGTGCAGCGTTAGGCAAACGATTTCTTCGTTTTTCTTGTCACAAATTTAAATGTTCAGCGTTATATAATCAAACGATGGCAAACAAACAACTCATATCAATCTTCTCAAACTTGCGGCAAAGACTGCGACTGACGGCTGGCAACATTGCCGGCAAGGAGTCGGCAGACGATGCTATGCAGGATGCTTTCTGCAAATTGTGGACGCATCCGAAGATTCCTGACGACGAGCAGCAGTTGGAGAAAATTGCCATTACTACGGTGAAGAACATAAGCATTGACTACCTACGGCAATCCAGTCGCCATCCTGCCGCGCAACTCTCTGGCACAGAACGCATAGAAACCGATGAAGGAAAAGAAACAGAAGAGCGTTTCAGGCAGATAAAGCAAATCATAGAAGGCCAACTGAACGAGATGCAACGGCGAGTGCTCTGGATGAGAGATTACGAGGATTATTCCTTCGCCGACATCGCAGAAGAGCTCGGAACATCCGAAGCCAATGTACGAAAGATTCTCTCAAGAGCAAGAAAGACAGTAAGGGAAATTTATCAAAAGCAAGAACAATGACACAAGATATCCACATATTAATAGAAGCTTATTTCGACTGCAAACTCTCCGAACAAGAGGAACAGCAGTTGAAGCAGATGCTCGCCACGACGGAAGAATACACCGCCGATGTGCGGGAAGCAAAGGCTGTGCTCGGAGTATTTGCCATGGAAAGAAAACTTTCGCAAGGAGCACGCCCAATTCAGCATCCTACGAATTCCAGAAAGCGCATTATCCGTTACGCTGCAGTTGCCATTGCCGTCTTCGCCATCGTTTTCGGCGGCATAAAGTATGCTGAGTATCAGAATGATAACGCTTGCGTGATATTCGTAAACGGAGAAAAGATAAGCAACGAAAACATTGTGTTGGCACAGATGCTAGGGCAGATGGATGACATCAGCGAAGCAGCAGAGTACAACGACCAGACAATGTCCAATCAGCTGGATGACATGGCAAGTGTTCTTGAATAGTTTTCAAGGCTATAAGCCAAAAACAGAAAACCAAAAGCTAAAAACCACATTATGAGAAATATACTTATTATAATAATGTTCGCACTTCCGACCATCGCATTCGGTCAGAAGAACATGAACATAAACAAACTCTTCGATGGGCGCTATCGTGGCAACAAGCAGGTCACAGAGACTCTTGTCAAGGGAAAGAAGATGGAAGCTTTCGACCTTGACATCTACCATAGTCTTGCCATTGCAGATGCCTCACAGGTTGCAGAAGTAGAGCGACTGGTGCTTGAAGATGCAAAGAAAGCAGACCAGAAGGAAGTTTCTTACATAGGACAGAAGCTCTACTACGGATTCTACTGCTTCAACGGAAACACGATTCACCCTTTCCGCTACATCTTCTATCTGAACAAGATGCTCAAAGGCGGCAAGGAAGTGGTGGTAATCTATATGGACGGCTATGCTAACATGCAGCAGGTAAGGAAAATGTTGAAGAAGTAGCCCCCTCCAACTCCCCCCTAAGGGGG
>JAZLKJ010000077.1:0-17405 GCA_045597565.1 Prevotella sp. | reverse complement strand
CACTCTCTTTGCTGACAAACATCCTGAGTTCGACCTCATGATTTGCGGCCACTCTCACGACATAGTGCCAGGCATCATTCGCAACGGTGTAATGATTTGCCAGGCTAAGCGTGACGTCAAGAACTTCAATGAGATTGAACTTAAGGTGCGCGGCGGAAAGGTGGTTGAGAAGAAATGCAAGCTTCATGACATCCGTGCCACAAAGAATTTCGACCCAAAGGTGCAGGCCATGCTCGATAAGTTCTCCAACAATCCGCTCCTCCTTCGCGTTATTGCTCAAGCAGCGAAGCCTTTCACAAAGAAAGAAGAACTTGGCTGCATGATGGCTGACGCTAACCGCTTCATCGCGGGTGCCGATATTTCCATCTCAAATGCTGGCGGCGTGCGCTACGAAGAGAAGGAAGCTGGCGATATCATCGTTAATGATGTCTATCGTCTCGATCCATTCGGCAACGAACTCTACACTATAGAAATCACCGGCAACGAACTCAAGGCGCTCCTTGAAGAGCTCCCTATCACTGATGAATACGGTCCTTGCTATGTATCTGGTATACAGTACACTATCGCTGCAGAAGGTAAAAACGGCGAATACAAGGTGAAGAAGATGCTCACAGCTGACGGCAAGAAGTTCAATATGCAGAAGACTTACAAGGTTGCTCTCAACAGTTATGTATATTCTACTAACAAAAGCGTCTCAAGCAAGCCGTTCCTCAACACCTATAAGACATCTGCCGATGTCCTAATTGAATATCTCGAAAAAGAAAAAACAGTAGATTACACAGGTGCCCATCGCGCAACAATCGTGGGCGGAAATCATAGATAGAACATTTATAATCAACGAATTATACGATGATTAAATACTTATTTATGAAAAAGATCTCAATACTACTTTTTGTCCTGACCATGACTCTTGGCACTTCTGCCCAAACTGCCATGCTGCCAACAGAGGAGAGATTCTTTGACGACAAGGCAAAGATTCTTTACCGCTTTCACCAAGCCTTCCCGGAAGGTGGCGACAGCACTCAGTGCGCTTTGTTTGATGTTGACCGCGACGGAACGCCAGAATTGTTCGTAAAGGACAATGACGGCAACAAGGCAATGGCTTGGTATTCAGGTAATATACTGAGATTTGAAGATCTTGGATATTGGATGATGGGCGTAACTCTCTGGCCACGTTTTGTTGTTTCCGAAGGCTCTGCCGGAACAGGTGTTGCCGTGGAATATCTCATTGAAATGAAGAAAAGCCGCGTCATCAATAACGTTACCATCACGAAGGAATTCAAATATGAAGGCGAAGGCGATGACATGGAGGCTAGTATCGAAGAATCATATAGCGAAGGCTACGACGAAGCAAAGGTCAAGAAGATGCGTTCCCGCATAAGAAGAAAGAATGGTGCTGTAACTTTCGATGACCTTGACTGGCAACCGTATGTGCTTTAATAGATTATAAATGATTGAAATGCAATGAAAAAGATTCTCTTTCTTTCACTCATGGTGCTCTGCAGCATCTTTGCAAGTGCACAGACACCTGAGTTTGCCGTTATCACTGACTATAATGTAAATTACCGCAAGTCGCCATCAAAGTCTGCGCAGATACTCATGCACAATGACAGAGGCATAGAAACTTTCTTTAATTGGGCGGCAAAGGCAGGTGGCGGTTATAAGCCGCTATACCTGCCTAAGAGCTACGTCGTGCAAGTCATGGCAAAGCAAACCGACTGGTACAAGGTGCGTTACTATCCTTATTATGGCTCTCTCCATCTCGTTTCGCCACGAAATGTGAACTATATTGAAGGATGGATGAGCAGCAAGTATCTCAAGATGGTGAAGCCTATCAAGCTCAATTATCAGAACGTCAACACTGTTTTTGAATCATACGAACACATGGTAAACGACAAGAACTTGCCTCACACTGTATTCGTTCAGGACGGAACGGATGGAGTAATATGGATGCTTTATGGTAAGATTGATAACGACCATCTGAACATCTACGGAGATTCTGATGACCTTGAAGTCATTTTCGATCCAAACATCAAAGGTGCCAAGATAGAGAAGGTAGGAAGCTACAAGAAACTCTACTATGGCAATGATGTCAGCATCGAAGATTATGCCATTGATGTCACAAAGTGTACTCCACAGATGCGCGAGCAGATCTACAAGTCTATCAGTAAGAAGCCTTACTGCCGCCGTTATTACTTCAACATCGGCAAGAACTTTACTTTCGAAGGCGATGACGGCAAGCGCACTTTTGAAATCAGTCTCAGATAAAGATTTAAAACACGGGCTTCACGGGTGTCACGAGTTTTAATAGTTTATAAAAGATTCATGAGTTTTACTTATTGCAAAGAAAACTTGTGACACTTTTAAAGACTATGAGAATAAAAAACTCGTGATACTCGTGCAACTCGCGTTAAAAAAATATACACTTTCATTATGAAGAAACTTTCATTAATCATCGTCGCGCTTGTGTTCGTTTGCACAGGCTCTTTCGCACAGACTTACAAGGTAAATCTCCCTGCTAACCCAACAATCACTGACCTTTTCCTCGCTGCTGCCAAGTATGACAAATGCGAGACAGAACTCGTTAGGAAATATGCTGCCAACGCGGTGAAAGCCCAGAAGTTGGATCGTAACACGAAGCGAACCATTGACACTAAGAACGGCTACCTTTTGGTAACCATTGGTTCAAACGAGGACTATCACGCTGTAGAAAGCTGCTATTGGAAGAAGAACAACGGCAACCTCCTCATTGCCTACACTCACCAGGAGTATCAGGAGACAACAACACTCCATTTCTTTGAATACAACAAGGCAACCAAAACGCTGAAAGCCATTGAGAAACCTTTCAGCCTCAATCTTGGCAACAAGGCTGCGGAGGTATCATACGATCTTCCACGCACAGGAAAGACCATCGTGGCAGAGACTTACGACCTGATGACTGATTCGGGTAACCCTTATCGTTGGAAAATCACTTGGAACGGCAGCAAGTTCGAAGTAAAGCATGTTGCTTACTAATATTCTTTTATTATGAAGAAACTATCATCAATCATACTCACGCTTGTGTTCGTTTGCACTGGCGCTTTTGCACAAGGCAATAATGATGCTCGCGTGAAAGCTATCCGCAAGTCTTACGCAGAAGCATTGCAGAAGATAGAGGCTGGACAGCAGGACGCCAATCTGAACAACAAAGCTGTTCTCGTCATCAACCAGAACTTCCCGGGCAGCGGACCAAGCGAGTTCACTGTCGAATATTACTTTGACACTAAGGACAGCGAGCAGTTTGAAGGCGAACAGGAACGCAAACTGTATTTCATGCGCGTGAAGGAACTTTGGGCTACAACTCCAAGTGTTTTTGAATATCTCTTCAACCCAGAGAACGATGAGTTGATGTTCTATTATGCAAAGACTCCAGACCCAGAAACAATTGGCAAGACCACTGAGCGCCGCGACTATTACATAAGCAGTCAGGCAGAACCTTTCCTCGAAATCATCGACGGAAAGAGTTACAAGAAGCCTATTGATGACCAGTGGACCTTCGTCCAGCGCTTCCTGATGGGCTACAAGGAGGTATTCAACAATCTTCCACCTTATTTCGAACATTAAACCCCATAAAACAGAAACTCTATGAAAACCAAGCGTATATCTCTCTTATTTGTTTCTCTTCTTGTTCTCTGCCTCTCTGGCTTTGCCCAGAATAAGGATGCGGAAATCAAACGACTCGTGCGAGAGAATACTGACCAGTCTATCAAGGCCGCTGCAGAACTGTTCTTTGACAACGACAGCATCATTGGCTGCATGACAGATCTTGACAATCCTCTTTACGAACTCAATCACTATCGTTTCTACGCTTTCTTCACAAAAGAACATCCTGAGAAGGAATTTGAAGAGAATTTCCCTGAATACAAGAACCTCATCAACACTTTCGCTGCCCCTGCAAAGGCAGATGTCAAGGCTAAGGCAGAATGGGAAGCAGTGGTGCGCCGTATGCTTAAGAAGGTCAGCGTAACAAATCAGGCTGTCAACCTCAACATCATCCAGCAGGCATTCTGCAACCATCTGATGGATCTTCCTGGCGATGACGCTTATGAGCAGTGCCTCAATGAAGCAGAGATTTACGACTGGGATCACGGCTATATTGGAGCCCGCAACTACAAGCGAATCAACGGTTGTCTTGGCGACTATTCAGGCGGCGGCAAGAATGCGTGCAACAAGAAGGTTATCACTTCAATCAAGGATATCAAGGGTACAAACTACGGCAATGTGGATCGTATCTTTGACGGAAAGCCTGTGGGTGAAGAACCTCTTTCAATGACCCCTTCATCTTTCGCCACAATCCTTATCATGGATGCCGCTTGCAACAACTCATCACTTCCTATCCCAGTGAACCTCATCCGTGTTGTCGGTATCGGCGGAGCTTGTCCATACCTCGGACTTTCAGGCAGTACCGTTGAGGAACTCAAGGATGCAGTGGAAAAGGAACTGAAGTCAGGTTCATTCGTTTGCAAGACTCAGTCATATCTCTCCATGTCAACCGACGCTCTCAACAACTACTTCCTTGGTTACCCTGACCGTCAGGTAATGATGTATGTGAAAGTGCCAGCAGAGACATCAATGTACGTAAGCTACCACCTTTCAGAGTCAGAAGTCGTTTTCCCTCGTCTTGCCAAGGGTAAGGTCACTTCAGTTGGCACAATGAAGGTGCCAGGCAAGAAATCTGCAGCAGGCAAGACTGTCACAATGCTCACTCTTGGCATTGAGATGATGTAAATCCGTAAATTTATAAATCCCCTTGACACTCGAAGAATTCAAGAAGAAGTTGGCTGAAAAGAAAAAGGAACTTCAGGAAAAGCCAAACAACTACAGCATCGAAAAAGACGGCATTCACACCCGTCGGCTGTAGCGGTGAAAAGTGAAAAGTGAAAAATGAAAAATGAAAAGTGAAAAAATAGAATGAAATTATGAAACGTTTTATCTTCATGACTCTTATGCTTTTCTCTCTATTCTCATGTACTAATGCCAAGAAGGCGCCTGTTGAAAACATGAGGAGTTATTCATACAGCTACAGCTCAAGTCCGGCATACAATCTGAATGAGTATTCTGCAAAGCTCCTAGAGGACGGTCGATGCCAGATAGGTTTTGCCCACAACGAGCAGGGCGATACCATCATAGTCAGCGGGGAAGTGATGAAGCAGATTGAAGCCATTTATCGCGAGCATAAAATCTATAATTACAAGGAAAGATATACTCCAAAATTAAAGGTTCTCGATGGTGACATGTGGAGCTATAGTGCTCATTTCGGAAAAGAAAGCTACTCCTCACACGGTTCCAATGCAGGTCCTTCCGACAAGGGCTTATCCGAGATTAATAACATCATTCTCAGTCTCTTGCGCGCAAATTACATTAAGCAATACTGCGATTATGTATGGGAGGGCAAGATAAAGGACAACAACCTCACAGTTACATTCTCTAAGAAAGAAGATGTTGTCAGCGTAAGCATTCAGCTCAGCAATAGTGAAGGCACTTGGCTTTCTGTTGCCGGCGAACTGGAAGCTTATCAAGATGCCTTGGCTTCTTTCCACGGCAAACTGCAGAATCAGCTTGTTGACGCTCCAAAGCCAGTGGTTACTTGCGTTGATGTCTATGTAAAGCCAGGTAGTGAAGAAATCTATCTCAGTCTCTCGGGCAACGACATGGCACCACTTATCCAGGACAGCATAGAAGGTGCCACCTGGGAGGATCATAGTTATATTCCAATGAAAAAAACAAACAAATAACATGAAAAAGCTTTTTATTTCACTTCTTGCACTCGTTGCTGCAGCTACAGCCTCTGCTAACGACAGTGGTTATGCTACCTATGGCAACATGCTTATTCCCTTCGTTTCAACAGACATCGCTGTTGACAAGGAAGTGCTCACTATCCGTCTTACCGACGAAGGCAAGACATACATCGATGTTGACTACACCTTCATCAATCGTAGCAGCAAGGAGCAGACCATCCTTATGGGCTTCGAAGCAGACCCTGGCTACCCAGGTGTTGTTGATATAACCAACAATGGTCATCCTGAAATCTATGACTTTACAGTCATGATGAACGGCTCACGCATTACTCCGAAGACCTCAGTAGTGCTTCTTGACAATGATGATAACGTCATCGACCGCAAGCCTATCGACGTCTCAAAATATTCGTATCAGGATTTCCGCCGAGTAGTCAAGAAGGGTGATGAGGAGAACTACGAGGCTGAAAGTTGGGGATATGCCTTCGTCTATTCCTTCAATGCAACTTTCAAACCGGGCGAGAATCATATCCGCCACACATACAACTATGTGAACGGAGCCGGCGTAATGGAAAACTACTATCTTACATACAAGCTCTCTCCTGCAGCACGTTGGGCAGGCGGCTCAATTCGCGACTTCACTCTTCGCATCACAGCTCCAAACACGGCAAAGCACTTCTTCCTTGAGACGGAGTTCGTTCAGAAGCAGAATCCAAAGATTGTCTCTGGCGTAGCGAAGTTCCGTGACAAGAGCAAGAAGTATGACTGGGACGAAACAGCAACAACTCATTACTACAAGGAGATCTCGATGCGCAACGCAACCCTCGAATGGCATCTTACAAACTATTCTCCTAAGAAGGAACTCGAGATTCATTCTGCCGACGCATTCTCCGTAAACTATTCATCGGAAAAGCCGATTTCGCTAACGGCATATTACGACCGCTCTTGTGGTATCTACTGGCTTTGGGCGAACAATGAGGACTACACTCCTCAGCAGCACCGCCTTATCCGCAACCTTCCTTTCGCAAGTCGCGGCTACGTCTTCAAGGATGCAGGTCTGAAGAAGCACTTCAACAGCCTTTGGTGGTACATGCCCGACCCTTCATATCAATCATCAAACATGTCCGACTTTACAAAGCGTGAGCACGAACTCATCAGCACTTACAAGAAATAAATATTCAACTTTCGCAAGCTCATGTTGCGGCTAATGGGTAATGGGTAATGACGCAAAAGTCTGGTCATTTGTGCACTTTTCCTTAAGTTTATTTGCAAGATTGATAATTTTTTTTTAACTTTGCCGCGGTTTATTGTAATGGTAAGCTGAATAATCAATAAAATGGAGTCGCCTGGGAAAGGCTCAGGACGCGCTCCAAAGATGAAACATTTTAAAACTTAGATGAACGTAATTCAGAAAACTCTCACATTGGCAGATGGTCGTACCATCACAATTGAGACCGGAAAGCTGGCAAAGCAGGCCGACGGTAGCTGTACCCTCCGTATGGGTAACACTGTGCTCCTCGCAACTGTTTGTGCCGCAAAAGACGCAGTTCCTGGAACAGACTTCATGCCTCTCCAGGTAGAGTATCGTGAACAGTATGCAGCAGCAGGCCGCCTCCCAGGCGGCTTCACAAAGCGCGAAGGCAAGGCTTCTGACAATGAAATCCTTACTTGCCGCCTCGTTGACCGTGCGCTCCGTCCACTTTTCCCTTCAGACTTCCACGCAGAGGTCTTTGTAAATGTAATTCTTTTCTCTGCTGATGGCGTTGATCAGCCAGACGCTCTCGCAGGTTTTGCCGCTTCTGCAGCTCTCGCTTGCTCAGACATTCCTTTCGAGTGTCCTATTTCAGAAGTTCGCGTAGCTCGTGTAAACGGAGAATATGTCATCAACCCAACTTTCGAACAGATGAAGTCTGCCGACATGGACCTCATGGTAGGTGCTACTAAGGACAACATCATGATGGTGGAAGGCGAGATGGACGAAGTTTCTGAGGCTGACCTCCTCGGCGCTCTCAAGGCTGCTCACGAGGCTATCAAGCCTATGTGCGTGCTCCAGGAAGAGCTCATGAAGGAACTTGGCACTGACGTTAAGCGCGAATACTGCCACGAAGTGAACGACGATGAACTCCGCGAGCAGGTTAAGAAGGACACTTACCAGAAGTGCTACGACGTAGTAAAGCAGGCTCTCGAGAAGCACGCTCGCGCAGAGGCTTTCGAGGCTATCCGCGAGGAGTTCAAGACTGCTTACTGCGAGGCTCACGCAGAACTTACTGAGGATGAGCTCGAAGAGAAGTGCGCTCTTATCGACAAGTACTACCACGACGTAGAGAAGGACGCTATGCGCCGTTGCATCCTCGACGAAGGTGTACGTCTTGACGGTCGTAAGACAAACGAAATCCGCCCTATCTGGTGCGAGGTTTCTCCACTCCCAATGCCACACGGAAGCTCTATCTTCACTCGTGGCGAGACACAGTCTTTGACAACTGTTACTCTCGGCACAAAGATGGACGAAAAGATGGTTGACGATGTACTTGACAAGAGCTACATGCGCTTCCTTCTCCACTATAACTTCCCTCCATTCTGTACTGGTGAGGCTAAGGCACAGCGCGGCGTAGGTCGTCGTGAGATCGGTCACGGTCATCTTGCATGGCGCGGTCTTAAGGGTCAGATTCCAGCTGACTATCCTTACACAGTGCGCGTAGTTTCTCAGATTCTTGAGTCTAACGGTTCTTCTTCTATGGCTACAGTTTGTGCCGGTACGCTCGCCCTCATGGACGCTGGTGTGCCAATGAAGAAGCCTGTTTCTGGTATCGCAATGGGTCTTATCAAGAACGCTGGTGAGGACAAATATGCTGTTCTCTCTGACATCCTTGGCGATGAGGACCACCTTGGCGATATGGACTTCAAGACTACCGGTACAAAGGACGGTCTTACTGCTACACAGATGGACATCAAGTGCGACGGTCTTTCTTACGAAATTCTTGAGAAGGCTCTCCAGCAGGCTAAGGAAGGTCGTGAGCACATCCTCGGTTGCATCACAGATACTATCGCTGAGCCACGCGCTGAGCTTAAGCCACACGTACCACGCATCGTTCAGATTACTATACCTAAGGAGTTCATCGGTGCTGTTATCGGTCCTGGTGGTAAGATTATCCAGCAGATGCAGGAAGATACTGGTGCAACAATCACTATCGAAGAGACTGACGGCGTAGGCAAGGTTCAGGTTTCAGGTCCTAACAAGGAGTCTATCGACGCTGCTCTCGGCAAGATTCGTGCCATCGTAGCCGTTCCAGAGGTAGGCGAGGTTTACGAAGGTACTGTTCGCTCTATCATGCCTTACGGCTGCTTCGTAGAGATCATGCCTGGCAAGGACGGTCTTCTCCACATCTCAGAGATTGAGTGGAAGCGTCTTGCTACAGTAGAAGAGGCTGGCATCAAAGAAGGCGACAAGATTCAGGTTAAGCTCCTCGACATTGACTCTAAGACTGGCAAGTACAAGCTCTCTCATCGCGTTCTCCTTGAGAAGCCAGAAGGCTATGTAGAGCGTGAGCAGCGTCCACGTCGCGAGCGTCCAGAGCGCGGTGAGCGTCGTCCACGTCCAGAGCGTCGCAACTTCGACGGTGAGCCACGCCGTTTCGAGCATAGACAGCGCGAGCAGGTCAACGATCCGTACGCTCCAAAGGAGCCAAAGGACTTCAATGACTCTCTCGACCGCATCAGCGACGATATCTAAGTATCTTTTTAGGTAGGGTTCTATGAATTTCCATAGAGCCTTACATATAGAATAAATAATATCGGCAAGGAAATGAACTTATAACGGTTCTTCCTTGCCGATGTTTTTTGCTTCAAAAATGCATTTTTTCGTTCGTATTCCTATGCCTTTTGAGTTGTATTCCTATGCCTTTTGAGTTGCTTTCCTATGGCTGTATTCCACTACAAAATTACGCTTTTTTCTTTTTCTGACCAAATAAATATAACTAAAATAGGCTATTTTGACAATAATTCAGCATTCTATCGTTCTTTGGAAGGCAGAAATGTTCTTTTCTTGATTTATTTTCGTAACTTTGCAAACAATATTATAATCGTGACAAAGCAAATTTGCAACATTGTAATAAATACCAAAACCAAGAAACAAAACCATTATGGCTAAGAAATATGACATAACAGAAGATGAGTCGCAGATGGTTAATGAACCTGCGATGTCTTTATACTCGGGCACCAGCATCGCTGACGCTTTGTGGGCTTTGATAGTGAATCAATCAGAAGAGGTGCAAAGTGTCATAGCTGATCGTCTTAATCGTTTGCAATCAAAGGCGAATCGTGCTGTGCCATATACAATGGAAGAAATCAATGCCCGCATTGATGAATCCGAAGCGCAGATGATGTCAGGAGAAGTCCTTTCTGGTGAAGAAGTTCACGACAAGATGCGTCAGCATATCAACAATATGGCGGTATGAAATGTAATTGGACCAAACGTGCTCTAAATGAGTATCAAAGAATAGTTGACTACATTCTAAATGAGTTTGGAATGAAAGCTGCCTTAAACTTTGTTGATGACATAGAACTATGGGATTCACGAATAGCAGAAAACCCCGAAATAGGAGCTCCAGAACCTCTGCTATCAGAACGAAAAAGATTTAAGTATCACAGTTTCATTGTAAGCAAATACAATAAATTCATTTACACCATATCCAAGGATAGAAGCGTAACCATAGCGGACATTTGGGATATGCGCCGTCATCCAGATAATCTTACTAAAAGAATAAAACCCAAATAACTATAAACCAAAAACCAGAAACTAAAAACAATACTAACATAAGCAGCATCAGACTATCATTGTGGTCGTCAAATATAATATGAGCAAATACGAGATACCATACATAAATCTTATCGTCCGTTCCTTTGCAGAACGGTTTACCTTGACACGACAGGCTGCATATAGCTACTTGCGGCAACATAAGGGTTTGGATTTCCTTATTGAATATTATGATGTGGAGCACTTGCAAGACCCTGAAGAGACGGTAGATGATTTGATTATAATGTGCAAAAAGAATGGAGGGGGATTAGCATGAAACTTTATCACGGAACCAATCACGATATAGATACAATTAAGCTAACCGCCGGCAAACGTTTCAAAGATTTTGGTCAAGGTTTTTACCTTACTCCCGATAAGGCGACTGCAGAACGAATGGCGCGAAAGAAAACCAAAATGTTAGGAGGGGAACCACTCATCCTTGAGTACGAATTTAACGCAGAACTAGTAGAAGCAACAAACCTCAAAATGAAGAAATTTCCCGAGAAAGCAAATGCCGAATGGATTAGGTTTATTGACCGAAACCGAGACAGGCATAGTGGTGCCTCTCCTCACCAGTACGATATTGTCGTAGGCCCAATAGCAGATGATGGTGTAGTAGTACAATTAACAAACTACAAAAACGAGATTCTTACACCAGAAGAAGCTGCATGCCGTTTGCAAGACAAGTATCTAGATCAGCAATATTATTTTGAACCCCGAAGGCTTTGGAACTGCTAAAGAAAACCCATGTATGGAAACTAAATTGAATCCCACCCACACACAGATTGCCAATTTCCTCACTGACCATGTCATCAGTGAGATGGTGAAGTACCTCATAGAGGACTATGGCTATTCCCTTGAGAAGTCTTTGGATTTGGTTTATCAGTCCCACACCCTCGAACTACTGCAGATAGAGGAAGGTGAACTCTATGTCCAAAGTCCTGCATACGTCTATGACATGCTGATCAAGGAACTCGGACTCTACCCTGTTCAAACGGAATACGAAACGGCATATGTTGCCGAAAATTAATAATGAAGTTAACAACTTTGTTGATAACATAAATGTTTAACCAAACCAAATAAAACCTAAGAAACCAAAATTGCACAAAAGGGTCTGACCCCTTTGTGCAAAAACTAAAAAACAGAAACTAAAAACTAAAATATAAACATATAGCAGCATCAGACTATCATTGTGGTCGTCAAGAAATGAAGCCTAGGAAACTTACATTTTTCTCTGATACAAACCACGGACGATGATGGTTGGCTTATTTCTTATTTTTGTAGATATGTAACACAGGAATTACTCTAACAATAATCTAATACTAAATGAAAACATTCAAAGAACTTACAGGTTTATACTCATTAAGTAAGACTCTGCGTTTTGAACTTAAGCCAATAGGCAAAACGCTTGAGCATATAAAAAAGAAAGGTCTTATAGCACAAGATGAGAAACGTGCGGAAGAATATGAGAAAATAAAGGAGATAATAGATGCTTATCATAAAGCGTTTATTACAATGTGTCTTAGAAATTTCAAGTTGCAGCTTTCGAGCGAAGAAAAACTGAACTCTTTGGAAGAATATGTACAGTTTGCATCTAAGCAGAAGAGAAGTGATGCGGAAGAGAAGAACTTTGATAAAGTAAAAGAAAATCTTCGCAAACAGATAGTCTCTGCCTTCAAGAAAGGGAATACATACGGTGACTTGTTTAAGAAAGAACTTATACAGCAGCATCTACCTGCCTTCGTGACCGATGAAAAGGAAAGGATGATGGTAGAGAACTTCAGCAAATTCACAACCTATTTTTCGGGATTTCATGAAAACCGCAAGAATATGTATTCTGATGAAGATAAATCTACTGCTATTGCTTATCGTCTGATACATGAGAATCTCCCAATGTTCTTGGATAATATGAAATCGTTTGCCAAGATTGCTGAAAGTGAGGTTTCTGAGTCTTTTGTGAATATAGAATCAGCATTTGCAGAATACCTGAACGTTGAACATATATCAGATATGTTCCAGCTTGATTACTTCACAGATACGCTTACGCAGGAACAGATAGCTGTTTACAACTATATAATTGGAGGAAGAACAGAGGAAGATGGTACAAAGATCCAAGGCGTTAATGAATACGTGAATCTGTATAACCAGACCCACAAAGATAGCCATCTGCCATTATTGAAACCACTTTATAAAATGATTCTCAGTGATAGAGTAGCTATCTCATGGTTGCCAGAAGAATTTACCAGCGATGAAGAGATGGTAACTGCTATCAATGAGACTCTGGGATTGCTCAAAGAACTCGTTCAAAGCAATGGACCTGATAGCCTCCGCTATCTGCTTTCACATATTGCAGATTACGATACAGAGCATATTTACATTGCCAATGATCTTGGGCTGACTGACATTTCACAGCAGTTGTTTGGACAATACGATGTTTATACAAACGCCATCAAGACCGAATTACGTTCACAGGTAAAACCATCTGCAAAGGAGAAACGCGAACTAGAATTGTTTGCTGAGAGGATAAATAAGTTGTTCAAGACTGCAAAGAGTTTCTCTATAGCCTATCTCAACTCTCATGTTGCAGCAGACAAGACAATCGAGTGTTATTTTTCTCAACTCGGTGCTTATGACCGAGATGGAGAGCAACGCACGAATCTTTTTACACAAATAGAGATGGCAAATATTGAAGCTGCGGACATCTTGGCAGGCAAGGACTTAGGACTGCTCAATCAGTCAGATCGTGACACCTCAATCATCAAGAATCTGCTTGACTCTTACAAGGCATTGCAACACTTCATAAAACCCCTCCTTGGCAATGGCGATGAGGCTGACAAGGACAATGAGTTTGATGCAAAGCTTCGTGCAGCATGGATGTTACTTGATATCATTACTCCTTTATATAATAAGGTGCGCAACTGGCTTACACGCAAGCCTTATAGCGAGGAGAAATTTAAGTTGAATTTTGAGAACGCTCAGTTGCTTGGAGGTTGGGATGTTAATAAGGAAACGGATTGTACCTCTGTTCTACTTCGTAAGGACGGAATGTATTATCTCGCTATCATGGATAAGAAGCACAATCGTGCTTTTGACATAGACGTTCTCCCTAGTGATGGCGATTGTTATGACAAAGTTGATTACAAACTTCTGCCTGGAGCTAATAAGATGTTGCCTAAGGTGTTTTTTCAAAATCAAGGATTGAAGAGTTTGCACCATCCCCAGCCATATATGATGCTTATCAGCGCGGTACACATAAGAAGGGGGCTTCTTTCTGTCTCTCTGATTGTCATAGACTAATTGACTTCTTCAAGAACTCAATAGCGAAACATGAGGACTGGAATAAATTTCCTTTCTCTTTCTCTGATACCAAAACATACGAAGATATTAGCGGTTTCTATCGTGAGGTAGAACAGCAAGGTTATATGTTAGGTTATCGTAAGGTTTCTGCATCCTTTATAAACCAACTTGTTAATGAAGGCAAACTATATCTCTTCCAAATATGGAATAAGGATTTCTCTAAGTTCAGCAAAGGAACTCCAAATATGCATACTCTCTATTGGAAGATGCTTTTTGACGAACAGAATCTTGCAGATGTGGTATATAAGCTCAATGGTCAGGCAGAAGTGTTCTACCGCAAAAAGAGTCTTAAATTGGAGAATACTACTATTCACAAAGCAAATCAGGCTATTAAGAATAAGAACAGGCAGAACCAGAAACAGACAAGTACTTTCGATTATGACATCATAAAGAATCGCAGATATACCGTTGATAAGTTCCAGTTCCATGTTCCTATTACGATTAACTTCAAAGCTACTGGTAACGACAACATCAATGCTTATGTATATGATGTTATCCGCAACAACGGCATAGAGCATATCATCGGTATTGACCGTGGAGAGCGACACTTGCTCTACCTTTCACTAATTGACCTCAAGGGAAACATCGTAAAGCAGATGACTCTCAACGAGATTATCAATGAGTACAAGGGTAATTCCTACGCCACTAACTACCACGACCTACTTGTCACGCGTGAAGGTAATCGTACCGAAGCACGCCGTAATTGGCAAAAGATTGAGAATATCAAGGAACTCAAGCAAGGTTACCTCAGTCAGGTGGTTCACATCATTGCCAAGATGATGGTGGAATATAAAGCCATCGTGGTGCTCGAAGATTTGAATATGGGTTTTATGCGTGGTCGTCAGAAGATAGAACGTAGCGTCTATGAACAATTTGAAAAGATGCTCATTGATAAGCTTAACTACTATGTTGACAAGAAAACACCAAAAGGCGAAGCAGGAGGTTTACTACATGCTTTGCAACTTGCCAACAAGTTTGAGAGTTTCCGAAAACTCGGCAAACAGAGCGGTTGTCTTTTCTATATTCCTGCTTGGAACACAAGTAAGATAGACCCAGTTACAGGATTCGTGAACATGTTCGATACTAGATATGAGAATGCAGACAAGGCACGTAAGTTCTTCTTCAACTTTGATAGTATTAGATATAATACCGTGAAAGATTGGTTCGAGTTTGCTTTCGACTACAGCAAGTTCACTGCTAAGGCTGAGGGAACAAAGACTAAATGGACTCTCTGCACTCATGGCACTCGCATCAAGACCTTCCGTAATCCCGATAAGTTGAATCAATGGGATAATGTGGAAATCAATTTGACTGATGAGTTCAAGAAAGCATTATTTGATGCTGGTGTTGACATACATGGTAATATCAAGGAGGCAATATGTTCGTTAACAGACAAGAAGCATCTTGAAACGTTGATGCACTTGATGAAAGTACTTTTGCAGATGCGTAACAGTGTAACTAACTCAGAGATTGACTATTTGCTGTCTCCTGTTGCTGATGCCAATGGAAACTTCTACGACAGCAGAACATGTAATGATACTCTCCCTAAAGATGCTGATGCTAACGGCGCTTACAACATTGCTCGCAAGGGACTATGGGCAATCCTGAAAATTCAGGAATCTGCAGAAAGCGAACGTCCGAACCTTGCTATAACCAATAAGGAGTGGCTACAGTTTGCACAGCAGAAACCTTACTTGAATGATTGATTACATCCCAATTTCCACCCTCAATGATTTCATCTTTTGTCCGTATTCCATATATCTTCACAATGTGTATATGGAGTCGGACGAAATGATGTACCATGCTACTCCGCAAATGCGAGGTAAGTCTGCTCATGAGACCGTGGATAACAAGACTGCCAGTAATCGCTCTAATGAAATACTTTCGCTCCCAGTCTATTCTGAAGAATATGGTTTGATGGGCAAGATAGACATGTATAAACGAAAAGAGAAGAAACTAATAGAACGTAAGTATCGTTTGAAGCAAATTTTCCAAGGGCAGATATACCAATTGTGGGCACAAATGTTTTGTCTCCAAGAAATGGGATATGAAGTGGAATCGCTCGCATTCTACGAAACATCAACCAACAAGATGATTCCTGTTGCAATGCCAACAGAGCAGGATATAGAGGCTTTTAAGAGTTTTATTAATAAGTTCCGCTCATTTGACCCATCTTCCTCCTTTTTCATGATTAATCCCAATAAATGTCTGCATTGTGTGTATTGTAACCTTTGCGACAAAACCGAACAAGATAATGTTTACTAAAAAGGATATAGAGTATCGCACCATCTTCGTTATTAACTGTATACATGAGCGTAGTCTTCGGGTCAGCAATGGGGAGTTGTTACTTGAAGAGCAAGTTGAGAATAGCGATAAGATGAAGACTTTAACAAAGCTTCCATTTCCGAAAATTCTTGCCTTATTCATTATAGGTCATATACGTATTACTACTCCGCTCATTGAGAAGTGTCAGAAGTTTGGTGTTGCACTCGTTGTCATGAAACCATCCTTTCGCCCAGTATTCTTTTGGGCTAATTCGGCTGAAGCAAACTTTCTCTTGCGACAGAGACAGTATAATTTCCATAAGGAAGATATTTCTATTGCAAGAGTGATTGTCGGGAACAAGATTACCAACCAACTGAAGGCTCTTGTTGACACGAGAAAGAAAGATGAACTTACCCTGCAAGCTGTGTCAATATTGCAAGTAGCCCTTAATTCTTTACCCGATATAATGGACTATGATTCCTTGATGGGCATTGAAGGTACATCTGCAAAAAGTTTTTTTAAGGCTTTCTATCAAGACCACGATTGGCATCAACGTCGCCCCCGTACAAAATGTGATGCTCTAAATGCGTCTATGGATATAGGCTATACGATGTTGTTCAACTACGTAGAATGTTTTCTGCGCATGTTTGGCTTTGATCTTTATGTAGGAGTCTATCATCGTTTGTGGTTCAAACGTAAATCTTTAGTGTGCGATATCATGGAACCGTTCCGTCCAGTTATAGATAAAGCAATACGAAAGGCATGGAATAGGAAACAGTTTTCTGAGAAAGATTTTATTGTTCAGAAAGGAGAATATAGATTAAAATACGAAAAGAATAGCATTTACAGCAAAGTGTTTTTTGACGCTCTGATTCCTTATAAGTCAGAGGTATTCAAGTATGTACAAAATTATTATCGCTGTTTTATGGGATGTAAATCTGTAAATCAGTATCCAATTTTTGAACTATAGAAATGTTAATCATTAGTTACGATATAAAGAATGATAAGTTGAGAACAAAGTTCTCCAAGATGCTTACAAAGAATGGAGCCATTCGCCTCCAATATTCTGTCTATGAGAGGGCGTCATTTCAACTGTGTCAAACGCGCCAACAATAAAAGTTTAACTTCCTACGTTATATAGTAGGACAAAAATTAGCGTAATGACACAAGAAGAGTACACTCAGATGCTGGCAGAAGCCAGAGACCAGTTTAAGAAA
>JAZLKJ010000076.1:0-3571 GCA_045597565.1 Prevotella sp. | reverse complement strand
TGCGACCTTTGAACGTGATGGCAAGACGTACAATCTCACTGTTCGCAAGGTCTATCCTGAGGTGCGTCAAGGCAAGTTTCGCACCGACTTGGTGTTCAAGGACACTCGCCCTGACAACATCCGCTCTGGTCAAACCTATTATCTGAACCTTGAATTAGGCAAACCCGCCCAAGCCGTCCTCATTCCAAAGGGTACCTTCTTCCAAACCACAGGTGGCAACTGGATATTCGTGCTCGACAAGAGCGGCAGCACAGCCTATCGTCGCAACATCCGCATCGGTCGTCAGAATCCTCAGTACTACGAGGTAGAGGAAGGTTTGGAGCCTGGCGAACGCGTCATCACCAGCGGATATGAAGCGTTTAAGGACAATGAAGTATTAAAACTGAAATAAGATAGTATATGAAGAGTTTATTGTATCTATTCCGACGCTACAAGTTGGCATCATCGCTCAACTTTGTTGGGCTTGTTATTGCTTTCACGGCTTGCTATGTTTTGCTCACACAGATCAACTACATCGGCAGTTACAACCACAGCATCAAAGATTACGAGAAAATCCGCCGTGTGTATATCCGTGGAATCATGGAAAATGACCAATGGACCTTTACTTTCAATCGTCCTCTTTTGGAGAAAATTAAAGAGTGCCCGCAAGTGGAGAGTGTAGGTTATCTGCGCAGTGGTGGAGATATTTCACTCGACAAAGACGGAAGCGTAATATCCATGCCCGTCTATGCCATCAATAACGATATGCTGACAACAGTCAACGCCGAACTTGTTGACGGAACTTTGTGCCCCAATGGGATAAAGGAGCAGGTCATCATACCTGCATCTTTGGCAACGAAATATTTCGGTCATGCGATGGTTGCAGGTAAGGAAATGAAACTCAAGAATGGGAAAGCATGCACCGTGATAGGTGTTTACAAGGATTTTCCCAACAACACCGACTTCGCAAATGCCGTCTTTTATAGTATAGGCAATGAAAATAAGGATGATACGAACAACTGGAATTACTCATGCTACATCCGCACACGAAGTGACGTGAATGCCGATGTCCTTCATGGGGCGCTGAATGTCACCCTGAAAGATTTCATGGAGAGTCGTTTTGGGAAAAGTGAAGAAATTGACGAGTTGATGCAACGAGCATCCTTGTTCAGCCTTTCGCTGGACGAGACTTATCTGAGTGGATATGATCCAAACACTGACAATGGCAGCAAAACTGTTTTCTATATCTTGCAGATAGCAGTCATATTGCTACTGCTTGTAGCACTCATCAACTATGCCAACTTCACTATGGCTCAGGCGCCTATCCGTCTGCGTGGCATCAATACGCGCAAGGTAATGGGTGAGAGTACATGCTCACTGTATTTACATTTGGTGGCAGAAGGCATCACCCTCTGTCTATGCGCTTTTGCAATATCAGTCCTATTGGCTTACTGCATCGGGAAATGGGAACACATAGCAGAATATACGCTTGGTTCCGTAGCTCTTCCTGACAACATCAATATTGTGTTTTTGATTTCTATCACCAGCATAGCCATTGGTGTCATTGCAACCCTACATAGTGCTCGTTACACCACATCATTCCAACCGGCTTTGGCACTGAAGGGTAATTTTGGACTTACTCCACGCGGACGAAGAGTAAGACAGATTCTTGTTGCCATCCAATTTGCCCTTGCATTTGCGATGGTTATCTTTGTTGGTGTGATTTATAGCCAAAGAGCATATATCTATTCTTCTGACTATGGATATGAGAAAGATGCATTGCTGATAGTGAATATTACAGAACTGTCAAGCGATCAGCAACCTGCCTTGCGTAGCGAGTTGGAAAAGTTAAATGGCGTAGAGAGTGCATCTTTTTCCACATGGTCTGTCGGTCTGGAGGATGTCTATATGAGATGGGGAAGAGGAGATAAAGGACAAGAAGGACAATCGTGTTATTTCACCGCGCTTCCTGTGGATTGGAAGTTTCTGCGTACCTGTGGCATAGACATCGTTGAGGGCCGTGACTTCAAAGAGACTGATGGTGATGTTTACATAATCAATGAGGCTATGAAGATGAAGTACCCGTTCTTGGAAGTAGATAAGCCTCTCGTGGAGGATGATTTGCCGATAGTTGGTGTCTGCAAAAACTTCCGTGCTTTCACTACGCGTAAGGATAACAATGCAGAACCTGTGGCTTTTATCATCTTTGGAGAGAGTTTTGCTGATTGGGGCAACAGATTTAATGTTCTCAATATCCGCATGACACCTAATACGAACAAACGAGAACTTCGCAATAAGATAGGCAAAGTACTGCAAACATTCTATGCCAGCAAGACAATACCAGAGATGAAGTTTATGGATGACTGTCTGGAACAGGCTTATAAGGACGAAACGCGTTTCATGACACAGATAGAGGCAAGTACCATCCTGGCTTTCCTCATCACCATCATCGGTGTCTTCTGTCTCACGATGTTTGAGACAGAGTATCGCCGCAAGGAGATTGCCATTCGCAAGGTGATGGGTAGCAGTGTGGAGGAAGTTTTGTCGCTTTTCACGCAGCGTTATGCCATCCCGCTCATCCTTTCCTTTGTAATAGCAGCCCCTATAGGCTACTTCATCAGTGAGCAATGGCTGCAGAACTTTGCCGAGCATACACCTATCCATTGGTGGCTGTTCCCTCTGGCATTCCTCATCGTCAGTATGGTTGTATTGCTGACCGTCATCGTGCAGAGCTGGCGAGTGGCAACGATAAACCCTGTAGAAAGTATCAAAACAGAATAAACAAAATTAAAACAATATACAATATGATTAAGATTGAAAATCTCTCGAAAGTATTCCGCACTGAGAATGTGGAGACAACAGCATTGAATGGCGTAAGCCTGGAAGTAAAGGAAGGCGAGTTCGTTGCAGTCATGGGACCTTCGGGTTGTGGCAAGTCAACGCTCCTGAATATCCTTGGATTGCTCGACAATCCAGATAGTGGTAACTACTACCTCGGAGGCGAAGAGGTGGGGCATCTGAAGGAAAAGGATCGCACCAAGTACCGCAAAGGACGCATCGGCTTTGTGTTCCAGAGCTTCAACCTCATCGACGAACTGACCGTGGAGGAGAATGTTGACCTACAGCTGAAGTACCTCAAGGTGCCCAAGGCAGAGCGCAAGCAGCGTGTCTTGGACATCCTGCGCAAAGTCAACCTCTCGCAGCGTGCCACTCACTACCCCCAGCAACTCTCTGGTGGTCAGCAACAGCGTGTGGCAATAGCTCGTGCCGTGGTAGGCAAGCCAAAACTTATTCTTGCCGATGAGCCAACAGGTAACCTCGACTCAAAGAACGGTCTGGAAATCATGGAACTCCTCTCACAACTCAATGCCGAAGGTACGACCATCGTGATGGTAACCCACAGCCAGCACGATGCCGCATTCGCCAATCGCATCATCAATCTCTTTGATGGTGAAGTGGTTGAAAACACCATACTTTGACATAAAAACTGTGAATAAGCATATCTTGACGGAATTGTTTATTCTAAGAGATTATGGGGGTGTTTTCAAGCACCCCCTACAATTATGACACCGACAAACCTTTTTTCTTTGCC
>JAZLKJ010000075.1:0-7279 GCA_045597565.1 Prevotella sp. | reverse complement strand
TGTTAAAATTTTAATTAGTTATTTATTAATGGTGGCAAAGTTTTTAGCGGACTTTACGCACCGAGATAAGCCTAACCAAGCCTTGACCTTCGGTCTAGCCTGCTTCCGTTCGGCAAAATTGAAGCTTGCTTCAATTCTACTCTCACTTAATCGCAGTCTTCCCAAAGGGAAGGATGTTAATATGAGTAGCGATAGAGCTTTAGAAACTACTCTTCGCCTGCCTGTTCCTTAAGTTTGAGGAGTGCCTCAACGCCCTTTGCATTCTCAAGAAGACCACCATTCTTTGGTGTCTCGTTCTCGATTTCAGCTGCGCTTGCTGCCTCTGCCTCCTCACGGTCGCGCTTCTGCTGGCTCTTCTTCTGAATGCCCTGCTTCTTCGGACTCATGTAAAGGAACATCTTCTTGCCGTCAAGGCGTGGAAGCTGATCGACCTTTCCGTATTCCTCAAGGTCGTTTGCAAAACGGAGAAGGAGAACTTCGCCCTGCTCTTTGAAGAGTATTGAACGTCCGCGGAAGAACACGTACGCACGTACCTTATTACCTTCTTCAAGGAACTCCTTGGCATGCTTAAGCTTGAAGTTGTAGTCATGCTCGTCAGTCTGAGGTCCGAAACGGATTTCCTTGACTTCCTGCTTAACCTGCTTCTGCTTCATCTCCTTAGCACGCTTCTTCTGCTGATAGAGGAACTTGCTATAATCAATGATACGACATACTGGTGGTTCCGCATTAGGTGAGATTTCCACGAGGTCAACCTCTTGCTGTCTTGCCATGTCCAATGCCTGACGAGTAGGGATAACCATTGAGCCGTCTTCGCCTACAAGTCTTACCTCTTTAGCACGAATCTGTTCGTTTATTCTGTGCTGTGCCTGAGGTTTCTTTCTTTTGTCGTTTCTCATTAAGGAGTTTTTACAGTTTTTATTCTAAGTTCCGTTTTTGCGTCAGCATGTTTCTACCACACGCTTTTAGCGGCTGCAAAATTACACATTATTAGTCAATTACGCAACCAAGAGTGGTCATTTTATGCAATACAATTGATTTTACACAATGCTTTTACCATTATTCCTATGAATATCAGCACTTTTACTGCCCCATTTATGGTACAATATGCTTCGCGCAACTTTTGTAACATCCACTTTACAAGCCCCAAAATGTGCTTTGACTATCATCAAAAAAAAGATAAAGCCAATCATATTTCACTATAAATAAGGTCAATAGGTCGGATATTTTGTATAATTTTGCAGCCAGTTATAATCACGGTGAATATAAACAAACGCTGCGCAGGCTCTCTGCTTGAAGAGGCTGAGGCAGACATTAAAGCAAAGCGCGGCTGAAAATGCCCGCATATTTATTATGGTAAAAGGATTGAAAAGCCCAGAGTACATTTTTGAGTCAAGCTGGGAAGTTTGCAACAAAGTTGGCGGTATTTATACCGTACTTTCTACTCGCGCAAAAACTCTTCAGGAAACACACAAGGACAAGGTCATTTTTATTGGTCCTGACTGTTGGGGAGAGAAAACATGCCCTTATTTCAAAGAAGACAAGAAACTTTTGGCTGATTGGCGCAAGAAGGCTGATGATGAAGGCCTTATCGTCAAGGTTGGTCGCTGGATGATCCCTGGCGAACCTATCGCTGTGCTCGTTGATTTCCAGCCTTATTTCGTGAAGAAGAACGAAATATACGGTTGGCTTTGGGAGAACTATCAGGTAGATTCTCTCCACGCTTACGGCGACTACGACGAGGCATCTATGTTCTCTTACGCAGCAGCTCTCGTTGTGGAAAGCTTCTACAACTTCTGTCTTGACGATGACACACAGTGCATCTATCAGGCAAACGAATGGATGACTGGCCTCGGCGCTCTCTATATCAACAAGAAGCTCCCTCAGATCGGTACTATCTTTACTACTCACGCCACTTCTATCGGTCGCTCTATCGCTGGTAACAACAAGCCTCTCTACGACTATCTTTTCGCTTACAATGGCGACCAGATGGCTGGAGAGCTCAATATGCAAAGTAAGCACTCTATCGAGAAGCAGACTGCAATGCACGTTGACTGCTTCACAACCGTTTCAGACATCACTGCTCGCGAGTGCAAGGAGTTGATGGACAAGGAGGTTGACGTTGTTCTTCCAAACGGTTTTGAGGATGATTTCGTGCCACGCGGTGCTGCCTTCACTCGCAAGCGCAATGCAGCTCGCAAGCGCATCTTTGAGATTGCAAACGCTCTCACAGGCGAAACTTTCGATAAGGACACTCTCGTAGTTTCTACTTCTGGTCGCTACGAATTCCGCAACAAGGGTGTTGACGTTTTCATTGAGTCAATGAACCGTCTGCTCCGTGACCAGCGCATTGCTGACAAGAAGATTCTTGCTTTCATCGAAGTGCCAGGATGGGTTGGCGAACCACGTCAGGATCTCCAGGAGCGCTTGAAGCAGAAGAAGACTTTCGACACTGCTCTCGACTGTCCACTCATCACTCACTGGCTCCACAACATGTCTCACGACAATGTCCTCAGCCAGCTCAAGTATCTCGATATGTGGAATCGCAAGGAAGACCGTGTAAAGATTATCTTCCTCCCTTGCTACCTTACTGGTGAAGATGGCATAGTTGACATGAAGTATTACGACGTTGTTCTCGGCAACGACCTCTGTATCTATCCTTCTTACTACGAGCCATGGGGCTACACTCCACTTGAGGCAGTAGCATTCAAGGTGCCTTGTATCACAACAGACCTCGCTGGTTTCGGTCTTTGGGCAAACACTGTCTTCGGTCACTATGGTGAACTCAAGGATGGTGTGAAGGTTATCCACCGTACAGACTACAACTTCTCTGAGGTTGCTGACTATATAAAGGATACTGTAGTTGAATACGCTCTCATGACAGACGCCGACCGCAAGAAGTGTCGCGCTGCTGCCGAGAAGCTTTCTAAGAAGGCGCTCTGGAGCGAGTTCATCAAGTATTACTACAAGGCTTACGACATCGCACTCACCAAGGCTGATGCCCGCAAGAAGGTGTTGAAGAAGTAGACCTTCCCCCAACCCCTTCCTTTCAGGACGGGGAGAAATTAGTAAAACGGGCTGAAAGCCCAATGAGCTACATAGCCCAATGGCAAGCGAAGCGACGCCTTGGGTTTGAATACGGAATGATGATGGAACGCCCTGAAAGGGCAAAAGCATAAACCGTAATGTAACGCTGTTGCCCTTACAGGGCGCATTCACCACTATCATAATATAATCCCAGGGTGACGCTTCGCTCTGCCCTGGGCTATGGAGATTTAAGCCTTTCAGGCTAATTGTTCCCCGAAAATACATTAATAAATATATAACATTATGAAAATCAAAGCAAACTACGTTAACGCCTCTCAGTGGAAGGAGACTGCTGTAAAGTCTAATCTCCCTGAACCATTGAAGTGTCTCGACGAAATCGCTCACAACCTCTGGTGGGTTTGGAACTATGAAGCTCGTGACCTTTGGCGTGCTCTCGACGAAGACCTCTATGAAGAGGTTGAACACAACCCAGTACTCCTCCTCCAGCGCCTTTCTTACCAGCGCCTCGAGGAAATCACTCAGGACAAGAAGCTCATGAAGCAGGTCAACGACCTCTACAAGCTCTTCCGCGAGTATATGGATGTTAAGCCAGACGCTACTCGTCCTTCAGTAGCTTACCTCTGTATGGAGTACGGTATCTCTCAGGTTCTCAAGATCTACTCTGGTGGTCTAGGTATGCTCGCTGGCGACTACCTCAAGGAGGCTTCTGACTCAAATGTTGATATGTGTGCAGTTGGTTTCCTCTATCGTTTCGGTTACTTCAAGCAGAGCCTCTCTATGGATGGCCAGCAGATTGCCGTTTACGATGCACAGGACTTCAACACTCTCCCTATCGAGCGTCAGCTTGACCAGAACGGCAACCCACTCGTAGTTGATGTTCCTTACATGAACTACACTGTTCACGCATACGTATGGCGTGCTAACGTAGGTCGTATCTCTCTCTACCTCCTCGACACTGACAACGAACTCAACTCTGAGTACGACCGTCCTATCACTCACGCTCTCTATGGTGGTGACTGGGAGAACCGTCTCAAGCAGGAGATTCTCCTCGGTATCGGTGGTGTTCTTACTCTCAAGGCTCTCGGCATCAAGAAGGACATCTACCACTGTAACGAAGGTCACGCTGCTCTCGCTAACGTACAGCGTCTCGTTGACTACATCAAGGAAGGTTACACTTTCAACCAGGCTATGGAACTCGTTCGCGTTTCTGGTCTTTACACTTGTCACACTCCAGTTCCTGCTGGTCACGACTACTTCGACGAGGCTCTCTTCGGCAAGTACATGGGTGGCTACGCTCAGCTTCTCGGCATCTCTTGGGACGAGTTCATCGGCATGGGTCGTACAAACCCAGACGACAAGGGCGAGAAGTTCTCTATGTCAACTTTCGCTATCAACACTTGCCAGGGCGTAAACGGTGTATCTAAGCTCCACGGCTGGGTATCACAGAAGATGTTCGCTGGCATCTGGAACGGCTACCTCCCAGAAGAGAACTCTGTAGGCTACGTTACTAACGGTGTTCACTTCCCAACATGGTGTGCTACAGAAATGCGCAAGATCTACGCTAAGTACCTTGACGCTAACTACTATAACGATCAGTCAAACGCTGAACTCTGGCAGGGCATCTACAACTGTCCAGACGAGGAACTTTGGGCTACTCGTATGGCTCTCAAGGTTAAGCTCGCTGACTACATCAAGGTTAAGTTCCGTGAGACATGGCTCAAGAACCAGGGCGACCCTTCACGCGTTGTTTCTCTCCTCGAGAAGATCAACCCTAACGGTCTTACTATCGGTTTCTGCCGTCGTTTCGCTACTTACAAGCGTGCTCACCTTCTCTTCACAGACCTTGAGCGTCTTGCTAAGATCGTCAACAACCCTCTCTACCCTGTAACATTCCTCTTCGCAGGTAAGGCTCACCCAGCAGACGGTGCTGGCCAGGGCTTGATCAAGAAGATCTACGAGATTTCTCAGCGTCCTGAGTTCCTCGGCAAGATTATCTTCCTCGAGGACTACGACCAGCGTCTCGCTCGCCGTCTCGTTTCAGGTGTTGATATCTGGATGAACACTCCAACTCGTCCTCTCGAGGCTTCTGGTACTTCTGGTGAGAAGGCAGAGATGAACGGTGTTGTAAACCTCTCAGTTCTTGACGGTTGGTGGTACGAAGGTTACCGCGAAGGTGCTGGTTGGGCTCTCACAGAGAAGCGTACTTACCAGAACCAGGGTTACCAGGATCAGCTCGACGCTGCTACTATCTACGGCCTCCTCGAGAACGAAATCATGCCTCTCTACTACAAGAAGAACAAGAAGGGCTACTCAGAGGGTTGGCTTAAGGTTATCAAGAACTCTATCGCTCAGATTGCTCCTCACTACACAATGAAGCGTCAGCTCGACGACTACTACACTCGTTTCTACTGCCCACAGGCTGAGCGTGCTGCTAAGCTCATGGCTGACAACAACAAGGTAGCTAAGGAAATCGCTGCTTGGAAGGAACTCGTTGCAGAGCGTTGGGACAACATCAACGTTGTTGCTTCTACTACTGAGGTTCCATCTACAGGCATGGAGACTGGTAAGAAGTACAAGATTTCTTACACTATCGACGAGCAGGGTCTCGACGACGCAGTAGGTCTCGAGTTCGTTGCTATCAAGACTGACGCTAACGGCGAGGACAAGATTCGTGCCGTACACCCATTCGACCTCGTTAAGAAGGAAGGCAATCTCTACACATTCGAGACAATCTCAGAGGCTTCACACGCAGGCTCTTACAAGACTGCCGTTCGTATGTTCCCTAAGAACGATCTCCTCCCACACCGTCAGGACTTCGCTTACGTGAAGTGGATCGGCTAATTCTTGAAGAAATTATAATAACAAAAGGAGCGGTACCATTTGCGGTATCGCTCCTTTTTGTATCGAATTTGAAGGACAGGGAACAGATCACTATCCCTCAGAATGTGACAAGGGGCGGTTCTCCTTCGTATAAAACAATACAATATTAGGTCACAAATCTATGCAATTATAAGCAATTATTGTAAAAAAACGAAATAAATGTTCCGAAAGTATTAGATATTTGAATAAAAATCGTAACTTTGCGCTCAAATGAGCGCGATAACAAAACGGAGTCGCCAAACACCCAAACCTCAAGATGAGCAAATTCAAATACCCGATAGGAATACAAGATTTCGAAGGACTCAGAAATGACGGCTATCTCTATGTGGATAAGACAGCCATCATCAGAGACCTCATTGAAAGAGGTAAATACTACTTCCTCAGCCGACCACGCAGGTTCGGCAAATCGCTCCTGCTCTCAACTATTCATGCATACTTCGAGGGCAAACGCGAACTTTTCAAAGGACTTGCAATCGATACTGACGAGATGAGTTGGGAAGCGCACCCTGTTATGCACCTTGACCTCAATGCCCAGAAGTATGAGAAGAAAGAAAGCCTTGATGCAATGCTTCATGCCTTTCTCTGTAAAGAAGAGGCAAAATACGGTGACGAAAACGCCAATGACAATTTTGGTATCCGTTTCTGCGACATCATTCGCAAAGCTTGTGAGCAGACAGGCAAGCGAGTCGTGATTCTCATTGACGAATACGACAAACCTATGCTACAAGCCATTGGCAACAAGGAACTTCAGGAAGAATTCCGTAGTACGCTGAAATCTTTTTACGGCGCTTTGAAGACAATGGATGGCTGCATAAAGTTTGCTTTGCTGACAGGTGTGACCAAGTTCGGCAAAGTGAGCGTATTCTCCGATCTCAACCATCTGACCGACCTCTCTATGGACGCACGCTATTATAATATATGTGGCATCAGCGAGGAGGAACTTCATGCATATTTTAATGAAGGCGTGGCAGAACTTGCAGCGGCGAATGACATGACTACAGATGAATGTTATGCCATGCTGAAAGAAAGATACGACGGCTACCACTTCCACCAGAACGTGCCAGGCATGTATAATCCTTTCAGTCTTTTGAAGACCATCAAGACAAAAGAATTCGGCAGCTATTGGTTTGAGACCGGCACACCGACCTACCTTGTCACTTTGTTACAACTTCATGACTACAATCTTGAAAGTATGTCAAACATAGAGGTGAAGGGAAATGTGCTAAACTCTATTGATGGCAATAGCTCCAATCCAATACCTGTAGTTTTCCAAAGTGGCTACCTCACCATAAAGGGATACGACAAGGAATTCGGGCTATACACACTTGGATTTCCGAACAAAGAGGTGGAGGAA
>JAZLKJ010000074.1:0-12707 GCA_045597565.1 Prevotella sp. | reverse complement strand
CGTTCGTGGCTCGACCGCTACTTCATGCAGAACAAGCATCAGGTGACGTTCCTTATTGACGAGACGGAAGAAGGCTTTGCCGTGGATGTGAAGGCAGATGATCATCCGCTGGAAGATGTGATGAAGAAGAAGGCATACGCATCAAGCAGAATGGAGATACTGCGTCAGCTTGCCATCCTCTGCGACATAGTTGACGGGCTTGATGCTTATATCAACGACAAGGGCAAGCGAAGCATTGGGTTCACGATGCACACGTTCCCAACATTCCTCCTGCAAGTGATTCCTGCCATGCGTCTGCTGGGTGTGAACGTCGTCATGCCAAAGGCTTTGCAGACACTTATTCGTCCGCAGATGTCGGTGAAACTGAAATCAAAGGGTAAGGATTCTAACGGTTTCCTGTCAATGAGCGACCTGCTTGACTTCAACTGGCAGGTGGCTGTGGGCAACGTATTCCTGTCGCCCGAAGAATTTGACAGATTGCTTGGTCATGCCAGCGGATTGCTACGTTTCAAGGAGCAATACGTCTATATCGACGAGGCAGGAATGGCAAAACTACAGAAGGTGCTGAATGCGCCACCAAAGATAAAGCCAGGCGAACTGTTGCAGGCTGCTCTTTGTGGTGAGTACAAGGGTGCACCAGTAGAACTCACCGATGAGGTACGCGAACTCATCAGGCAGTTTACATCACAGAGCGTCATACCATTGCCAGAAGGTATCCAAGCTCAGTTGCGTCCTTATCAGGAACGAGGTTTCTCATGGATGTATCGTAACATGAAGATTGGCTTCGGTAGTATCATAGCCGATGACATGGGTCTTGGTAAGACCTTGCAGGTCATTACTCTGCTGTTGAAAATGAAAGAAGAGGGTGCGATGGACAAGAAGAAAGCTCTTGTGGTAGTGCCTACAGGTTTGCTGCACAACTGGCAGTCGGAGGTGAAACGTTTTGCCCCACAGCTGACCACAGGCGTATATCATGGTGCTGCACGTGACCTGAAGGACGAGGATTGCCGGAAGGCAGACATCATCCTCTCGACATACGGTGTGGTGCGCTCTGATGCCGACAAACTGAAGAAACAGAAATGGCAGGTGCTCGTAATAGACGAGGCACAGAATATCAAGAATAGCGATACGGCTCAGAGCAAGGCTATTCACAGCATTCCGGCAGAGTCGCATATTGCCATGAGTGGTACACCTGTGGAGAATCGTCTGTCGGAGTTCTGGAGTATCATTGACTTCACTAACAAAGGGTATCTCGGTTCGGCAAAAGACTTTTCGGAAGCATACGCAAAGCCTATACAGAAGTATGGAGACAGTCATGTGGCAGAGCGATTCCGCAAGGTGACAGCTCCGTTTATGATGCGCCGACTGAAGACGGACAAGAGCATCATCAGCGACCTACCTGACAAGATAGAGCGTAACGAGTTGGCATTGCTCACTCCTGATCAGGCTGCTCTATACCAAGAGACCGTCAACAAGTGTATGGCAGTTATCGAGAGCATGGAAGGCGAGGACAACCAGACACTCTTCAAGCGTCAGGGACTTGTTCTGCAGATGATGCTTGCCTTGAAGCAGATCTGCAATCACCCAACGCAGTACCTCAAAGACAACCGTATGGATGCAACGCTATCGGGAAAGACAGAAATGCTGCTCGACATGCTTCGCAGTATCATTGACGCCGACGAGAAGGTACTTATCTTCACGCAGTTCCGTGAGATGGGTGATCTGCTCCAGCACTTTATCCGTACCACCCTCGATGAAGAACCGATGTTCTATCATGGTGGTTGCTCATTGAAACAGCGTAAGGAGATGGTTGATAGGTTCCAGAACAATCGCAACGACCGCATCTTCATTCTATCGTTGAAGGCTGCTGGTACAGGTCTTAACCTCACGGCAGCAACCCATGTCATACATTACGACCTATGGTGGAATCCTGCTGTTGAAGCACAGGCTACCGACCGTGCATATCGTATCGGTCAGCACAAGAACGTGCAGGTGCATCGTTTCATCACGCAGAACACCTTCGAGGAACGCATAGACGCTATGATACAGGAAAAGAAACATCTTGCCGACCTCACGGTCTCTACAGGCGAAAACTGGATTGGCAAACTTTCAAACAAGGAACTGCACGAAATATTTGGATAAGCAAATGTACTAGAAGAACAAAATGAACCATCAGAAGAAAGCGCATGAAAACTCAGTCTTACTCCTTATTCTTAGTGTCCATGATGATTGTCACTGGACCATCGTTTACAAGCGCGACCTTCATGTCTGCGCCAAATTCTCCTGTTGGCACAGGCTTTCCCATAGCTTCTGAAAGTTTCTTCACAAAAGCCTCATAGAGCGGAACGGAATGTTCGTGCTTTGCCGCACGGAACCATGAAGGACGATTGCCTTTCTTGGTAGAGGCAAACAAAGTGAACTGACTGACTACGAGTGCTTCGCCGTCAACATCCATGACAGAGCGGTTCATAACGCCGGCTTCGTCGTCGAAGATGCGCATTGCGACAATTTTCTTTACAAGCCATTCCACATCTTCCATTCCGTCGGCATCTTCCACGCCAAAGAGTATGAGCAGACCATTTCCTATCTGCCCATTTATCCTGCCTTCGATAGTCACCGAAGCTTCGCTAACACGCTGAATAACAACACGCATATTACGGATTCCTTAGATTTATTCTCTTGTAATAATGTATCAGAGCCTGTTTCGGCATTCCAGCAGAAACGAGTTTGTCAAGATTACGCTTTGCCTCCTTCTTTTTCTTTTGTCGCAACTGAAGATCTACAGCCCTAAGCAGATGCTCTTTGTTTGTAGGCTCGAATTCGTATGCCTGAAGATAATCATATTCTGCAAGCGAAAGAAGGTTTTGTCTTTCTTCTATATCAGCCCTTACCACCCATGAGAGAACGCTGTCCGGATGATGTTCCACAAGGAGATTTGCATCGTCAAGAGCAGCTGTGTGGTGGTTGTCTTTCTCGTTGAAAAGAGCTCTCGCCGTTAGCGCATGAAAGTTTGTCGGCTCTGCCTTCAGGACAGCATCATAGTCAGCACGTGCAAGTCCGAAATGAAAAAGACGCTCATTTGCATAGGCACGAAAGTAAAGTGCAGTCAGATTATTCGGTTCCAAATACAGAACATTATCGTAAATATCCTTCGCCGACTGCCATTTGTCATGCTGCATATAGTCTGCCGCCTTTGACATACGATCAGCAATCGTCATGCCTTTATACGGATCATCCTTTGACTGTTGCGGCATAGAACTTAAAACTCCTTCCTCCTTCTGCTGTGAATAAGCAGAAAGAGAAAGGAGCATTGATATCAATAAGAGATAGATTCTCATTAAAACTTACGCATTCTTAATGTAGTTAACTACCCAAGCGCCGACTTCCTTTGTGCCATACTTCTCACCACCTTCAACCTGGATTTCTGGTGTGCGGACGTTAGCATCAAGTGAAGCGTCAACAGCCTTGCGAACGAGTGCGCCTTCTTCCTTGAGGTCGAAGTACTCAAGAAGCATTGCTACAGAAAGAATCTGAGCGAGAGGGTTTGCGATGTTCAAGCCCTTTGCCTGTGGCCAAGAACCGTGGATTGGCTCGAAGACAGGAGTTGAAGAACCTGTAGATGCAGAAGGGAGAAGACCCATAGAGCCTGAGATTACAGAACCTTCGTCAGTAAGGATATCGCCGAATGTGTTCTCAGTAACCATAACATCGAAGAATGTAGGCTCCTGAATCATGCGCATTGCTGCGTTGTCAACATACATGTAGTCAGTATTTACCTCTGGATACTGAGGTGCCATTTCCTGAGCAACCTTTCTCCAAAGACGTGAAGAAGCAAGCACGTTAGCCTTGTCAACAACTGTGAGGTGCTTGTTGCGCTTCATTGCATACTCAAAACCTACCTTGAGAATGCGCTCTACCTCTGGACGAGTGTAGTAGTTAGTATCAAGAGCTTCCTCTACACCGTCAGCGTTGATTGTTGGCTCAACCTTCTTGCCGAAGTACATACCGCCAGTAAGCTCACGGATGCAGATAAAGTCAGCACCCTCAACGAGTTCCTTGCGAAGTGGAGACTTATGAACGAGGCACTTGAAAGTCTGTACAGGACGGATGTTTGCAAACAGACCGAGCTTCTTACGCATAGCGAGAAGACCCTGCTCAGGACGAACCTTTGCTGACGGATTATTGTCAAACTTAGGGTCACCTACAGAAGCGAAGAGCACAGCGTCAGCCTCTTCACAAACCTTGAAAGTTTCCTCTGGGAATGGATCGCCCACCTCGTCAATAGCATGTGCGCCACAAAGAGCTTCCTTATAGCTTACTTCATGACCAAACTTCTCAGCGATAGCGTTCATTACGGCTACGCCCTGTTCCATGATCTCTGGGCCGATACCGTCGCCCGCAAGAACTGCAATGTTAAGTTTCATATCTAGATAAATTCAGTTTTTGGTTTCTATAAAAGCAGTGCAAAATTACAACATTATTGTATATTAATGTAAGAAAACTGGCTTATTCTTCCGTTTTTAGTCAATTATTTGACAAACGCAAAGCAGCATATTCAGATTAATCGCCATTATTTCAATGAAAAAATGTAAATTTGTACCCTGAATAATGAGCACTATCACATATACATACCTGCCCGAGACGGCTTCGACCAACTCTTATGCAAAGGAAAACATCCAGTTTTTTCCTTACGGTTTCCGCGTGGTATATACACCAAATCAGACAGCTGGGCGTGGCATGGACACAAATTCCTGGGAGTCAGAACAGGGAAAGAATATCTCCTTCTCCATTGTCTGCCATCCGAAGATGGTAAAACCATCCGAGCAGTTTATCCTTTCCATGGCTATTGCTGTTGATATTGTAAAGTCCTTACAGGATTTCATGCCAGAGGAAAAAGACAATTTCCGCATAAAATGGCCGAACGACATCTATTGGAAAGACAAGAAGCTTGGCGGTATTCTCATAGAGAACAGCCTGAAAGGTTTCCGCATGGACACTTGCATCATCGGCATCGGCATAAACATCAATCAGGAGAAATTCCTCTCCGACGCACCGAATCCCGTTTCGTTGAAGCAGATTTGCGGCACGGAATGCAATGGCACGGAGCTTATGGAGTCCATCTGCGAGCGATACAAGAAGACACTTCAGATTATCAAGCTCCTTGAAAGTCAGGACAATCGCTCTCTTAGCATTGGCTATACCAGCATTCGCGACAACTACCATCGTCTGCTCTATCGTAATGACAACGACTGGCACGCTTTTCAAGACTCCGAAGTATTCCATGCCAAGATTATGAAAGTTCAGGACGACGGTCGCCTGCTCCTTCATCGTGAAGACGGCACGGAAAAAGAATACTGGCTTAAAGAGGTGAAGTTTATCATCTGAAAGTCGCAGAGTTCGGCGAAAAAACAAAAACTAGAAACCAAAAACTAAAAAACCAAATATGGCAAACAAATTCATTGCAGCTTCATACAAGCTGTTTACAACAGACCAGAATAATCCCGTAGAAGAGGCTACAGAGCAGCAGCCTTTCGTCTTCATCTCAGGCCTCGGCATGGCTCTTGATGCCTTTGAAAAGAACATTGAGAGCCTCGAGACAGGCAAGGCATTCGACTTCGTAATCCCTTGTGATGAAGCTTACGGTGCACCTGATCAGGAGCGTATCATTGCTCTTCCTCGTGGCATCTTCGAGGTGAACGGTCAGTTTGACGACGAGCACATCAAGATTGACGCTTTCATTCCTATGAACAATGCTGACGGTCAGCGTCTTATCGGCAAGGTAATTGACATCACTGACGAGAACGTGCTCATGGACTTCAACCACCCTTTCGCTGGCAGCGATCTCCACTTCCAGGGCTTCATCGTTGAGAACCGCGAGGCTTCTGCCGACGAGGTTGACAAGGCAATGAAGATTCTTCGTGGCGAATTCGGCGGCTGCGGTGGTTCATGCGGTGGAAACTGCGGAGGCAATTGCGGCGACGGCGGATGTGGCTCATGCGGCGATGGTGGCTGCGGAGGCTGCAAATAATTATAAATAGTTACTAATATATTCAAGAACAAAAGCCTTTCGGACTACTCAAAGTCAACGATAAGTCCATATTCCTCCCCGTCCTATAAGGAAGGGGTTGGGGGAAGGTCCTTTCACTTTACCCGTGAACACTTTCGGAAAAATATTCACCCTCACAACCTTCGGCGAAAGCCATGGCGAAGCTGTTGGTGGAGTCATCGACGGTATGCCAGCAGGCATAGAGATAGACGAGCAGTTCATCCAGGCAGAGCTTAATCGCCGTCGTCCTGGACAGAGCAAGATAACCACTTCACGCAACGAACCTGACAAGGTAGAACTCCTCAGCGGCGTCTTTGAAGGCAAATCCACCGGCACGCCTATTGGTTTCATCGTTCGCAATACTAACCAGCACTCGTCCGACTACGACAACATGCGCGAGCTCTTCCGCCCATCTCATGCCGATTACACCTACGCCATGAAGTATGGCGTAAGAGATCATCGTGGTGGCGGTCGCACGTCTGCCCGAATCACTATCAGCCGTTGCGTTGGTGGTGCTTTGGCTAAGCTTGCACTCAACCAGCTCGGCATCAGCGTTCAGGCTTACACCTCTCAGGTTGGCGACATCAAGGTTGAGAAGCCTTACACTGAACTCGACCTCTCGCAGACTGAAACAAATGCCGTGCGCTGTCCTGACTTGGAGAAGGCTCCACTCATGGAGCAGCTTATCTCTGAGGTAAAAGCTGACGGCGACACTATAGGCGGCATTATCACTTGTGTTATTAAAGGCTGTCCTGTCGGTCTTGGAGAACCGGAATTCGGCAAGCTGAACGCACAGCTCGGAGCAGCCATGCTCGGCATAAATGCGGTCAAGGGCATTGAATTTGGCGACGGTTTCGACATAGTAAACAAGCGCGGCTCGCAGGTTAACGACATCTTCCTTGAAAGCCCGGAAGCCCCAGTTCCCGAAGTGTCAACTTCGGGCAAAAGCCCCCTCTCAGCCGACGCCCCTCTCCAAACCTCTTCGAACCACTCCGGCGGCATTCAGGGCGGACTTTCCAACGGTCAGGACATCACAATGCGCATAGCCTTCAAGCCTGTGGCAACAATCCTCATGGAACAGCCTACAGTTGACGCTTCCGGCAAAGCAACTGTTCTGAAAGCAAAAGGCAGACACGATCCTTGCGTGCTCCCACGCGCTGTGCCAATCGTAGAAGCGATGGCTGCCATGACAATTCTCGACTGCTACCTCACCAACAAATGCAGCAGACTATAAGACTTTTATTTTGTCCTTTACAATTGTAGGGCGAGGATTTCCGAGCCGCGATTCAGGTTTTATTCCCGCAAACGGCTCAGATATCTTCGCCCTACAATATTTTCGCCCTACAATATATTGCAATAAAGAGCTGCCTGACTTATTCGTTGGCACTCTCACTCAGTCATCAGTTTCACACGGCACTCATAATTGTACAGGCCGTTCATCAGCGCATCAAACATCGGCTTGGCAAGGGCTTTACCGCCTTTAATGGTAAGATGCGTATAGTCTTTCTCTGCGTCACCTCGCTCTGCCATTCCCACGATACCGCCATTCTTCTGCATTACGCTATACATATTCCAGAAAGCCACCTTGTTGCTTTCCGCCATTTTGCGCTGCACTTCTGACAGTTCCTGCACACACTTCATTGACTTTGCAGCGCCATTCTCTTTCTTCGCCCTGTCGCTCACGCTGACGACAAGGATTGCAGCTTCGGGCCACGCTTTCTGATAACGCTTTATAACATCATTGAATGAGCGGACATAATATTTATAGTTGTCCTGCTCTTTTGGCGATGCCACATTAAGACCGTATTGCAGAATAATCAAATCGTATGGACGGACGGCAGCAAACTCCTCAAGAGTGGACTCCGGAATTTTGTTCAACTGATTTCCCGAAACGGCAACAAGACCGAAATTATCCAAGACAATTCCGTTCTTTCCTTCGTTAGAAGCGAAGTATAACACATTTCCACTTCCCTTTATCCCCCACTCTACGGAGCTCGTCTCGCCTTCCACACATGCAGTCTGCAACTTTTCGCTCTTTCCAGAATAGACTTCTTTCGTAGTGCCATTCATCGTGCATGTTACTGTAGCCGAGGCCGTTGGACGGAAATAAAGATACGATTTTGTCCACTTTCCGACAAAAGAAGAATGATCGTTCTTCACTCCAGAGAGCTTTGCAGAAGCTGTTTCCTCTGATGTAGTGTAAATGTTGTCTATGCCCTGAAGAGCAGCCTTAAAGTCACTCTTTACGGTTATGTTATGCGACGTCAGTCCCTTTGAGCTCTGTGAACAGGAAAGGCGCGAATAGAGCGGAACAAGTTCTGCCGCACCGCAACCGCAACCGCCAAATTCCTTCTGTAGCAGTTCGCGGAGATCCTGTGTCAAGATGTCGCCACCGATAAATGAGTCGCCGTAATAGGCTATTCGCACAGGTCTATTCATTTCCTTCGCCTGCGACAGGGCTCTATAGAAGCGATCCATCATGCGGTTTGTATCTCCGGGCATGAAGTCTTCGATTGGTGTAACACCCTCAGGTACAGAGTCCTTTGCAAGCAGTTCCTTAATATCTATCTCCGTTCGTTCTGACAGTTTCTTCTCGTCGCACGAAGCGCATAATACAGCCATAAGACAAGAAGCTATTGATATGATAAATGTATGTCTTGGTCGCAGCATATTCCTTTTTTAAAATATTCGTATAAATCGTTTGTTCGTGGTTTGCGTCATACTATTTTCGCAAAATTGGGCGCAAATTTAGTAAAAAAAACACGATTTTGCTGTTATTATTAATAAAAAATACTAACTTTGCAGAAATTATTAATATAAATGTGGAAGCCTTTTGGCATTTACATTCCCCAAAACTAACTAACCATGATACTAAAACCACAGTACATCGCTGCTGAGAATCGCTATGATAAGCTAACGACAGGTTACAACAGATGCGGAAAATCGGGCATAATGTTACCAAAAGTGTCGCTCGGTTTCTGGCATAACTTCGGATATGAAGCACCTTACGACCGTAGTCGCGCCATAACACACTACGCCTTTGACCACGGAGTAACCCACTTCGACCTTGCCAACAACTATGGACCTCCATACGGTTCTGCCGAGGAAACTTTCGGAAAACTCATGGCAGAGGACTTCCGTCCTTATCGCGACGAGCTCTTCATCGCTACCAAAGCCGGCTACGACATGTGGCAGGGACCTTACGGTGACTGGGGATCAAGGAAATATCTCTTCGCAAGTCTCAACCAGAGTCTCAAGCGAATGAACCTCGATTATGTCGATCTCTTCTATAGCCATCGCTATGATCCAAATACTCCACTCGAAGAAACTTGCCAGGCTCTCGTTGACATTGTTCGCCAAGGCAAAGCACTATATGTAGGCGTATCAAACTGGCCTCTAGAAGCACTCAAGTTCGGCAACGAATATCTTAAGGCACACGACTGTCCACTGCTCATCTATCAGGGCAAGCTAAACATGATAAATCGTGCTCCTATGGAACAGGGAATTCTGGAATATTGCCATGAAAACGGCATTGGCTTCATCGCCTTCTCTCCTCTTGCTCAAGGACTTCTTACCGACCGCTACCTCAACGGCATTCCACAAGACAGTCGCATGGCGAAGAATTTCTTCCTGAAGAAGGAGCATCTTACTCCGGAACTTCTTTCTCAGCTCCACCAATGGCAGGCAGAGGCTACCGCACAAGGCATCACTCTTGCCGAATACTCTCTCCGTTGGATTCTCGCTCAGCAAGGCGTTACCAGCGTACTCGTTGGAGCAAGCAGCACCGCACAACTCGAGAAGAACCTGCGAGTAATGTAAGCTAATCCAAAGGATTTTTCACCTTCTCTCAAAGGGTTGTTTTGCATCTCTCAAAGGATTGTTTAGCATCTCTTCGCGAGTTTTAAAACATAATCCCTAGGCTAAGGTGTCATTTTCTTACTAGAAAACTTCATTTTTCTTAGTAGAAAATTTCATTTTTTTTATAAGAAAACGACACGTCCGCCTAGGGATTACTATTTGTTTTCCTCTGTCTTTTGAAATGGTTCACCAAGACTTTTGATGCGGCTCCTCCTTAGGAACCTCAATTCTCAATTTCTATCATTCTTAATGTCCTCAAAATGAAGAGCAATTTACTCCTTCACATACACCTTTATGTCGTTATCTATAGTGAGGGTCTTACCATTGGAAATTGAGGCTTGAACTTCTTCGCCGCCATTCTTTGCAACTACGAGAGTTATCTCACCGGCTTCATCGTTGAAGAGTTTCCATTCCTTAATAGGGAAGTTAGGATTATTGATGGCAGAAGCAACGCCTTTTGCCCTAAGCTCAAAACCAATCTTCTTACCCGGATGTTCTGGGTCGTCACAAGTCCATTTGCCGATAGCATCAGCATATGTCTTCGGTGTTTCAATGTATGTAACGCGTGGTTTCTCGTCTATGCGACCCGTAAAATCAACCTGACAGAGACTTCCTTCGATGATGCCATGGCAGTTTGACTTATCGACATCATCCTCATTGATAATGAATGTCACTGTATCATTCTCTTCACCATAGCTGTAGAGAACGAGATTGTGCATTGAAGAACCGTCGCCGATAATGCCGACAAAGGTAGAATCGCCGATGAGACCAGGAGCACCTTCATCGCCAGCAACAATAAGATCTTCCTCAGTGAGGATTGTATCAGAGTCAACATCGCTTGTGTTGCCTCCCATCATTCCGCCACAGGCCGTCATACTCAAAGCAGCCAGAGCAGTTAGTAAAAAAGCAAGTTTCTTCATTTATGTTATAAATTAGTTGTCCTGAAGTGTCTGCAATGCTGCTGAGAATGCTACGAGAGCAGCGTTCCAGTTGATTGCAATCTCGTTTGTTGTATATGAGCCTTGGTTGTCTGCATAGCGCTTGTCAGGCTGCTCAGAGTCATAGTACTTACCTTCATTTGCAGTAGCATTTGGTCCACCGACAAGGAGACCTGGAACTGGTTCCTTAATTCCATCGGCAGAAGAGATGCGGTGGTGAGGATTCATCGGACTCTTCTTTCCGAAACCAGTGATGAAGCACATGCCGAGCGGATTACGGCCAAGCATATAGTCAGCATTGCGACGAGCATTCACAAGATAGCGCTTGTCCTTTGTAACCTTGTATGCCTGCAAGAGAAGGATAGCTTCAGTAGCTGCTCCCTCAGCGATACTTGCCCAGTGGAAGTCAGACTTCTTGTTGCCGAAAGGAGCAAAATACATTGACTTTCCAACATTCTCAATATAATTGTCAGCCCACTCTACAAGTTTATTCTTGGCAAACTCCTCCATCGGAATAACCTCTGGCGTACGAAGTTTAGTGCTGCAATTCCAGTTCATAAGCCATGAAGTAAGACCGAGCGCACTAACATCACCCCAAACAGGAACGGTAATATTCTTAGGCTTATTCGCCTCAATCTCCTGTATATAGACCTCGTTTCCTGTAGTCAGATAGAGTTCCACGGATGCCCAGAAGAGCTCGTCCTTAGCATTTTCGTCACCGTAAGTACCAGTATTGACCTGTGGAGTATATTTCTTGTTGAGTTCATTCTGACGATAATAAACATCAGGATTCTTCAAAGCCCAGATATAAGCCTTCTTTGCCGCATCAAGAGCCTTCTTACAGAAGCCAGGGAACTGTCTTTCGTATGGAGCATAGAAGCGCGCTGCCATTGCCATACATGCCGCGAAATCAAGAGATGCACATGTTGTTTTCTGAACAACATAGCGAGTCTGATGGCAGTCCTTAGGCATTACAAAACTTTCAAAGTTAGGTGTAGTCAACTTATGATAAAGACCTCCGTCCTCATCCTGCATGGTTAGCATCCACTCAAGATTATAGTAAAGCTCATTCAGGAAGTCTGGTACATAATTACCTGACTCTGGAATATTAACCTCAAGATTACGGAGATATTCCTCTGTCAGCGGATAAATATTGAGCATCTGACCGATGGCAAAAGCAGAGTTAACAATATATTTGTTATAATCACCGGCATCATACCATCCCTTTGGAGAAGAAATCTTTGTGCCAGCAGGACGCGTACTTGTTGCTGCAGAAGGGTGAACAAGTACCTCTGTATCCATGTGTGCGGCTGGTCTGCTCCACTGTCCTGCATACTTAGCCTCTATCGGCATTCCTGAACGTTGATAGTAGAACGCCTTTATTCCGGCACGGCAGAGATCGTCAAGAGCATCTTTCTTTACAACGAAAGTTGCCTTGGTTTTGTTAATCTCCAATGTGTATGTACCAGGCTTCGTGATAGACGACATGTCTATGCGATAGCTCTTCTCAGAAGAGAAACTAGAATAGGCAGAGCCAGATGGAAAGCCTTTCAGCACTTTCTTTCCGTTCTCGTCTGTAACAGAGAATCTCTTAAGTGGCTTAACACATTCAATGATTGCCACCTTTTCCTGATGAGGATAGTAACCAACCTGATTGAGACGAATCTGTGTTTCCTGCGCCGAAGCACTAATTGCAGTTGCCGCAAAAGCTAACGAAAGTATTGTTTTTTTCATAGTTAGAGCAATATATTATCTTCCTAAATTGCAGCAAAGTTACAAATAATAGTTAAATTTCAAAAGAAAGAATCGAAATTTCAAAAGAAATAAACAAAAAAAACTCCATTTCCGTATAGAAATGGAGTCTT
>JAZLKJ010000073.1:0-28144 GCA_045597565.1 Prevotella sp. | reverse complement strand
TTCTGCGGAAAGATTTCCGTTTGCAACAACCTTTACCAGTACGGCATTCCGTTTACTGACACCACACTTCACACATATTCTATCTACAGCGACCTTCTCGCAAAGGATATCAACCGCTTTGCAGCCGTTTGCCGCGTAGTGGACGGCTTGAAGCATGCACGCATCGGACAGATTGGTACTCGTCCGCTCGGCTTCAACACATGTCGGGCTTCAGAGAAGATCCTCCAGCGTTCAGGCATCACCGTTGTGCCAGCTGACCTCAGCGAACTCCTTTATGCTGCACAGCGTATTGACGACAACGATCCTGCACTCAAGGCTCAGATAGAGACTATCCGTGGTTATGCTGCAGTGCCAGCAGACTATGAGGATAAGCTTGTGCTTCAGGCTAAGTTCGGTCTTGCCGTAGAACAGTGGGTAGAGGCTAACGAGGTTGATGCTGTTGCCATCCAGTGTTGGGACAGCCTTGAGCAGAACTATGGCTGTGCTGCTTGTGTCACCATGTCAATGCTCTCCAACAAGGGTATTCCTGCTGCGTGCGAGACTGACATCGCCGGAGCCGTTTCAATGCTTGCTCTTACTCTCGCTTCAAAGAACCCTGCTGCCCTTGCCGACTGGAACAACAACTTTGCAGAGGATCGCAACAAGTGCGTCTGCACACATTGCGGTAATTTCCCACAGCATTTCGTTGGCAACACAGATCTTAAGCTTGGTCCTCTCGGTGTTCTAGGACGCACACTTGGCAAGGTCAACACCTTCGGAGCAGTCTATGCTAAGGTTTCAGAGGGCAACTTCACCTACTTCCGCATTTCTACAGACGACCCTAAGGGCTGCATAAAGGCTTATCTCGGCGAAGGAAAGATGACAAACGATCCATATGGAATGGACGGTTGCATCGTTGTAACAGAAGTTCCTGAGCTCCAGAAACTCATGAAGTATATCTGTAAGAACGGCTTCGAGCACCACGTGGCAATGTGTCGTGCAGAAGTAGCTGACGTCATTCAAGAAGCTATCGAAACCTACCTTGGATGGGAACTCTATGTACACCAGTAAAATATCCCATTATCCAGGAGATTATTATGAGCAACCGCATAGGGAGCATAAGCATGGAACATTCTCGTCGATTTGGAGTTGAGCCTGAGAAGGCTTTGATGCTATTCTATGAGAGTCAGACTGATAACAAATTGATAACATAAAGTCAAACTATTAAAACACAATAAATTAGTCTTTGCCTTCTGGCATTGACTCAAAGGGAATATGATAATAAAGAAATGGACTGTACTCGCGTGTCTTTTTGCTTTTTTTGCAGCAACGGTAAGTGCGCAGTCAGCAAAGTATCAGCTTAAGAAATACGAGGACCAGCAGAGTCTGGGAATCCTCTATGGTTTGACAGGCAACGGCCTGTGGGGTATCATCCAAAATGGTTCGTCGGCTGCTGGAGGCTCTGCCCGTCCGCAAGTTTTCAATACTAAAACTGGAAAGGCTGAGGATCGTGGTTCTATCGGGTTTCAGGACATCACGGACGATGCCAACATCGCTGTCGGCTCTTCTTCAGATGGTCGCCCTGCTGTCTATAACCACTCTACAGGAAAGTTAACTACCTTTACTACTCCTTCAGGTACGACAGGTGGTTTCCTCATTAAGGTGACACCAGACGGCAAGTGGGCGGTGGGTAAGTGTACCACAGCAGATGACATGTGCTATTCATCATTGCTCGTAAACGTGGAAACAGGCGAAACAATTGCAACGCCAGGTCTTCCACAGAAGGATATGCAACACCAGAACGAGAATGAGAATACGTTTTTTAACATCACTCCTGACGGACGATATGTAATCGGCATGATGAGCGACTGCTACCTCAGTCCTGCTCAACTCTTCACATACGTCTATGACACCCAAAGCCACACATACGATGTTGTGGGATTCAAGCCACATGACAATGCTCCTTGGGAGCCTTTGGCAGACAACATATACTTCATAGATGGCGGTACGCTGAGTCCTGACGGACATTATCTTGCTGGTGAAGCATATATTGTTGAGGAGAATGATGAGTACAGCGTGCCTTACCGTTACGATTTGCAAACAAAGGAGTTTAAGGTATTCAACACATCAGAACTTAAGGGTCGCATCGCGTATGCCGTTGACAATAAGGGAACTATCCTTCTGGCGTCAGGAAGCAAGGGTGCAGCTACACCTCTGCGAGACTTCAGCGTATATTATCAGGACAAGTACGTAATTCCTTTCAGCACAATATGCCAGCAGTATTACGGCTTCAATTTCTTTAATACGACAGGTTTTGAAAATACAGGTACTCCTGTAGGCATCTCTGGCGACGGCTCAAAGTTCGCTGCTTTCCCAGACCCACAGGGTGAGAGCTATTGGTTTGATTTCGGATGTTCTGTTGAAGAGGTTTGTGCCAACATCGATCTCCTTGCTGGTTATACTGCAATGCCAGAGGATGGTGCAGAGCTTAGTCGCCTTCAGACCATCACGCTTACTTTTGACCGCAGTGTCGTTGTGAATGGCGACTGGAGTGATGTGGAGCTTATTGACAGCAAGGGCAACTTCGTGGCAAATGTAGCCACAAGCGGTTTCCATGTGAACAGCGAAGCTACTAACGAAGTGCTGCTGCAGTTCAGTCAGCGCAAACCGCCTGTGCTTACTCCTGGCGAGGAATACACTGTTGTTGTAAAGGCAGGAACGATAAGCATTCCTGGCGATTCAAGTATCAAAAACAAGGAAATCAGAGTTTCATATACTGGTCGTGAGAGCCGTCCTGTAGAAGTGACAAATATTTATCCAGTGGCAGGCTCAGACTTGGCTCAGCTTGACAATGTTAGCTCATATATCACTCTTAACTTTGACACGAAGATTCAGGTGTCAGGTTCTGCCAATGCCACATTGCAACGCGAAGATGGTACAGTGATAGCTTATCTCAGCACATTCTATGGAAACAACTCAGGCAAGGGACAGGTGACCGTAATCCCTAGCAGTACTTGCTATCTCTATGACGGACAGCACTACGAGGTGGTAATAAATGCAGGTTGCATAACTGATCTCAGTGGCGATCCAACATCGGCAAATGCAGAGATTCGTATTCCTTACAACGGAATATATCAGCGTCCAGTACCACAGGATGGCATCATCTTTGAGGACAACTTTAACAGCATGGCAACTTCGCTCAATACATGGCTACGCTATGAGGGCGACCATCTCAATCCTACTAACGAGATGAAGTTTATGGAGTTTGATGCTGACAATCAGCCTTGGAACTTCTCCGTACGCGATGAAGGCTCAGCAGACATTTGTGCTGCAAGCCATTCAATGTACTCTCCTGCCGGAAAGAGTCAGGACATCATGATGACTCCATTACTTGAGATTCCTAACGACGACAAAGTTACGCTTGAGTTTGACGCCCAGAGCTACCGTCGCGCAAAGACTGATATGCTCAAGGTGAAGGTTTATGTGGATAACACTCAGTACAGCTTCATTAGCGATTACATGGCATTATGCATCATGAACGATGCTGATGAGGTGTTCTGTCAGAGACTGTTGCCAGGAGCAAGTGAAAACGACCTTAAGGGCGACTGGCAGCACTACACCGTGAACCTTGGAGAGAAGTACAAGAACAAGAATATCTACATAGCCTTCGTAAACGACAATGAGGATCAGTCAATGATTTTCGTTGACAATGTGAAGGTGCAGCGCGAGTCGTTTTATGAACTTTCGTTCACAAACGAGGAAGAGATGGTAGCACAGGAAAGCGTGGAAATAAAGGGACGCATAAAGGTACTTAAGACTGATGCCACAGGAACAGTAAGCCTTACGCTGCGCAATGCAGCAGGCGAGGCTGTTGATAAGGTAACTCTTGACAACGCAATAGTAAATCAGCCTATCGGCTTCCAGTTCAAGGCTATGCCACTCGTTGTTGGTAAGAAGAACGACTACTGCATCGACATCGTGGCAGGCAAGATGGAAGATAAGTATGAAAGCTCTATCACGAACCTCTCGTTTGCTACAACAAAGCATGTCGTACTTGAGGAAATGACAGGTCAAGGCTGTCCTAATTGTCCTCTCGGTATTCTTACCATCGACCGCCTCCGTGAGCAGTATGGCGATCTCTTCATCCCTGTTTCGCTCCACACTTACACAGGTGACCGTCTTGGTCAAGGCATGGCTCCATACAACAGTTTCCTCGGACTTGGAGAAGCTCCATCGGCACGCATAAACCGTATCCCGATAATCTACTACCCTATGTATTCCGTAGGTAACACATATTATGATGAATATGAAGGCACACGTTTATGGAGAATGGTTGTTGATGAGGAAATGCACCGAATGGCTCCTGCCGACGTGACGCTGAAGGCTACGCTTACAGATGCCAATACCATCACACTTGAGAGCGACATAACCTTCGCACTCTCTTACAATAATAAACTATACAACGTGATGTACATCGTCATGGAGGACGGTCTTATAGGCAGACAGTCAAACAATCTCTACATGATATCAAAGCAGACTGTGCTTGGAGAATGGTGCGAAGGCGGACAGTATGCTACTTCCGTGGTCAACCCATTCGTCTTTGATGATGTAGCTCGTGCAACGTTTGGCAATTCTTTCTCTGGCACATCAGGACTTATCCCTTCTGAAATTGTTGCGGGTTCCACATACAAGGTAACTCAGGCTTTCCCTCGCCCAGAGAACATTGTTGACATCAACAAAGTGCATGTTGCGATGTTGCTTATTGATCCATCAACAGGATTTGTTGACAACGCTGTTCAGGCAAACCTTGACACTACTACAGGCATAGAGCCAATCACAATTTCTAAGTCTAACGCTACCAACAATGCAAGATACAACCTTGCTGGACAGCGAGTTGATACAAGCCATAAGGGCATCATCATAGAGAACGGAAAGCGTTTCATCCAACGTTAATATGGAGCTGTCGTGCCTCAGCGCACCTCCATATCCAAAACACAAAAAATAATGAAAAGAATAATGTTGATGTTCGTGGCAATGGTTGTAGCCTTGGGCATCAGTGCACAGACAACCGAGACAGAGTTTTACGATGGTGCCAACAGTGTGGCTCCGTATTCTGCCGTAAAGGCATTCTACAATGTCACAAAGTCGGGCAATGTTCACATAGAAGTTGCTGGCGACTATCTTGACGTGGCTGTGAATGGTGAGGCTATTGCTCATAGCAGTCATATCGCTACTGGCAACAAATACATCTACAACATTAAGAATGTCAGCCAAGGCGATCGCGTGACATTTAGCAACGCCTTTGTGCTGAACAACATCATCGTAACCATCACGCCATTGGGTGAGGATGTTGTGATGCCTATAAAGCTTGTTGATGCTACGCCAGCAAGCGGCTCACAATTCAGTTGGAGCCACAACGGACAGATAACATTGCTCTTCAACATGGCTGTGAATACAAGGGCAGCCTATGTCGTTATTGGTAGCGAACGTATAGAGGCAGCGAACCTTCACATCGGAGGCGCTTATGTTAGCTGCGATGTTCAGTCGGTACTTACTAATGCACTAAAGCGTGGACAACTGAAGGTGGGCGATGAGTTCAAAGTACGCTTTGAGGGCGTTGCGGATGCGAGCGACGAAAGCAATCTGTATAATGGCGACGGAGTGTTGGAACTTTCTTATACTGCACCAGGACTGCAAACGGAACTTGTGTCAACGAGCTTCGGTACAACGATGAAGTCTTTCTATGCTGCCGATGATGCTGAAGGTGTGTTTACCATGACTTTCAACGATGCTCTCTCCACTGATCCTAAGCGACTGTGCTCTGCAACTTTGACCTTCGGCGATGTTGACCTAGCAGCCGATAACCTCTATTATCGTGAGACACTTCCTGTAACCATCAGTGGCAACAGTCTCAGCGTTGATCTTCGTGGCAAGATACGTACTGTGCGCAGTATGCTTTCAGGCGATCCTACGTCTGTCAATACAGATGTAACTTCCATTGACATTGAACATGTGACGCTGTCTGTCACAGGTATCGTTGATGCCAATGGCAACTTTGTTTCTTCTCCAGGTCAAGGCACTATAGGTTCTTTCTCTTACCAGCTGAAGCTTGTCATGCCAGACCTCACCAACTTCATCTGTGAGGTTACACCACAGTCAAGCGTTTTGCGCCCTGTTACCATCAAGCCGGGCGACAAGTTGGAGTTCTGGTATTCTGATGCAACACTCTTCACTCTCGGCACTCCTGGCGGCTTTAGCTTCACATACGGCGAAGGCGAGGAGATGGTTGTAGATTCATTGCTCCTAAACTACCTACGCGAGGAATATAATTCGGAGATGGATGAAACCTTCCTTGTTCCTGCTACCAACGGTACAGACCTCATCACAGTGGGTGAGGTGGATAGCTACGATGGCAGAAGCATCTGGCTCACTGTACCAAAACTTCCTTTGGCAGAGGGTACTATGGTGAAGATTGCTCCAGTAGGTATTGTTACTGCCGATGGTGTTGACCACTGTCTTGAATATGCTCAGACATACAAGTATGGCGGCAGCACTAACGGAATTAAACTGACGCAGGATGATGATAGCAAAAAGCAGAACAGTTACGGCGTCAGCGGTGTTCATGTCGGCGAAAACTTCCGTGGCATTGTCATCAAGAACGGCAAAGCCAAATTGGTGGTTAAGTAATGTAAATCTCGGTGGTAATTTATAGAACCCACCTAAATAGTTTTAACTTTGTAGCGATTAATAAGCTGAATTAAATTAAAGCCATGACACTTATAGAACGCTTTCTAAACTACGTGAAATTCGATACACAGTCTGCCGAAGAATCGCAGACTGTGCCTTCTACTTCTAAACAACTTATCTTTGCTAAGTATCTTTGTGACGAACTCAAGGCTGAAGGTCTTGAGGATGTTGAGATGGACGACATGGGGTATATCTACGCCACTCTGCCGGCAAACACCAAGAAGAAGGTGCCGACAATAGGTTTCATCTCTCATTACGATACATCGCCTGACTGCTCGGGCAAGGACGTGAAGCCTCGCATCGTGGAGAATTATGACGGTGGTGACATCCTTCTGTCCGAAGGCATTGTCTCTTCGCCTAAGAAGTTCCCCGAACTTCTCTTCCATAAAGGTGAGGATCTCATTGTTACTGACGGCACTACATTGCTCGGTGCTGACGACAAGGCAGGCATCGCTGAGATAGTGCAGGCTATGTGCTACTTGCGAGACAATCCAGAGATAGAGCACGGAAAGATCCGCGTCGGCTTCAACCCAGACGAGGAAATCGGCATGGGCGCACATCACTTCGACGTTGAGAAATTCGGCTGCGAATGGGCTTACACTATTGACGGCGGTGACCTCGGTGAGATAGAGTACGAGAACTTCAACGCTGCCTCTGCTAAGATAAAGGTAAACGGCGTAAGCGTGCATCCTGGATACGCCAAGGGCAAAATGATAAATGCCGGTCGTGTGGCTACGGAACTGGCAAATCTTCTTCCTGAAGACGAGACTCCAGAAACGACAGATGGCTACCAGGGCTTCTACCACCTTATCCACATGGAGGGCGGTTGTGAGAAGGCTTCACTCGCCTATATAATCCGCGATCACGACCGCGAACGTTTTGAGGATCGCAAGAAGTTCATCGAGGCTTGCGTGGCAAAAATGAACGATAAGTACGGTGAGGGCGTTGTGGAATTGCAACTCAACGACCAATATTATAATATGAAGGAGCAGATAGACCCTGTAATGCACGTCATAGACATCATTCTTCAGGCTATGGAGAAGACTGGCGTTGCTCCAAAAGTGCAGCCTATTCGTGGAGGTACTGACGGTGCGCAGCTTTCGTTCAAAGGTCTTCCTTGCCCTAACATCTTCGCTGGTGGAGTGAACTTCCATGGACCTTACGAGTTTGTCTCAACGCAGGTTATGCAGAAGGCTCAGGATGTTATCGTGAAAATATGCGAGATCACGGGGAAGTATTCTGATTAAGGTTCGAAGCAAGCTTCGAGGCTAAAGGCTAAAGGCTGTCGTCAGCCAAGAATGTAGGGCGAAGTTTACTGAGTCGCCTACAATCCGCAGGTAGTCTTTAGCTTTTATCCTTTACCCTCAATTTTGTCCACAAATTTGAACAAACTATGTTTGCAAGATACATTAAGGAAATAGAAATTGAGCAGTTGTGGAGCGGTCAGAAGCATATCCGATGGCAACTGAGCCCGCAGGTGAACGTGCTTTCTGGCATAAATGGTGTCGGGAAATCGACCATCCTCAATAAGATCATCCACCGACTCTCCGAATCGTCCGTCTATAAGCGCGACTCGGAGAATCTCGGTGTGCGTATCGTAACAGAACCGGAAGAGGCCGATAGTATCCGCTACGACATTATCCGTTCCTTCGACCGCCCTCTGCTCTCGTCGGACGCTCTTGGCAAACTCGACCGCAGCCTGCTTACCGAACTCGACTGCCAGCTGTTCAACCTTCAACGCCGCTATCTGGATTATCAGGTGAACATCGGCAACCGCATCATACAGGCGCTGCAAAGCGGTTCAGTTGGTGCTGCTGCCGAGGCGCAGAAATTATCGGAGCAGAAGCAGAAGTTTCAGGATATCGTAGATAATCTCTTTGCAGAGACAGGCAAGAAACTCATACGCACTGAGAACGAGATACGCTTCTCGCAGATGGGCGAGGTGGTGCATCCTACGCAACTGTCGAGCGGCGAAAAGCAGATTCTCTGCATACTGCTCACCGTACTCGTTGAGGACATGCAGCCGTACGTCCTCCTTATGGACGAGCCGGAAGTATCGCTCCACGTTGATTGGCAGGAGCGTCTCATTGAGATAATTCTTGAGCTAAACCCTAATGTCCAGCTCATCCTCACCACCCACTCGCCGGCAGTCATCATGAAAGGGTGGATGCATAACGTAACGAACGTGGAAGACATCGTCATCGCTTAATTATCAATTCTCCATTAAAAATATCCTCCGACTACCTCGCTGCCTATAACATGATGAGAGGCAAGAACAAGAGGAAGCGCATCGTGGCATACGTTGAAAGCTACGATGACATACTCTTTTGGCGCAATATTCTCAGTTTTCTTGAGAATGAGACGCGCTATTTCGAGGTTATGCTACCAAATATAAACAAGCGACTGGAGCGCGGAAAGAAGTCGGCGATTACCGCACTTGCCGCAAACGAGCAGTTGGGAGAGTACATGATAGCCTGCGTGGATGCCGACTATGACTATCTTATGCAGGGCTGTTCTGCGACATCAAGGACAGTACTGGAGAATCCCTACGTCTTCCACACCGTGGCTTATTCTATAGAAAACCTACAATGCTACGCGCAGAGCCTTCATAACGTCTGCGTGATGGCAACGCTCAATGACCACATTCGCTTCAATTTCGTGGAGTTCCTACACACCTATTCACGCATTATCTACCCTCTCTTCGTATGGAACATTTGGCACTATCGCCACGAACGTTACAACAAGTTCTCCCTCATCGACTTCTGTCAGACCATAGAAACAGGCAAACTGAAAAGTGCCACTTTGTCCGACACGCTTGAACATCTTGCGCAGAAGGTAGAGAGGAAAATACTGTTCTTCCACCACCATCTGCCTGACAAAGTTGAGGAGGTGGCAGCCTTAGACAAGGAATTGCGTGAGAAACTCGGCGTAAAGCCGGAAGAGACCTATCTTTACGTTCAGGGACATCACCTTTTTGAGCATGTCGTAGCTCCACTTGTCCAGCATATCTGCTACGCCCTTGTTCGTGAGCGGGAGGACGAGATACGACGCACTGCCGCCCATTCCACTCAGGCGCGCAACGAACTTTCCTGTTACACCAACAGCATTCAGGACATTACGCAGATGCTCAAGAAGAACACCGGCTATATGCTCTCTCCACAGGTTAAGTCTATTATCAGCGATATTTCCAAGTGCCTTGGTTAGTGGGTATATTAATTATTGTCAAGAAATTACGCTGTATTTTGTTTTTCCTTTTTCCGTATCAGTCCGTGGCGCAAATATTGTAAAATAATGAGAAAACAAAACAAATGGTGGCGGCGAGCAACCGGCATCTTCAATAAGACTATGAACGAAAAAAACATAAACAACGAAGAACTGAAAGAAGAAGCCTCTGCTGCAAAGGCAGAGAATGTAGAGGAAACAACCGATAGCACTGTAGAGGCAGAGACACAGGCTTCTGAGGAAACGACTGAGACCAAGGAGCCAACGGTAGAAGAGAAGCTTGAGGAGATGACCGATAGGTATCTTCGCAAACTTGCAGAGTTTGAAAACTACCGCAAGCGCACCATGAAGGAGAAGGCAGACCTTATCCTCAACGGTGCAGAGCGTACGGTAAGTGCTTTCCTTCCTGTAGTAGATGACATGGAGCGTGCCATTGAGAATGCGGCAAAGAGCGAAGACATTGAGGCTCTCCGCGAAGGCATGAACATGATCTTCCAGAAGCTTGAGAAGACTCTTGCTTCTCTCGGCGTGAAAAGGATTGACACCACTGATGCCGACTTCAACACCGACTTTCATGAAGCCATCGCAATGGTGCCGGGTATGGGCGACGATAAGAAGAACAAGGTCATCGATTGCGTACAGACAGGCTATATGATTAATGAAAAGGTAATACGTCACGCAAAGGTGGCGGTAGGAGCTTAGGATATGGCAGAGAAAAGAGACTATTACGAAGTGCTTGGCGTTGATAAGAATGCTACAGCAGACGAGATAAAGAAAGCTTACCGTAAGGTAGCCATCAAGTATCACCCTGACCGTCAGACAGGCAAGTCGGAGGCTGAACAGAAGGAAGCCGAAGAGAAATTCAAGGAGGCGGCAGAGGCCTACGGTGTGCTCAGCGACGAGCAGAAGCGCCAGCAGTACGACCAGTTTGGATTCAGTGGACCGGGCGGCTTCGGCGATGGCGGCTTCGGCGGTGGAGGATTCTCCATGGACGATATATTCTCCATGTTCGGAGAAGTCTTTGGCGGTCGTGGCGGCTTCAGTGGCTTTAGCGGTTTCGGTGGCGGTCGTGGCGGCTCTCAGCAGCGTGTCCACAAAGGCTCCGACCTTCGCATTCGCGTGAAGCTCACGCTGAAGGAAATCCACGACGGTTGCACGAAGAAGTTCAAGATTCGTCGTAAGGTGACCTGTCCTGAATGTTCCGGCTCTGGCGCAGAGAAAGGCAGCCAGTCCGAGACTTGTCCTACATGCAACGGTCGCGGCGTGCAGTACAAGGTTGTGAACAGCTTCCTCGGTCAGATGCAGACGCAGACCACTTGCTCTCAGTGTAACGGTGAGGGAAAGATCATCAAGAACAAGTGTAAGCACTGCCACGGCACAGGCGTTGTGGATCAGGAAGAAGTCATCGAGGTACAGATTCCGGCAGGTGTACAGGAAGGCATGATACTCCCTGTCAGCGGCAAGGGCAATATGGGAATCCACGGCGGCATACCGGGTGATCTTCAGGTCATCATCACCGAAGCGGAGGACGAGACCTACATTCGCGACGGTCAGAACATTATCTACAACCTTCTGCTTGACTTCCCAACTGCAGCTCTTGGCGGTACTGTTGATATCCCTTCCATTGACGGCAAGACACTCCGCATAACGATAGAGCCGGGCACGCAGCCAGGCACCGTGAAGCGTCTGCGCGGCAAGGGACTTCCACCAGTAAGAGGCTATGGCTATACCAATGGCGACCTCATCGTCAATATTAGCGTTTATGTACCGAAGACCCTCACCAAGGACGAGAAGAAAGCCATAGAGTCGCTTCGTGGCTCTGACAACTTCAAGGAGGATAAGTCTGTTTGGCGCACTATCTTCAACAGCTTCAAGCAGTACTTTTAACCTTTTAACCTTTTAACCAAAAACTCATGAAACAGAGAATCATGAAAGTCGCGCTTGTGCTTGCGCTCGTAGTGTCGGCAAGCAGTTGTAGCACAGAGTATCGCACCCTCTCGCGCATGGAGAAACTTACCAACCGCATCGAGAAGAATGGCGACCGCTACACCCTCAACGAGTGGCGCGACGCCCTAACTGACTACAAGAACATCGAGCAGGACATCAAGCGTTGCAACTTCACCTCTGAAGAGCGTGAGCGAATGGGCGAGATGGAGGGTCGCGCCATAGCCAGCTTCGCCAAGTGGGCTGGTGACAAGGTCAAGGGAACGGTCACCGAAGGGCAGGGACTCTTACGTGGCATACTTGAAGGATTCGGACTCGGCGACATTCTCAAGAAGGAATAAGAGTTGGCTCTTAAGGCAATATTAGCAAAACGAACCGCTTTCCTTAGGAAGATTTTAAGGTGGGTTCTATAAATTAGCTCCATAAACCATCCCCATTGTCCTACAAACTATTTCTTTCTAAAGACATAAACACCTTCTCCCTTTCTGACGCTCTTGAGCAGATTTCGCCAGAGCGTAGGGAGAAGGCGCTGAAGTTTCGCTTTGAGCAGGGGCAGCGTGAATGTGTACTCGCTTATCTTCTGCTGAAACAAGCGTTGAGAGAGGAGTATGGCATAGACGAGAATCCTCGTCTTACCGAGCAACCAGACGGCAAACCCGTTCTTGCCGACTATCCACATATTCACTTCAATCTGAGCCATTGCAAGGAAGCTGTCGCCTGCGTCATAGGCGATGAACCTGTTGGTGTGGATGTGGAGCGTGTAGGTCGCTATTCTGAGTCTCTTGCCCACTATGTCCTCAGCAGTGAGGAGGTGAGCAAATTGGAAGCCACGGACAGTCCCGACCGTGAGTTCATTCGCCTTTGGACAAAGAAAGAGGCTTTGCTTAAACTCACCGGCGAAGGCATACGCGACAATCTGAAATCCGTACTTTCCCGCACTGACGTCACCTTCGATGTTCAGGAATATGAAACCTTCGTCTGCACCGTTTGCAGATACCAGTGCTGACGAAGGTTCAAATCAGAGAAGAGAGCTATTACTTTATAATCTTTTTTACGCTATTGCCTCTACGGATGATGAAGACACCCGATTTGTTAGGTGCAGCGACCTGCTTACCATCTAAGGTGTAAATCTTTTCTGTAGAAGAGTCAGATTGTGAGTTGTTGCCCGCAAATACGTTCTCTATGCCAATTGCCTCAGTGAAGGCATTTACTGTGACTACGGAAGCATCAGTAGGATAAACGAACGATACGCTGCTGCCCTGTAGGGTCTTTTCTTCAGTCTTTCCCGCTCTGTTGATGAGTATCTTCCAGCCTACGATGGCTTCTGCACCTTCGCGAGGTTCGGCAGCGAGTTTTACTTCGCGACCAGAGAAGAGAGAACCACTATATTTACCAGTTTTGAGCCATGTATCGTTGAGTTTAAAGTTATAGTCAGCAACGTTGCCCTCAAACCCTGAGTTCACCATACATGTCTTCAGCGTACCAGAAATCTTGAAGTAGTCTTTGAGGTATGTCTTCATGAAGTTGGTACGCTTCACAGCCCAGTTCTTTGCGCTGTTTATCTCGTCCTTATGATTAGGCCACCACTGATTGATGAGCTTTCTGTGGTTTGGATATTCGGTTTTTATGACGTTGTACATGCTGTCAATGACCTCACCGAGACCATTTCCGTTGAGGAAAGACCCCATGAATACCGTCATGCGGTCAATGAAGCGATCCTTGAAGCGCTGGTCGGTCATTAGACGGCGGAAGAGTCGGGTGTGCTCATAATCGTTTGCCCATTGGTTGCCAGTGTCGTAATCGTGGTTGTAGAGCCAGTCGATGTATTTGTATTCAGAGCTGCGACCGTAGAGGCCGAGTCCGAAATCGGTGTCCTTCATGATGATTCGCCACTTTCCGTCCTCTGTGCGTGGTCGCCACCACTCTATATTATTGCCAGGGAAGTCAAGGTTGTTTTGGAATGTGTTCACTGCCATGATGTTGATATACTCGTCTATGTCAAGCATGGAAGCATAGTTGTCCATATTGGTGTTCTCCGAATTGGCAGAGGCAGTGTAGAAGTCCTTGAACTTGTTGAATGCGTCCATGGTGCCTGCCTTGAGATCGTAGTAGTTTTCTACGACGTCGATATCCTCAAGACCATCGTAGTTAGAGTAGATGTTGTCATCGTTTGAACGCTCGCGCACATTGAGCATGCCAAGGTATGTGCCGTTGATGAAGACGGCTGTCGGTTGCCATCCCTGCCAGTCTATGTCGCAGTTTGTTCCAGCATTGTGCTGAATGGCAGCATCGCGGAAGTACATATAGTCAAAGTCATTGCCCGCGTTACGCAGGATGAGACTTTTGAACTCTGTGATGCCTGGCTTCTCGGTTGGGAAGAACTCGTAGCCGAAACGTTTCTCGCCGAAACGCTTGTTGGCATAAATGGCGAGCGACTTTATCTGGCAGTTTCTTGACTGACCACCCTGAACGCGAGTTTCGCAGAGTTGGTTGATGGCGGCTTTAGAGCCTGCGGCATCGAAGTACTCTAAGTTGATTGGTCGGCGCCAGTCGTAGCTGAAGTTCTTTGTGCCTTGCTTGTATGAGCCATCCACATAGATGCCGAGCTTATTGTCGTAGAAATACTTGTTGTCTGTGCTGATAGAAATGATAGGAATGGTCATGTTGCGACCAAGGAAGATGTACGAATGCGTTACGGAGCGAGGTGAGAGATAGCCGTCGCAGAAGAGCTTTGCACGAATAATCATGGTGCTTCCTGTAGAAGAAAATGACTTTTCATACAACATACTCTGCTGTGTTGGCTCTGTTCCGTCGAGTGTGTAGCGGATAACGGTACCTTCTGGAGCATCTTCTGGTAGAGATAGTTTCACTACAATGCGTGTGTTTTGTGTGTATATACTTCCTGGAATGCTGAAAACAGGCTCGCCAAGAATCTTCTTGTTATCCACAATGCCACCTTTGTTGGCAGTATTTGGAGTAGGCGTGAGCATATAGCCAATCTTGCTGCCACCGTCTTCCGCACGACCGTAAGAAACGTTTGGAGCTGGCTGTTTCTTCATGTCAACGTATGAGTCTGCCACCTTCTGTCCGTCAAAGAGGTATATGCTTCCGCCCTTTCCACTTTCAAGTCGGAAGTTGGTGTGAGCATTCTTGCCCTCCTTGTCGCAATATATAAGCATAAAGGCCTTAGGTGGAAGACTTACAGATGGGATTGGGAAAGCCTCTTCTGGATTGTCTGTCAGACCGAGGCTGTAGGTGCTTGTGTTGACAAACGATGTTCCTGTGTTGTATAGTTCCACCCATGAGTCAGGAAACTCATTCAAGTCGTCCATTACGCAGTCTATGTTCGACTGCATAACCTCGTTGATTACTATCTGTGCTCGTGTGATTGGACAGCATAGCATGAGGGAGAAGGTCAGGTAAAGTTTTCGCATTTGAACGTTTGTGGTTTATAGTTTATGAGATTGCAAAATTAATACTTTTACGAGAACTGACAAACTATTTCTTGTTGATGTTATCAATTATATACATAAATGTATCATAAACCTATTATTATAGTAAGTAAAAGTGTAATAATTCGTGCTTTTCAGCGTTCTTTTTATAAACATAATGACACGAAACTGCTTATGAAAGCAAGATTAGTACAACTACCAAAGATAACAGAGCCTTCGCGCGGAAGCCTAACCGTAGTTCAGAAAGGCGAGCATTTTCCGTTTGAGATAAAGCGCACTTACTGGACTTACGATGTTCCAGCAGGCGAATGGCGGGGCGGTCACGCGCATAAGGAGTGTAAGGAACTCATACTTGCCGTTTCCGGGTGTTTCACGCTCACTCTCGACGACGGAAGGGAGAAGGCGAATTTTTTACTGAAGAATCCGTTTGAGGCTGTTCTTGTAGAGGAAGGTATATGGCGTGAGCTGCATGATTTCTCTGCCGGAGCTGTCTGCTTGGTCATGGCAAGCGAGGAATTTGATGAAGAAGATTATATCAGAGATTACGAGGAATTCTTAGAGTGGGGAATGACAATTGACAATTGATAATGGATAATTGACAATTGATAATTGACAAACAATGATAAACATCCGTAAATATACAGCCGACAATAAGCAGGAGTGGGACAATTTCGTTCGCAAGAGCAAGAATGCCACATTCTTGTTTCTTCGTGACTATATGGACTATCATTCCAACCGCTTCTGCGACCATTCGTTGATGTTCTACTACGAAGAGAAGCTTGTGGCGTTGCTACCTTTGGCAACGAAGATAAGTGAAGAGAAGCAGAGCCTGACGCTTTCTTCCCATCCTGGACTGACTTATGGCGGACTTATCATGGGTAAGGAGTGTACGACGGTAAAGATTTGTAGGATATTTGATGCTTTGACAACATACCTGAAAGAGCAAGGCGTGAAGGAATTGATCTACAAAGCCATTCCGCATATCTACCATAAATACCCAGCGGAAGAAGACCTCTATGCGCTGAATGCTGTGTGTAAAGCTACGCTGATGGACAGAAAGATTGCGTCTATCATCGATATGACGCAACCTCTTCAGTGGCGCAAGGGAAAGCACGCCAACATGGTTGCAGCTCGTCGCGAAGGGATAACGGTTGTAGAGTCTGACGATTTCTCTGCTTTTTGGCCTATTGTTGAGGATAACCTGAAGATAAAGTATTGCAGCAAGCCTATTCATACCTTGCAGGAAATGGAACTTCTTCACCAGTGTTTCCCGCAGAATATAAGGCTCTTACTCGCACAGAAAGACGGTAAGACACTCAGCGGAACTGTGCTCTACGTTACCGACACTTGTGTGCACACACAGTATCTTAATTCGTCGGAAGAGGGCAACCGCTACCACTGCAACGAACTTGTCATAGACCACGTTCTCAAAAACTTCTCTCATCTGCGTTACTTTGACTACGGTACTTCTGCCGATGACGGAGCATTCGGGCTCAACGAAGCACTTATTTCGTCGAAGGAGGGTTACGGCTGTCGCGGCGTTGTTTATGATGTTTATCTAGTTAAAGTTTAAAAGGTGAATGGTTAAACGCTAAAAGGTTATGGTTAAAAGTGTTTTAATTATTAATTTTTTGTTTCTGGTTTTATTGAGCCCCTTCCCTACAGGGGAGGGCTGGGGTGAGGCTCTTGCTCAACAGAAGGTGGGTATGCATCATCCGCTTCACGTGAAACAAATGCGACTAGACGAGGCTGCGATGGATATAAGCAATGGCATCGTAGGTTCCGACAAAGCGGCTCTAGGACTGAATCTTCCACAGGCTTTCGACGGAAGTGGGGTAGTGGTAGGTATAACCGACATCGGTTTTGACTTCACTCATCCTAACTTTGCCGATACAAACATCTTCGCCTTCTGGGATATGCTTTCAACCGACACTCTTAACGGTCATCAGAAACTGCCTTTCGGACGCGATTATGATGCGGAGGAGCTGCGTGCCTTGCAGCATAGCTATGACGGATTGAAGCAGACTCATGGCACTCATGTGATGGGGTCTGCCGTAGGTGGCGACAGCAGGTATAGGGGAATAGCTCCAAAAGCTGACGTCGTAGTCGTAGGAAATGTGCTGAGCGATAACTACAAGCAACTTGACTCCTTGCAGCAACAGAAACTGGAAAGAACACCTGGCTATAAGATAGACGAGTTCCGCTATATGTTTGAGCAGGCTGACAAGCAAGGAAAGCCTTGCGTCATCAATATGAGTGCTGGCTCAAGGCAAAGTTTTGGCGATGACTTCCCTATTTACAATTATTTGATTTCCGAGCTGTGTGGTCCTGGAAAGATAATAGTTGCCTCGGCAGGAAACAACGGCCGTCAGCTCGTCACCTTGCATAAACCGGATGGAAAGGAAAGCGTGGGCAGTCGTGCCATTATAACCTCCTCTCCTTTATGCTACCTCTTCTTCCAAAAGAAGGGTGATGTTGAGTGTCAGCTACTTTATTCGGAAACAGAAGGGGGAGAGAAGAAAATCGTGCCGGACTCACTCTACGAAGCCATAGATACCATAAGTGACTACGACGGTTCCTTCGTTCGCTACTATATCCTTCAGCATGAGAAGATGGAGGGAAAGGGTACATTCTTCTATGCCAGACTTACTGGCAGTGGTGAGGGAAGCCTTTATACCCAGGGAATAAAATACGAGAACAGCGGAATTGACGACGGTTTCAACGATGCCATCTATGACTATAGCGTAAACTTTCCTGGCTGTTACGATGATGTTATTTGTGTGGGAGGTACAGACCATCGCAACGATATAGTGAATTATGAGGGCAGACAGCTGTATGTCAATAACGGAGAGATTGGCAAGAACTATGTTCATACCGCCGTCGGACCGCGACTTGATGGCTATCAGAAGCCAGACATCAGTGCACCTGCAAGTTGCATCATATCCTCGTATAGCAGTTTCTACGAAGAGAACAATCCTGAAGCCGGCGACCTTGGTTGGGACAAAGAGCGTTTCGAACATAACGGTCGCACATACGCTTGGAACGCTAATGCAGGCACAAGCATGTCTGCACCTATTGTCACTGGAGTCATTGCCCTTTGGTTACAGGCTAATCCAAACCTCACTCCGCAGGACATAAAGGACATATTCAAGCGCACAGCACATCATCCTGACCCTACGCTCCCATATCCAAATGCTATCTACGGCTATGGCGAGATTGACGCATACGCAGGACTTCTTGACATTCTCGGCATAGACAAGATAGAAGCCGTCAGCAAGGAGCACGTCAAGGACTTCCGCTTTGCTATGAGCGACGGCATCATGACCATCGCCTATGGCGGTGTGGTGTCCTCACCGCACCAACAAGCCGCCATTCAAATTTTTACCACTGGCGGTCAGCTTGTCCATCAGGAAACGCTTAGCCTTGACTCAGCTTCCCAGACTATCTCCCTACAGCATCTCCCAAAGGGCATCTATGCTGTTCAGGTTAATACTGGTAATATAAAAGGTTCAACACTTGTAAGAAGGTAAAATGGAAAACAATATACTCTCCGTCATCATCCCGATATACAATGCCAAGGCATCGCTCATGCGCTGCATAGACAGCGTAGTGTTGCAAGAACTGTCTCTCGAACTCATTCTCGTTGACGATGGCAGTACCGACGGCTCTGCAGAACTCTGCGAGAACATCAAGAGACAGTATGAGGATGATAGCTGCCGTATTACGGTCATCCATCAACAGAATGCTGGAGTATGGGCAGCGCGCAAGACAGGCTTTGAGGCCTCTACCGGTGAACTGGTAACCTTCATTGATGCGGACGATTTCCTTGGTAAGAACACCTACAGTAAGCAGATGGAGTTCTTCCAGTGTGCCGACAATGTCGATGTGGTGGAGTTCCCTATAGCCAAGTTTTACAACGACTTCCTGAAGAAGGAGGTCATAGAGCATGCCGTTGACTTCTACAGCCGTTTTGATGACTATCTCTACGATACGAAGACAAAGGAGCATACCTTCATCTTCAATAAGATATTCAAGCGCCAGATGCTTGTCTCTGACTCTGGCGAGACTGTACTCCACTCAGCCATGAACTGGCTTGGCAAGGCTCGCCGCATAGTTACCAACGATGGTGGCATGTACTTCTACACCTACAGTCCGAACGGTCTGCCAAGTGAGGAGAATATGCAGCAGATAGACCATCAGTTCAGCAAGAAGGAACTCATCTTGAGGAAACTGAAGAGATTCTTTAAGTAATTCAACTTTCGCAAGCTCAAGTTGAGGCTAATGGGTAATGGGTAAAGGCTGCCTGCGGTTTATAAGCGGCTCAGAAATCTTCGCCCTACGGTTTCTCGGAAGGAGGCCTTTACCTTTTACCTATTACCTATTACCTTTTACCTTTTACCTTTTACCTTTTACCTATTACCTATTACCTATTACCCCAAATGCAGATAACAGTCATCATAGTAACATACCAGCAGGAGGACGTCATAATGCGCGCCATAGAAAGTGTGCTTGCTCAGAGGACATCCCACTCTTACGAGCTGCTCATTGGCGAAGATGGTGGTACGGATCGTACACGTGCCATCTGTCAGGACTATTGTGACCGTTATCCTGACCGTGTAAGGCTCATGCCGAAAGCACCGAACAAGGGTGTGGCACGCAATTATTTTGACTGTGTCTCTGCTGCAAGGGGAGAGTTCATAGCCGAAATGGGAGGCGATGACTACTGGACTGACTGCCATAAGTTGCAGAAGCAGGCCGATTTGCTCCTAAAGAATCCCGACGCATCTGCCGTACACACTTCTTGGACAATATCCATCGGTAACCGTCTGATAAGGCCTGTCGCTGCTAGCCTTACCGAGAGTTCCGACATCGTTCGTGCTATTGCCACACAGAGGGACATCCCCGTAATGCATTCATGTTCATGGATGTACAGAAAGGAAATAGTTGCGAATGCTCTTGCGAAGTGCCCAGACTTCTTCCTCGACTATTGCTGCGAGGATGTACAGACAGCATACGCGCTTGCCAAGGCAGGCAGGATAATCTATATGGACGATCCTACCCTCTGCTATCAGATAAACGAAGGAACAGTATCAAACAGCAATGTAGCAATAAAGCAGTACGACTTTGTGCTGTCGGCTTCAAGACTGTTCTTTAGGATAATACGGAAAGAAGGTCTCCATGGTGCCGATATAGACACCTTTCTTCAGCATAAAATCTATGTACTGCTTATGCACCTTATCCATGCTGACAGGGCAGACAAACTGCCTGAATTGCTCGGATATGCAAGACAATGGCAGCAAAGTCTTAGTCTGAGAAACCGTATCACGATGTTGGCGTTGAAGAGCCGATTGTTCCGTCCGCTCTTTGTTTGCCTTCACGGTACGTTAAAGAGTATATTGCAAAGGAAAGGAGGAATGAACGGATGAAGATAGCCTATTTCATAGACGGCATTCATGGTATGGGCGGAATGGAGCGCATCATCATCGGCAAGGCAAACGCCCTTGCTGAGGATTTCGGCCATGACGTAACGATAATCTCTGCCTATAAGAGCGATCAGCCTGTCTGCTATCCTCTGTCCGACAAGGTGCGACTCCTTAGTCTTGATATCCAGAAAGCCCGTCACGACTGCAACGCTTTCATGCGACTTTCCGAGCAGGTCAGAGTATTCTTGCAGAGCCTTTTCCGCTTGAGAAGGCAATTGCAGGACATAAAGCCCGATGCCATATTCTTTATTTGGGTACTTGGAGCCATGATGCTGCCGTTTGTCGGAGGTAAGGCAAGGAAGATTTATGAGTCGCATCTGTCGCGCAAGAAAACTCCTCACCACTTCTTTCTTTGGCTGATGGAACTATGTGCCGACACTGTTGTCACCCTTACCGAAGGAGATTCCAAATTGTTCAAGCATTGCAAAGACGTAAGGATTATTTCAAACTATACCCCGAAGCCAACGAAGACCGTTTCCGACTATGGCATTAGGAAAGCCATTGCCGTGGGCAGATTGGCGCAAGTGAAAGGATTCGACCGACTTATCCGCATGTGGAAGAATACCGAAAGACATCATGTCGGATGGACCCTCGACATCTTCGGAGAAGGACCGCTCATGGAGGAACTACAACACCAGATAGACAGCTGTGGACTGACCAGCAGTGTTCATCTGCGTGGATATTCCGACAATATAATAGATGAATACGCCAATTACAGCGTCCATCTGATGACCTCACATGCTGAAGGACAAGGTCTTGTACTCCTCGAAGCACAGGCCGTAGGCATACCTTCCGTCACTTTCGACTTTGAGTTTGGCGCAAGCGACGTGATAACCAACGGCAAGAATGGGCTTCTCGTTCCGCAGGACGATGAGGTAGCTTTCCAGACGGCTATATGTCAAGTCATGGATTCTGAGACAGAGCGTAAGCGTATGGGGGAGGAAAGTCTTCGTCAGTCTGTCCTTTATAACAAGGAGTCCATAATGCTTCTCTGGGAAAGACTGCTGGTTTCTACACTTTGAAAATACGCCATAAAACTCACTCTTTATGGCATAATAACACAAAACGCATCGTGAGCCTATGGAAAAAATGCATTTTTTCGTTCGTTTTCCTATGAGTTTTGGGTCGTTTTCCTATGAGTTTTGAATCGTTTTGCAATCTCTTATGATTCGGTTTCTTGCAAAATTCGCCTTGCAAAGTTTTACCTACGGTGTAAACAAAATGACCCATAGGTCAATGATTTTTGTGAAAAAACATCCTAAATTATTTGCTATTCACACGTTTTTGTGTAATTTTGCAATGTCATTCGTTCATATTTTGTGTAAAACTGAGGTAATATTCGTTCATATTATGTGTAAAAATCGAGTATTATTCGTTCATATTTTGTGTAAATGGAAAGAAAAGCATTGCAGGAATTGCTTGATTGGAAGCATAGCAAACGCAGGAAACCTCTTGTAATAGAGGGTGCAAGGCAGGTCGGAAAGACTTGGGTTGTAAAGGAGTTTGGCAAGCGGTATTATGAGAATACAGCTTACATAAACTTTGAAGAAGCACGTCATCTGCAGAACCTGTTTGTGCAGGATTACGATGTTGATAGAATAATTCGTGCCATACGCACACAATGTTATGTGCCCTGTACGCCAGGCAAAACATTGATATTCTTGGATGAGATACAGGAAGCCACCGGTGGGCTGACTGCCTTGAAATATTTTCAGGAAAACTGTCCGGAACAGCACGTAGTAGTTGCAGGCTCGCTTTTGGGAATCGCTATGCACAGAGGAATATCTTTTCCTGTGGGAAAGGTGAACTTTCTTCGTATGTACCCAATGAACTTCTGCGAGTTTCTGCAAGCAGTAGGAGAAGAAGCTTTGGAAGAGGCTGTACAGTCAAAGGACTTGTCTGTACTATCTCTATTCCACGAACGCTTGGTAATGCGATTGAAGGAGTATTATTTCGTCGGTGGAATGCCAGAAGCGGTACAAGCTTTCAAGGACGATGGCGAGTGGAATGAAATAAGGGAAATACAGCAAGAGATACTGCGTGGCTATGAAGATGATTTCTCAAAACATGCAGAAGGAGCTTTGGTGGAGCGCATAAGACAGATATGGAAATCTATTCCAAGCCAACTTAGCCGCGAGAATAGGAAGTTTATCTTTGGCCTTGTGAGGGAAGGAGCTAGAGCAAGGGAGTACGAAATGGCACTTCAGTGGCTATTTGATGCTGGCATATTACATCAAGTAAACGGAGTTAGTAAGCCTGGCATTCCACTTTCTGCATATCGCGATAGCAAGAGCTTCAAGGTTTTCATGAATGACGTAGGTCTTCTTTCGGCGATGACTGGTCTGCAAGCAAATACAATATTACATGGCAATGACATCTTCACGGAATTCAAGGGTGCACTTACTGAACAGTATGTATTTCAACAACTTCATGAAAATCAGGAACTGTTCTATTGGTCAAAAAGCAATTCTCAGCAGGAGGTGGATTTCCTTGCACAACAAGATGACCACCTACTTCCTATAGAATGTAAGGCTGAAGAAAATCTCAAATCTAAAAGCCTCAACAGTTTCGTGAACGAGCACAACATTAGACATGCTGTCAAGGTTTCAATGAAGGAATATCACGGTAGCGATGATATAATTAAGAACATACCATTATATATGATAAATAGCAGACATTGACCATCAGCTCTGGTATGGGTGACAGGCGGATGTACTGCTTCGAAGAAATCGCAATACAAAACCTACAAAAATCTGGCGTGAATCTTGACATTTTTATATATGTCGGGATTCACGCCAGATTGGTTTCTGGAATAGCATGGACGGTTATGGTTATTCCTCCCAGCCGATAACGTTCTTCATGGTTATTTCCTTGGCTTCCTTCTTGGTGAGCTGCTTTGCCCAAGGAGTGCGTGCGTCTTTCGCAGCACCTTCTCCACGGTTGTTGTACTCAAGGTAACGGGCTGTCTGCTCATTGTCCTTGTTGCCCCAGTTGTGCCAACCCTCAGGACGTATATGGTTGCCGAGGTCACAGTTCATGAAGAGGGTGTAGGCATACGGACGCCAAGGGCGACCGAGGTAGCACTTCTTTGCGCTTGGCTTTGGAGTGCCTATGGCATCGCCCATAAGCGGCGCGTCTTCTGCCATGGCACGGAGCGTGCAGTTGTTGAACACATAGCCGTACTTCACATCCTGTGGAGTGCTGGCAGCCGTAACGTAAGAGTCGTTCTTGTTTTCTATGACGCAGCCCTCGAACCATACGGTTGACGGACCGAAGATGAAGTCGGTAGTGCCACAGATATAGCAGTCCTTGAAGAGCAGATGGGTGTTTGCTATGCCTGTGAAGAGTGTGTCCTGATGACCAAGCAGGCGGCAGCCGAGCACGCGTATGCGGTCGCCGGTAGTGTGAAGGGCAACAGCCTGACCCTTACGCTCAGAGTTATTCTCGATAGTAATGTTCTTCAGGGTGATGTCGCTTCCTTCCACCTTGAGCGTCCATGTGCGGAAAGTGCCCATTGGAGTCTGGGTGCCGGCGATAGGCACGTTGGCATGGTCGTCCCATGTGATGATGGTGTTTTGTGCGTCCTCGCCGCAAAGTTCTATGTTTGTCAGCCAGTGGTGGACAGTCACCTTCTCCTTATAGATGCCTTTCTTTATATAGATGACCTTATGGTAGCTCATGTAGGCGCGGCATACCTCAATGGCGTCCTGCACATTGCGGAACTCGCAAGAGCCGTCGCGGGCTACGAAGAGCGTGTCTGGGTTGTCGTACTTGTTTGCTGCGCTTGCATTCAACGAGCAGATTGTAAGTAGTAAAAGAATCAATCTTTTCATATTTGTCTTTTTAGTTAAGTAGGTGGTACAAAGTTTCTTTATTTCATTCGGATTACCACGAAACTGTATGGCTTGAGCTGCTGAGTAAAGCTTGATGCGAGTTCAGCAGTTTCGGTTGTCGGAGCAAGGTTGTCGTTCTTGTTTACGTCGCCCGGCTTGCCACCCTTCAGCGTTGTGATGCTTGCCTGACGGAGAGCTTGGCTGCCGTCGTTGAGGTTTACCGAAACTTCGACTGGAAGGTTAGTGCAGTTGACGAGCTTGATTATCGTGTCGCCAGTCTTTGAGTCGCGTACGACAGAGTGTGCCACGCGCTTCTCTGCTGCTGCCATCTGTGCTGCTGCCGGTACTTTCTCAGCAATTCCCTCAAGGTTGATGTCGGCATAGACGTACTCATCGCCAGAGTTCTGACCGTAAAGCTTCTGGACATAGTAGTTTACCGTAGGCTGTACGGAGGTGTTATCAAAATAGATGAGGTCAGGGTTCCACTGTGTGTGACCGTTTCTGCCGAAGAGTGGAGCGTATGATGCCATGACTACGACATCGGCATTACGTTCTACGGAAGTCAGATGGAGAGCTTCGCCAAGGGCGTTCTCCAATGTTCTACCCCATGAAGCCCATTCGCCGAGATAGACCTTTGTGCCGTTGCGGTCGTATTTGTCGTAGAAGTCGCGGTTGTGGAGGAACCATCCCGGCTGTACATAGTAGTGCTCGTCAACGATGTCAATATTCTCCTTCTTTGCCAACTGCCAGCCAAACTCGTAGTCGGAACCCTCGTTAAACGGACCGACAGTTCCGACAACCTCTATCTCAGGGTACTTCGCCTTTATGCGCTGGTTTATGTAGTTGAAGCGCTCTGTGAAGACGTCGCCGATGATGTCCTCATTACCTACGCCGATCATCTTCAGGTTGAAAGGCTTAGGATGGCCTGCCTTGGCACGCTTAGCTGCCCATTCAGACTTCTTTGGGTCGCCATTTGCCCACTCGATGAGGTTGAGTAGTTCCTGGGTGTATTCTTCCATCTGCTCCATCGGAAGACCGCCTTGCTGCCCTTTGCCACCGCGAGACGAGTTCTGGCATGGTACGCCAGCAGGAAGAACTGGCAGCGGTTCTGCGCCTATATCTTCACAGAACTGGAAGTACTCGTAGAAGCCCAAGCCCTTTGTCTGGTGGTAATTCCAGATGTTGAACTGCGGTTTGCGCTCCCAGAGTTCGCCGATGGTTTCGTTCCAGTGGTACATGTTGTCAAGTCCGTTGCCATGGCTGAGGCAACCACCAGGGAAGCGGATGAAGCGTGGTTTTAGGTCAACAAGAGCCTGTGCAAGGTCGGCACGCAGACCGTTCTTGCGGTTCTTGAAGGTCTTCTGTGGGAAGAGGCTCACGAAATCAAGTGCTACAGCCCCCGCCTGCTGCGGTTCTATGGAGAGTATGCAGTTGTCAGCAGTTTCCTTTGCGGTAAGAACTGCCTTCTGCTGTTTCCATTCCTTGGAACTGATGCTCATGGAACTCTCTGCTATGGTCTTGCCGTCAGCGATGAGCTTCACCTTGACAGCAACTTTGCCTGAAAGCATCTTTGAAAAAAGCGATAGGTCGTATTTCTCGCCTTTCTTCACGGCGATGCCGTCCCATCCGTCGTTCTGCAGAGCTCCGCCATTGCCAGCGGCTTCAAGGATGACGTAGTGCGAGTTGTTCTTATGGATAGGATTCTCTTCGGAGATGGTGGCTTTCAGTTCGCCCGATGTCTTCCATGCAGTCATGGCATTCCAGGCACCATTGTCAGACTTGCTGTATTCGAAGTCGCGGTTCTGGACAAGTTCTGCATAGAGTCCGCCGTCAGCACCATAGTTTATGTCCTCGAAGAAGATACCCATCAGTTTGTCTGAAATCTTCTTCGTGTCGTTTGGCTTAATGTTGAGTGTAGCCTTCAGTCCAGTCATGCCACGGAAACGGTCGGCATCCTGTGCCGCATGCTCGTTGTAAGCGTTATTGCGAAGGATGGCTTCGTTTGTGAAAGCTTTCAGAGTAGTCAGTTCATTGTATGAGATCCTGTGGTGTTCGCCAGTCAGGGCAGTGCCCTCAACGGTGAGATTTGTTGCCTTCACACATTTATTATATATAGAAGCGGAAATCTCCTCTGGGTTGGACCAAGTCTTGAAGTCACGGCTTGTCATAGCATAGTACTTGCCCTCTGTAGTCTTGAAGCGAACGATGAAGTTGCCGTTTTCCTTAGTGAGTACCGGGGCATATACTGTACTTGCGCCCTTGGCGTATGGGTAATCCTGCGGCTTCCAGAGCCACAGGTCTTTGGAGTAGGTGGTGGCAAACTGGTTCAGTTTCTCATCAACTTGCCATACGGCATACCATGTCCCATTGTCGCAAACCATTGATGGGGTGGAGAGCATGCGCTTGTCGCCGCCCCAAGATCCGTAGTCGGATTTTACGTAGGAATAACTGTCACAGAGCTTTGACCATGTACGGTTGTCTGAACTGTAGGCAATCTTTAATCCTTCCTTAGGGTCACCATGCTTATAGAAAAATATGGAGAGAGAGTCAGGATGTGCGGCAAAGACAGTTGCCGGAATAGTGAAGGCAGCTGCCGCCAAGAGTACTTTAATTGCTTTCATAGGGTTAGTTTGGTTTTATCTGTTGGCAAAGGTATTGTTTTTATATGAAATATACAAACTATATATATATTAATGTATATTCAAACTTATAGGATGCATGACATATATCTATCAAATGGAGTTTTTTGATGTTAGGGCAAAAAAAAAACAAGGAAAAGTTTGCTGGTTTAAAAAATAGTCGTACCTTTGCAGCCGTTTTAGAACACATACTAAACAATTTGTTCTCAGAAATACTGAAAACTTCGCCTCTTTAGCTCAGTTGGCCAGAGCACGTGATTTGTAATCTCGGGGTCGTTGGTTCGAATCCGACAAGAGGCTCAAAACAAGGACTTACTCTAAAGTTCAGTTACATAAAACGAGATGTTCTCAAACAAACAAAAGTAGGGCAGTTACCAGAGTGGCCAAATGGGGCAGACTGTAAATCTGCTGGTTTTTACCTTCGGTGGTTCGAATCCATCACTGCCCACTTTAATTCGCGGAAATAGCTCAGTTGATAGAGCACTAGCCTTCCAAGCTGGGGGTCGCGGGTTTGAGCCCCGTTTTCCGCTCAACTACGCTGTTATAGCTCAGCGGTAGAGCACTTCCTTGGTAAGGAAGAGGTCCCGAGTTCAAGTCTCGGTAACAGCTCTTCCAACAAAGAAAACCTATGTTAAGGGTTCCTTAAAGGGCTGGCTACATAGGGCTTTTCAGTCTAAAATCAATTTGTTTAATAACTTAAAAATTTAAAAATAAGCTATGGCTAAAGAAACGTTTGTGCGTAATAAAACGCACGTCAACATTGGTACTATCGGCCACGTTGACCACGGTAAGACTACTCTTACAGCTGCTATCACTACAGTGCTTGCAAAGGCTGGTCTTTCAGA
>JAZLKJ010000072.1:0-9549 GCA_045597565.1 Prevotella sp. | reverse complement strand
GAAGGTACTTACCCCCTAACCCCCAAGCGGAGCTTAAATAGCCACTGTTCCCGACGGTTTTCCGTCGGGTTCCCCACTCTAAATAAAACAAAATACAAAAATAAATGAAAAAACTACTATTAACATTCGGAGCTGTCCTTGCAAGCATCAGCATTTTTGCACAGATTCCTGGTATGCTCCTTCGCCAGACAGAAGTGATTGGCGATGCTATGGGTGAATCCCGTAGCGTTACTACCCAATGGACAAAGCACTTTTATGACAAGCAAGACAAAGTTATTCGCGAAGCCGTTTACGGACTTTGTGGCGACGGCAGCATTGAAATCACGCGTTATACCACCAACGAGTATAACGCTTCAGGACAGCTTATTTGCAAGAGTTCGCAGCAATACGGCATGTACGATGGTCTTGACCTCGCTTTCCGCGCTGTCAATGACACTACGACCTACGCTTACGATGCCAACGGCAACCTCATCCTTGAGTTGGCACAGGAATACGAGAAGAGGGAATACATCTACAATGCCGAGGGTAATCTCACAAAGAAGGTGCGCTATTCATGGGACAGAACCAACTGGGTTGAATCGGAAACTACGGAGTATTTTGACTTCGTGAACGGAAAGCCTACCAAGCTCAACAACACCGGCCGTTGGGACTCCTACAAATACGTTGGCGAGATATCGTACGATGCCAATGGAAACAAGGTGAAGGAACTCCACTACAACAACTGGACAAACAAGGTGCTTGTGGGCAACGCTTTCTACTGGACATACGATGCTGACGGATTCTGCAAACTCTACGAGAAGAAGATCATCAGAGATGGTGCGGAAGAGGACTATCTGCACACTACGTACAAGAAGACTTCTATTTCCGATGACAAGGTGCGCGTTGAGGAAAAGACCCAGACATACTCTGACGGAAGATGGTACAATCAGGCAACATCCCTCGTTCATGAGTACGCAAAATACAACCACGCAGACTACGCTCCTGCACTTTCTGCCGAGAAGGTTGGCGATGAGAATAAGATAAAGCTCTCCGTAACCCTTCCTAACCAGGCTGCTGCCGATGGCGACAAGGCTGCACTGAAAATCATGGATAATGGAATCATTATCTGCACAATGACTGTTGCAAAAGCTCGCGCCAATGGCATGCTCTCTGCCGATGGAAAGACTATCACTTACACAACCAACATCCTCAAGAACGGCAAGCATGAGTTCCTCGCACAGTATGTTCAGGCATCAGACAAAGAACTTGACGAGGGGAATACAATCGATTGGAACTTTTCTGATCCTGTGATGATTGTCCTTGACAAGTATATCCCTAAGGCTACAAACATCCGCGCCATTGCTGCCGACAAGGACGACAACGGTCTATATACCCTTACCATTACATGGAACGCTGCTCCTGACGCAGAGGCTTACGGTCTTATCCGCTACAATGTCTTTATGAAGGGCTATTCCGTAGCAGAGAACCATGAGGACAAAGACAAGGCTCTTGACCTTACATGGACCCTGATTAATCTCAACGGTCCAGTGTCCATAATGATTCAAGCAGTCTATCCTTACGGAAAGGCTAACACTGAGTATGTTACCCTCAATCCAAAGGACTATATCCAGATTTCTGACGACAACCGAATCTGCGTAGAGGAAGAGCGTACATTCGTTGAAGGAAACAATCTGAATGCTGACGCTGGCGTGACATTGGTGGAGAAGTTCTTCGTTGATGCCAACGATGTGGTTAATCGTTCAGCTAGTTATAATCTCGACAAGGATGGCAATCCTGTGCTCACTCAGTATTGCAAGTACTCTTACGACGGCGATGTCCTCACAATTTCTTCAGACGAAATGACTGAAGTTCGCACACGAACATTCGACGAGAATGGCAAGCTTGCTACTGAAACATACGACCTTCAGGAAGGTAGCGCTAAGTATCAGTATGTCGTTACATATAATTATAGCGCGAAGGACGGTCGCCTTGAGTCAGAGGTAACAAAGCGTGCAAAGTATAAGTCAAACGGTTCGCTCGGTGCTTCTTCTGTCTATGCGCAGACCACATACACTAACGACCCAGAAGATGACGGCATCGTCTATGGCGTTATCAGTACTTACGATGCAATAAAGGCAAAGTGGACAGAGGGAGCTCATGTCAAGCGTTACATGATGCCAGCAAAGAGCACTTACGCTCCAACAGCAAAGGCTATTGAGACAACAAAGAGTTCTGTCGTCATCAGCACCATTCCTCAGGCAGAGCGCATAAGTGGCATTGCAGCCTTCAACATTTATCGTGACGGCGAACTCATTGCCAAAGGCGTTTCTCTCCTTGACGAAGAATACATGAAGGTGGACGAGGCTGGTACTTTCCGCGATTGGAACTTCACAGATTTAGCACCTGCTGGCAAGTCGCAGTGCGAATACATCGTGCAGTACGCAACTCTTGACAACTACATGCAGTACAATCGTCCATACGCTTCTTCCGCTCCTTTCGTTGTTAACTTCGCAGATGCACCAAACAGCATCTCTCCGATAATGCAGAATTCTGAATGCAGAATGCAGAATTACTTCAACCTTGCAGGTCAGCGCGTAGGCAAGAACTATCGCGGCATCGTAATCAAGAATGGCAAGAAGGTGCTGATGAAGTGAAAGTAAAAGCCAAAGACTAAAAACCAAAACAAAATAATGAAAAAACTCTTTTTAACCCTTTGCATCGTGCTCACTTCCCTGAGCGCGTTTGCAGACAAAGGTACTATCGTGCTTCGCACGCCTCAGGAATATCAGATCATGTACATCTCTGCCAACGGTAAGTGGGCTACAGGTGTATATTACGACTACAGTTATAACCCTTACGCATTCCGTTGGAACCTTGAGTCAGGCAAGATTGAGATGCTTTCCGCTCTTGAAGTGTCTATTCCTTCCGGTATCTCTGACAATGGTGTTGTTGCAGGTAAGTTCAGCTCTACAGAGATAACACCAAACGGTTCTCCCGTCCAAACTCCTGGCTACTACGACACAAAGTGGCACACACTTCCTATCATTGGCACATTCACTGGCGGTTCTGAGTTGGGACAGAGCCTTGGTGGCGGTATGACCGGCGGTATCTCTCCTGACGGCAGATGGATGGCAGGTTCAATGAACACTAACGGGTCTCTCCGTCCTGTTGTTTGGAAGGATGGCGAGTTCTACAAGGATCTTTCAGACGGTTGCTACGGCGTGCCTTACTGTATTTCCCCAGACGGTCAGGACGTTGCTGGCTGGAAATATACTGAAAAGGGTGCCATGGCTACACGCTACGCTGCAATATGGCGCAACCTTTCAAAGGATGCTGAGATTCTCAGCGAGTACGGTGCTCCTTGGTGTACAGGTCAGATGTTCTCTCCTGACGGCAAGAAGCTCCTTCTTTGGGGTGGCATCACAGAGGGTTCTGCTACAAAGAACCCAGAGGTAACAGCCATATACGACATGGCTACTCACAAGACGTCTCTGCTTGAGACCATCACTGCTCAGCCTTTCCAGGAGGATTTCAACTCTATCGCCAACGATGGCACTATCCTCGGTTTTGAGCAAAATGACGGCCAACGCGCTACTATATATAAGAATGGTAAAGGCTATTGGGCTATTGACTATCTCAAAGAAAACGGCATTTGGGACTTCTACAATGATCCAAATATCCTCTATGTTCACGGTGACCCTGAAATCCCTGAATATCCAATGGTTCTCCGTGGATTAGGAATCTCTGCCGATGCCAAGGTAATGGGCTTCTTCTACCATGAGCCAGCCGGCTACTACCAGTCTTGCGTGCTCCTCACTGACCAGGAAATCACTCACCGTGCTCCTTGCGGCGTAGAGGCTAAGCAGTTTGACGGCATGAACATGGTACGCGTTTCATGGCTCAAGCCTCTCGTTAACGCAGAGAACGTCGAGAAGTACGTCATCTATCGCAATGGCACTAAGGTAGGCGAGAACACTGCCGACAACCTCGTTTTCTTTGACAGCGAAGTATCTTCTGGCAACACTTACGACTACACAGTATCTGCAATCTACAAGGACGCTGCCGAGTCTGACAAGTGCGATCCAGCGGCTGCTACACTCAAGGACAAGGAAGTCCAGACTCCTTACTCTCTAATCGCTCGCCAGAACGGTTTCAACAACGCCACACTCCTTTGGAACACACCACGCTCCAACAAGGTTGTTAAGACCTACTACGACGCAGAGATTGACGATGTCTTCGGCTTCGGAGCTGCATCGTACTCTTTCGAGCTTGCCGTTCGCTATGACAAGAGCGACTTCAAGCTCTACGAAGGCAAAAAGATTGAGGGCGTTTCTTTCTATCCAATGTCAACACAAATGGGCTGGAAGGCTACCGTATATGAATATGATGAGGCTACAGACAAATACACAGTAATCAAGGAAGAGAAGATCACTCAGGATCTCACCCTCTGCGAACTCAACACCGTGAAGTTCAAGGAGCCTATCACAATTGACGCAAAGAAGGACATCGTAGTAGGTATCACTGCTACTGTCAGTGAACTCACTGCTTCAAACAACGTCATCGGTATGACTTACGGCAAGTGTATTCCAGGCAAGACAGACCTTCTCCGTCTCACTACCGAGCCTAAGCTCTACTCTTACTACGACTACGGTCAGGAGGGTGGTATGACAGTGGAATGCACCTGGGCTATTAACCTCATCATCGACAACGGCACAGTCTCTGACGATGCCGACAAGGTTACTGGCTACAACATCTTTGCCGACGGTGCCCTCGTAAAGAATGTTGCTAACGAATATGCCAAGGTGGATAACCTCTCTGAGGGCAAGCACACACTCGGCGTAGAGGCTGTATATGCAGACGGTAGCAAAGCAAACGTACAGAGCACAGATGTAGATGTGAACATCAATGCGCAGAACTTTGCTGTAAATAACGTTGATGTCAAGGCAAAGGGCGCAAACGTTGCCCTCTCTTGGGAAGCACCTCACGACAAGGACCAGAACTTCGTGGCTTACTGCTCGGAGAAGCCTAGCCGTCAGGCCGTCAAAGGCAACAAGGAGGAGAACTATGCTCTCCAGGCACTCGTAGAGTTTGAACCTAAGAAGCTCCGTCCTTACGTTGGCAACAAGATTACGAAGTTCCGCTTCTACCCTACTTGCGACGCAGAGTTCACATTCTACCTATTCCTCAACGGCAACCCGATAGCCTACGAGGAGATTATGGACTATAAACTCAACCAGTGGAACGAGGTTGAACTCGAGGAGCCTATCGAAATTATCTCAGGTCTTACTTACGAACTCATGCTCGACTGCTACGACACAACTCCAGAGAAGTCGCCTATCGGCGTTGATGGCGAGTCGCCTTACACCAACGTCTCAGACCTCGTAAGTACCAACGGCGTAAATTTCTCTTCGCTCACCGAAGCTGCTGTCTATGGTAACTGGATGATCGCTCTCATCACGGAGGCAGAAGAGGAAAGTGCCCTCCCTATTGCCGGCTACAACGTATATGTTGACGGCAAGCAGAATAATGCAAGCCTCATCCCTGAAACATCATACGAGATTGAAGGTCTCAACGATGGCGACCACGTAGTCAGCGTAGAAGTTGCGTTCGACGGAACATCAAAGACTGCCAAGGGAGCTAACAATTGGTTCACGCTCAAGGAAGGATTTGTCGGCATCAACAATGCCGCAACGGATGCCCAGAAGCAGCGTAGCTCACGCTACTATGACCTTGCAGGTCGCCGCATCAACAAACCTTCTGTCCCAAGTCTGTTCATCAACGGACAGAAGAAGCAGAAGACTATCACTTCCGGTCACAAGCCACTCAGCGTAAGATAAAACAGCCCCCTACGGCTTCCAATAAAACCAAGAGTCCCGAGCCGTCGCACTTCGACAACTCGGGACTCTCTTTCTAAGTATGGAGGTGCGGTGCCCTCACCGCACCAATAGTCAAAATGAAGAAGTATTTTCTTGTACTTATAGCCCTACTCACGGCAGGGGTAACGTATGCACAAATCAAGGTGCTCGGAATAGGCAACAGTTTCTCAGAAGACGCATTGGAGCAGAACATCTCCGAGATAGCACGCTCGGAAGGTGTGCCAATGGTCATAGCAAACCTCTACATCGGCGGCTGTTCCATAGACCGCCATGTGGAGAACATAGCCGGAAACAAGGCTGCCTACAGATACACAAAGTTTGATGTGGAAGGCAATAAGACCATCCGCCAGAATGTCGCGTTGGAGAGCGTCATCGGCGAGGAGCAATGGGACTACATCAGTGTTCAGCAGGTCAGCGGTCAGTCTGGCTTCTACGAATCGTATGTCCGTCTGCCAGAACTTATTTCATGGATAAAGAAGATGGTGCCGGGAGCAAAGATCATGCTGCACCAGACGTGGGCTTACGCTGCGGAGTCAAAGCATAGCGACTTCCCGAAGTATGACTCTTCGCAGAAGAAGATGCATGCCGCCATCAGCGATGCTGTGAAACGAGTGGTCGCAGAAAACGCCATTGACGGTATCATTCCGTCAGGACCTGCCATCCAGAATCTGCGCGACACGACAGGCAACTATGACCTCACCCGCGACGGCTACCACCTATCCTTAGGAATGGGACGCTCCACTGCTGCTTGCACATGGTTTGTCACCCTCCACGGCAAGGACGCTAACACTATAAAATATCGTCCTGACGGAAGCGACCCACGAACAGAAGCCATCACGGAGGAAGAAGCCAAGCTCTGCAAAAAAGCAGCAAGTGAGGTAACGAACAAAGCTACTGGCAAAACAACGAGCAAAGCGACAAGCAGGGTAACAAAGAAAGTGACCAAGAAAGTGGTCAAGAAAAACAAGCGCCGCAAGTAAAGTGACGAAAGAAAAGTGAAAATTAAATTACAGGCGCTTTTCCATATGCAGACAAGTGAAAGTGCCGGAATCGTCAGGCTCGGAAGAGTCGCATAAGTACCCAAGTTTCCCGTAAAAACCCACTGCCACATCACGGCTTTCCACTACGACGGTCTTGAAACCAAGTTCTGCAATCCACTGCTCTGCCGACTCCATCACCAACTTCCCCAAGCCTTTGCCACGGTAATCCTCCAGGACCACTACCCTTCCGATTTCTGCAGTCACGTCAGATCGCTGCAGGATTCGGCATGTCGCAACGGGAAAACCGCTGTCGGTAACAATAATATATTTTGTCTGAGGAGTATCATATTCATCAAACTCCTCCCGCAAACCAATATTGTATTTACGAGCCATGGCCTGAATACGTACATAGTACGCCCCAGCCTGCTGATACGTTTCCGTTGCCCTGATTACCTGAAACTCCGCCATACTCAGCCACGCGATTTATCTCATTTGAGCTTTGCCGTAATTTATCTTTACGCCGTTCTTCTCAACAATAAACGGCAGACTTGCGTTGTCGCCCTTCACTGGAGTAAACTCACCGCCCAGAATACCTTCGCAGATGGCAGCAATATCAGCCACTCGCTCAGGAGTCTCGAGGTTGTCGCCCCAATAATGACCAGGGTAGAAGTAGCGGAGATTATACTTCTTGATAAAGCGAGCCATGCGCTGGCAAGTGGCAATTTCCGTAGATAAGTCTGTGAACACAAGCAGATTGCCGGAGCCGAAGGCATCGCTGCTGAATCCGTAGTGGCGGTCGCGGTCAATGAAGGTTGCGGAGCCTGCGGTATGTCCTGGAGTGAAGACAACCTCGATGGTGCGTCCTCCAAGGTCGAATATCTGTCCGTCAGTAAGATAACGTTTCTTTCCCTTATAGGCACCAGGACGAAGAATCGCTTCGTCGCCAGCATTTATCCAGACTTCGTCCCATTCGTTCATGGCACCGACGTGGTCGCCATGTCCGTGGCTGATGATTAGAGCTACCGGCTTTTTCACCAAGTCCTCAGCAATCTTTCTGAGGCCTGGAATCCGTGTACCGGCGTCTATCAGTATTGCCGAAGAATCGCCTTCGATGAGATAGACTGATTCATTGAAAACGAGATGACCGTTACCGTGCCAAGTATGTTCATCCAATTGGCGAAACTCCACATCGTCGTTCTTGAAGATTGTTTTCTCCTTGAAATTGCTTTGCGCAAAAGCAGACGCAGAACAAACCAAGGCAATGGCTAAAGTGATTATTGTCTTCATGATTTCCAGTATTTTTGGATTTATATATTTACGAAACTTCCTTGCTTTTTATTTCCAAGGCTGCGCGTTGAGGATGTCGGTATAAATGATGCCGCGCTGCGTTGCAATGTTCTTTTCCTTGAAGAGTGTTCTTACTGTAACAAAACGGAAGCCGCGCTCCTTGAGAATCGGGATTATGCGGTCAACAGCCTCAACGGTTTTCTCGTTGCCCTGCATGTCGTGAAGAAGGAAGATGAGACCGTCGCGTGCAAAGCCAAGCATTCTTTCCACTCGCATGTCGGCAGAGACATTGTCTTCCCAGTCGTTGCAACCTTCTCCGCTGATGAAAGGCAGGTCGATGTTGTCGAACATCGTTCTGTTCAGTGCGATGTAAGGAGGACGGAAGAACTGTGGCTTCTCGCCGACATACTTCTCTACGAGAGCAGAAGTCTGACTGATTTCCGAACGCATTGAGTCGGCAGTAAGAGTTGGCATGGCACAGTGCGTAAGACTATGGTTTTCAATGTCATGGCCTTCGTTGTGGGCACGCTGCATAACCTTTGCGCTCTCCTCGTTTATGTTCTTGCCAATGACAAAGAAAGACGCCTTCACGCCATGCTTCTTCAGCACGTCGAGCATGTGAACAGTGGTTTCAGTATTAGGTCCGTCGTCGAAGCTTAAAGCCACGAGTTTCTCTTGTGCGTAATTCATATTCTGTAGGTAGTTCATGCTAATCTTGAGGCTTTCGAGCATGTCAGCCTGCTCCGTTGTCTCCTGTTCTACAATCATGTGCTCTGCTCCGGAAAGATGCAGATTGCGAAAGATGGCGTCAAAGCCCACCATTCCGCTCTGTCCAATCTCATACTGGTCTTTGATATGGAGAATCTTGACACGACCAGGGTATCTCTTGAAATAATTTACAGGGCTTCCATGACCGAAGACAGTCCAATACACATCCATCTCGATGAAGACGTTCTCTGGGGTTGTGTGAGTGAGCAGATAGTCGAGCATCACTTCCTTGCCTTCCACCTTGCGCAGTTCGTGGTCGTGGTTGTGATAGCCGAAACTGATGCCTTCCTTCTTGCACATCGCGCCAATCCAGTCAAGGTATTCCGCTATTCGCTGAAGTTCAAGCATGGACTTAGGGAAAGCATACCAGACATAGACTATCGTGTCAAGTCCGATAGCCTTATGCTGCGCTATGCAGTTCTTCCACCACATCTTCTTCCCAGAGAAATCGCCAGTCCTGACTTCCTCGTCAGTAAGAGCATACTGCACATGGCTCGATACCGGCTTGAGACCGACACTGCGAACATCATTCACGAACTCCTGAGCAGGAACTCCGAATATCTTGCCGTCCTCATAGCCATAAAGTTCTGCCTGAGTGAAACCGTAAGAACGGAGACTCTCAAACACTCTTTCATGATTTCTTCTGTAAAGATCTGGAG
>JAZLKJ010000071.1:0-14812 GCA_045597565.1 Prevotella sp. | reverse complement strand
GCCGTATGACTTGTATCCGCTGACCTTCACCAGCTGACCTCCGTTGTCGTACGAGTATGTCACCTTCTCCTCGTCAGGATATATCATCTCCATGAGCCTGTTCTGGCTGTCGTAGCTCCACTGCGTGACGTATGTGGCTATGGCCTGGTTAGGTACGATGAGTGTCCTGCGCGTCTTGGTCACCTCTCCCATGCGTCCGTAGTAGTATTCTGTAGCTCCCATGCCGTCCTCCATGAGCTCAAGGCGGCCTATGCGGTTGTGCGATGCGTTGCGTCCGCCGTAGTAGTACTTTACATTGTTCTCAGGGTGGTCTGGGTAGCTGATGCCTGTGAGTCGGTGATGGTCGTAGTCGTATGTTATAGCCTTGCCGCTCTTGGCGAGCTCAGCCGTCTGCTTGGTGAGCACGTTGCCCAATGCGTCGTAGGTGAAGGTGGTCTTGCCGCTTGCAGGGTGTGTCACCTCGGTGCGGCGGTCGCCCATGTCGTAGACCGATGACGTGACGTTGCCCTCTGTGTCGGTCACCTTCACGAGGCGCTGTATGCCGTCGTACTCGAATGTCGTGGCTATGGCTCCGTCAGGTCCGCTGAGCTGAACAGAGCGCAGTGTCTTGCCGCTGCCGTTGGTGTAGGTGGCCTGTCTGCCGCCCATGGCATCGGTAACGGTGGTCACCATGGCGTGCATGTCCGTGGCAAGGGTGTATTCCGACCTGCTCACGCTGCCGTCGGGCAGTGTGACTGTCAGCTCTCGGTCGAGGATATCGTATGCCGTCACTGTAGGCTCCACATCGTCGAAGGCTGTGCTGAACGCCGTCTTCTGTCCCGTGGCCTCTTCTGTCGGATAGTAGGTCTTCACCACGCGGCCGAATGCGTCGTATACGTTGCGTCCGCTCACTATCATCACCTGTCTGCCCTGTGATGGCTTGCCTCCTGCAATCTCGGTGGTCACTCCGTCCTTCTTGACCTGTACAGGTCGTCCGAAGCCGTCGGTGAAGGTGACGGTCTCTATGTCGTCGTCAGGGTGCTGCACGTCATAGTGGCGCATAACGGCGTATGCCGGAGCCGTGATGCCTGCCTGTGATGTCTGTGCCGTCGGGTGATAGTCGAACGCTATGGTGTATTCGGCTCCCGAGGCTATCTCATTAGGGGCGCGAAGCCTGGTTATGCGGCCGAGGTTGTCTATCTCGGTCTCGCAGTAGTAGTTGTTGATGTCGCGTCTCGTGAGGGCTATGCCGTAGCGGTAGTCGAAATCCTCATTCTCGCTGCGGTAGCCCCATGCGTCCTCCACACGCTCGGGATACATGTTCATCACCGGCTCGTAGCGGTACCTGTACCACATGCGCTCGCCCTTGCTGTTGGCAGGAAGTGTCTTCTGCGTTATGTTGCCGTACCTGTCGTAGCTGTAGTCCGTCACTGCCTCTCCGCCGTCAAGCTGCTGGGTGATGCGTGTTATATGGTTGGCATATTTGGTATCGTATGCCGCCGTCACATGATGGTAGAGCGTGCCGTCCGAGCCTGTGACACGCACATCTGCCGGCAGAGAGAGGATATGTCTGTCTCTGTCGCCTGTATACGTGACGGCTGTCTCGTAGTCGTACGATCCCTGTCCGTCACTGCCTAGCGTGCCTTTGTCGCTGTAGCGGTATGCCTTCAGTTCTCCGTGCGATCCGCTGTCGGTGTGGTAACTGTTCCATGCCTCCGACACTGTCATGTAGTCGCTGCCGCCCTCGTACTGCCTGCTGGCGGTATAGCGCAAAGGTGCGTAGGCCGATCCGCAGTCGCTGCTGTAGCCGTCCTTCTGCGTGAACGTGTAGCTGTCACCGGTTGCAGTGAGGGCGTATGTGTAGTATTCATTTACCGTCTCTGAGAACATGCGTCCAGCCGCATCCTCCACGGTGGATGACAGAAGATTGCCCTGTGTATACACCGTTTCGGTGTCGTAGGTAGTGACAGTACGTCGGTATATCTTGTCACCGTCCGGTCCGTCCGCAAGTCCGTTCTCCGTGTTTATGCTGTTTGTTGTTACCTTGCCGAAACCGAGGAACTCACGCTCGCGGCGGTCTCTCTTGCCGTCGGCATATTCGAACGTGGTCTGCATGAGCGGGCCGTCGTCGTGTATGCCGTCATCAACGGTGAGTGACGAGAGCACATAGCGACTGCCAGGAAGGTCGTATGTCGGTATGGTCCTGCTGTAGTCGAGCGTGAAGCTGCCTCCCATGGAGTTCCTTACGCTGCGCAGCATGTTCGTTCGTCCTATGGCTGAGCGTGTGACGGTAAGCCTGTCTTCCGAATGGCTCTCCACCTTGTCAAGGTATCCGTCGCCGTCAACGTCGCGAAGGTCGTAGGTCGTGCGGTTGATGGAATGGGATGTAGAGACGCCAGGGTTGATGGCAATCTTGAGTATCCAAGGCGTGAACTCTACAGTAAACGCAGCATTTGCCGACTCGCTCGTAGACACAGTCTCGTTCAACTGCTCAAGACCCCAATCAACAGGTTCTCCAAAACCATATCCATTATTCAAGGCAACTTTGACAGTGCCGCCGTCTATCCATACCTTGTCAGGCAAACCGTCTGCGTTGATATCCATTATTGCGCACGACTCATTGTTACATGAGGCAACAAGCCCCACTCCGCCAGCGAAACTGCTGGATCCGCTGTCAAATTGTTTTCCTGCATTGAATGACGAACTTGATCCTTTCTGTATGTCACCGATAGAGAAGGTTGTCTTGACAAACGAATAACCTAGATTCAGATAGACACCTTCCTGCGATACTTTATCTGGCAGACCGTCTCCGTTTATGTCTATGAAAGACTCGACTGCCTCATCGTTGTTGTTTGAATATCCGGCGGAGATATCCGCTTTCGCTACTTGTGCGGCTATACGGTCAGCCTCGTTGGCTTTGGCTCCCAGGCATTGGCTTACTGTCTTGGATGCCGCTGAAATAGCGGCGCTACCCAACCCTAAAGATTCAGAATGACTCTTGCTGGTTATGGTTCCTGCATTGTATGGACGCTCTCCACTTATGCCGCCCAAAGCATTCGTGTACTGAATAGTCCCGCCTGCAAAGATATCCGGATAGCCGTCTCCGTTGAAATCAATCATGGTGGATTTTGTCTCGGCATCTGCCGACGAGATGCTGAGGGTAAGAAGACCGTTGCTTGTCTGTCCGACTTTCCCATGGTTGACGCTTTGCTGTACTATCGCGAACGCTGATGTCTTTTCTGCCCCGCTTGCGGAAAGGAAGATATTCTCAAGCACCACATTCTGTTCCGACAGTCTGGCTGTGCCCATCTCGTCGGCCGTAATGAATATGTCTTGCCTTGGGCCGATGTGCGTTACAACTTCATCGTCAATTGACAGCGCTGACATCTGGAACGGAGTGTTCTGTATTTCCTTCTTGGCGTCTGCCTCATCCTCTGGCAGTTTAAGCAACGTTTCGTCTATCGGTCTCTTGTAACGCCCGTCTGCCGAATTGTACACGAAACTTCCCCAGCCGCGGTACATCTTACCGAATCGGGTGTTTTCTACCTTTGAATAGATGCCTGTTTCAATACTGTCGGCCGAAAGGTTGCCTCTGGTGAGTTTCACGTCTGAGGTTTTGACTTTCAGGTCTTCCTGCAAGTCCTTGCTTGTCACATCGAACCATAGTTCAGGCAATGCGGTTTGTTTTGATATAAGTTCCCTGAAGTCCAGCGTCAGTGTGTCTGCCACATTCTGCCCATCCACGATGCTGAGTCCAATCTTGCCCCAAAGCCGGTCTTTCGACTTTATGGTCAGCAAAAGATCCACGTCAATGTCTTCCCTCTCCAATGCTATTCGTGGAATCACCGTCAGCATGGTATCCAACGTCGTCACCTGATATGGCTGTCCGTATGACAGAACGTCATTGTAGCTATGATATGTTACACCGTGCTTCTTTTCCGTTGTCTCACCATCTTCCTCATACTTCAGTGTCGGACTCCAGACAACACGCTCCCATGCAACATTTGACTCAGAGAACATCTCACAACGGAAATATTTCAGATCCCGATGTTTCTCACTCAATCTTGAGCAGTCTATCTCCGCCGTTATGTCTGCATTGGTCATGCTCTCATTCCAGGCAAAGCGTTTGCTGTATACGATTTCCTCATGTATTATTTCTGTGTTTACAACGCTGTCTTGCTCTACTCCGTCGTTGGTTCCAACGATGCGAAGCTCAATATCATCTGAGGTCATGGGTTTGGTAAACGTTCCCGTCAACGTGAACTTGCCGCTTTCGATGAGCGAGCCCATCGTCACATCAGGCACTGCACCTTCTGCTGTACGGTACGTCGTTGTCGAGTAGCCGTTTGGCTGTGTCATTTCCGTATTGTCGGTATAGGTTATGACCGGAGACCATTTCACTCTGTCGAATGATCCGTTGCTCAATTCCTCCGCACCCGATTGCAGACGGAAATATATTCTGTCGTTCTTGTTGACTCTTATCGACTCTGTGACTTGGTATTCCTTATGGTCACCTTTTGAAATGGTCTTCTCCCAAATTTCACTTCCGTTTTTCTGGATTGCCACACGCACGCCATCCGACAGGGCGTACTCTTCCTCATCATATCCTTCTGGAGGCGGCAGTAGTGTTATGCCACCCGATATGTTTATCGTCCCCTCCATCGGAGCCTGCCATACTCGCACCATGTCTTCCATCGGCGAGCTGTCCAGTAGTTCTTTCCTCTCTTCGTCAGTTGGTTCTCCCAATGAAGATTCTATGTTGTCGGCTTCGTAGATTATTGGATTCTCAGTTTTCCTGCTGTCTTTGTCGAAAACAAGCATTGGCTTGCCGTCATCCGTCTGTTTGCCACAGTTGAAATATACCTTGCCGTTAGACACGAAATCAACAAGACCGTCGCCGTTGATATCAAGGAAGTAATCTGTGGTTTTGGTTTTAGTCTTTGAAAGGCTGGCTCCAACAGAGGCCACACGTTTCTTGTGTCCGACCTTAGTACTGATACCGCCAGAGAATGTATTGCTGACGGTCGTTGTCATCTTGGATATTCCGCTTATGGCTATGGGGGCGCCATAAGTAGACTTTCCCTTTGTCATCTGTTGCGGACGGTAGAACAGTCCGTCATTCGTGAGGAAAACCTTGTCTGGCAAGCCATCGCCGTCAATATCCATGAATGCTGATACACTCTGGCTCTTGTCATTGGAATAGCTGAATGAACCTCCTACCGTGTTGCTTGTTGTGTTGCTGGCATCGTTCACGCCAACGCCAGCATAGAAGGAGCCTCCTATCGAACGGCTCTTTGTTCCTCCCAATGCTGTCGGACGGTCATAGAACAGTTTCATGTCCAGAGCATTGAGAGGAGTGAGAAATCCGAGACTTGTTATGTCATTTTTAGTATCCCAGATCTCATCCTGTTTTTCTGAGTTGAACGGTGCATACCCGCCTCCCGACTCTACATCGTTGTAGTAGTCGAAGTCGTGCGACGACACTTTTTCGCCATCGGAATCCAGATGGGTCACCGAAGCCAGTACCTCTCTGCCGAAGGCTCCCTTCCTGTATTCAAAGGTGTACGAACGGAGCGTCTCACCCCTGAATTTTATGTCCACTCTCTCAAGCAACCTGTCGGAGGACGTGAGAAACCCGTATCTCGCATTGCTCTGGCGTACGCTCTTTGGCTTGTCCCTGTACACGAACTCAACCTCGGTGTGCGCTGGCTGACCTGCATTGCCTGCCTCTATCTTCGTCACATAGTGGGCCTTGGTCTTTATGCCGCCCATGCCTTTCTCTTCTGCCGTCTCATAGGAATACTCCACATAGTCGCCGTGCAGCTCCTCTATGCGATTCAGATGCCATTCGGATATTACTACTCGACTATCTGGAATGCTGCCTTTCAGGGATGCCGATTCTGCGGATCCCGCATCTCCGTATATGTATTTCGTACCCTGCTTGTCTGTAACTTCCCAGTAGTAGTCGGAAGGTGAGCTTCCCTTGCGTATTATGCGACTGAAGTCTCCGCCCTGTCGGGTGTAGAACCTGCGGTCTGCCTTGCGTTTCTGCGGTGTCTTGTCTCTGTGCGCAACGGTCATGTTGCCATTTTCATCTGGCGTCACGAGCATGGAGCCCGACATCGAGTATGTCTCGGTCTCGTTCTCCTCGCTGTATCTCGGCACGCCCCAACGAGTGTCGACGGTTATGCTTGGGAAGGACATGTTCCAGCCCTCGCCGAGAATGCCGCTGCCGCCTTCACTGCTGTACTGTATGCTTATCTGTGGTGACATGCCGTTTCTCGCCGGCGGCATTTCGAGGCTGTACTGCAACGATGCCGTACCACGGCTGTTGGCTGTAGGTGGAGCTATGAGGTTCATCTTCAGCGACGGGTCGGCTGCCTTCACCTCTGTCATCATCGTAGGCGCGTAGCCTTCTGTCTCTGGCGACTCGGGAGCCTGTATCACTCCGTTTATCATGTCCGTGAAGTGGCTTGTGCGAGAGATCACGCATTCTCTCTGCGCATCTATGGCTATGCGTTCGAGCGCTACCCAGTGGCCGGCTTCCGTGTCGTAGTAGAAGGTGCGTATGTCCTCCTCCGTGTAGCCGCTCGGAATCTTTGTCCTGTCGTAGGCAAGATATACCGATGCGCCCTCTCTTGTGAAGTGTGTGCCGTGGGGCAGAAGGCGCAGCGCCTCCCCGTCAGGGGTCACGTTCGTCATGCCGTAGTCCATCTCTGGAAGCTCCGTGTCCTTCAGTGAACGCACCGAAAGGGTGACGTCCCTGAGAAGCCTTCCCTCGCTCACAAGAAGCTTGCCTGCTTTCGTGCATAGCGAGTCCGTCTTGTCTGTCGTGAAATGCTTTGAATTGAATGAGAGATCTGAGGATGACTGGGACTGCGCTGTACAAGACGTTATGGTTAAGTCTTTATCCTGAATAATTGCTTGAGAAGTTGCTGATTCTTCACTATTCAAGTGAAGATCTACAACTTCGTTATGGGATAAGTGAGTTGCTATAATAGCACCACCAATTATCAATATAGCGCAACTTATTATCAGAAAGACTCTCTTCATATTCGAAAGTAGTTTGTCGTTGAATTTTGTATTGACTATTGTTCCTCTAGTTGGAACGCACACACTAAGACGCATATTTATAAATTATACTTGAATGCTAACAACTTATAGAGTTGAAATGTTGCTATAACTTGTTAATACACACTAAATTTGTGCGATTGAAAATGTGTTCCAAGCTCTTCCGCGTTTAACGGAAGAGCTTGAAATGCAATAATGCTATCTGTACGTTACAATTCTAGGCCATGTTGAGGCTGTCTCTTTTCAAGTAGGGTATTCAGTCCTTTTCGAAGGTGAAACATTGTCGTCCCCAACTATTTTCAAACTATCTGAAGAAACATTTAATAAAATTTGTTTTTTACAAACCAACGCCTCTAGGCGTTCCTTCGTTCAAACTAATCGGCTTGCCGATTGTTTTATATAATACGAAGTATTTAATGTTTATTTCTTTTCTTGTTTGTTTAAGGCATCAAAATCGGTAACAGATGCTACATTTTTTGATGGGTCACCTATAAAATCGTCCTCTTTTTCGGTTGTTTTGCTAGTTGGAATAGGTTCGAATATAACATCCCCATTTGAGTTTTGCTCGGTTTTGGCTCCCCAGCGCCTTTCGGCACTTAGTCGGCCAGCCTTACGCCGCTCATCGAGCACCCTCTGGTACTGCTCCATCTCGTCCATCAGATTCTGGTTGAAGAAACGTTTACCATTATCGATAAGCGTAAATAAACCAAAATCCGCTATGACAGACTTGACTATGTCGTTCGAACAGCGCAATTGCCAACCGATGCTATTATAGTCGGTAGGCAAAGTGCCATCCTCTGAACCACGAAGCAAACAGAGTATGCCAACATATATTCCGAACCCTTCCCAGCCTAGTTTCATGCGCATGGCGACAACGTCTATTTGTTCATGGAGGTTGGCGGACATGCGAAACCACAGTTGTTCGGTCTTCATATTCTATGTGTCTTTAAATGTTGTCATTTTCAATTTGTTATATGTGCAAAGCGGGCGTAATGCTCGTTTATGACATGTTAATTATACTTGCAGTTTGTCAGTAGTAGAACAGGCAAGTCGGCAGTCTTTTTCGCATATATCGAAACCAAGAACTTGGTTAAGCCTTGTTTTCACTGATACAAACTCTGCCTTGCCACTATGAAACTTGTGTTGTCTATATTATATCCTTGTCAATGTTAAAGAGCTGTAATAATCCGAAGAACCATAGGCATCTTCGGGTTGCCTTTTGCGGCATCGATGTATGAGGTGCCTGCAATTTCTTTTATTTTGTTATTCATGTACATGTGCGTCTCGTTGCGTTTCGTGTGCGTATGCGTGCGATTTTTAATCGTCAACCTCAAAATGATTGTTAATTAGTATTAAAATCGTACATATACGACATTTTAAATGTGCGTAAAGTTGCGTATGTGGGTTATTCTGCATATTTTTACAGCAAGCGTAATTGTGCGCATGTTGCATCGCGAATATTCCAAAGGTGCGAAGTTACTCATTTTTTTCAAAAGAATAGTTTTGTTGTTATTTTTTTCTGGATAAACGGATCAATATGATTTAGTATTTCAACGGCTACGCTTTATTTCTCATTCGGAAAAACTTGCAAGAAATCAAAAAAAACACTCATGAAATCATGATGTCGTAGTGGGAAGTGAAGGGATTTAAATTGCAGTACAGCGATTCTGTAAGCGGTTGCTATTGTCATGAATTAAGTGGGCGGAGTGACATCAAACAATATAGACGGGGAAACTAGTAGAAAAGAAGGAGATGTAATTGTGTTCAACCCTGTATATACTGGAGTTTCACCTCGCTTGTTTGTGATATTTAACTGCCAAACAAGGTCAATATCACAATATACTCCATTGTCTCCCATTATATACGGGTTAAACTCCAGTCATGATTCAATCCACACTCAATAATGTTCAATTGATTCGCAATCGATACACAATCGTTGCGCAGTAAAGACTCAATAAAACCTCAATCGTCACATGGTTGTGACATGGTTCCAGCATAATCACGTCGTTATAGGGCGTATATGTGCTACTCTTGCTTGAAATTCAATTGTAATAAATAGGTATAAGGGTATAGCGTGTTTGCCTTTCTTACTTTGTCGGCCAGAAGCCTTGGGCAGGCAGTTACCCATAAATTTGTTCTGTGTTTATGTGTAAATGTGTAAATATCCATTTAGAATAGCCATATCCACGGCGTTTCTGAAATATGACACAAATTTTTGCACAAACATTTATTGGATTTGTTAATATTGCATTCCTAGTTAGGTGTTTTTTTATGTAACAAAACATACTCAACTAAAAACGATGCTGTGGCGACGACGTAGATAACGCCTCGGTTAGAATTAATATAAAAGTGTATGTATTTATTAGAATTGAAATTGTGGAACTTTCGCAAATTCGGTGGTGATGACAATATTGATTTGTCAAAACCTCACTTGACGGTTCCTTTCAAAAATAAATTGAATATTTTGGTAGGCGAGAATGATTCTGGCAAGACAGCAATTATTGACGCTATCAAGCTGGTTATCAAAACTCATGCAATAGATTGGATTAAATTAGAAGACTCTGATTTTTATAACGGAACCGACAACTTGCGTATAGAACTTCGATTTGATGGGTTCAGCGATATTGAGGCAAGTTGGTTCATCGAATGGTTGTCTTGGGATAATGCGACACGCAAGCCTTACCTCAGAGTAATCTATAAAGCAAAGAAGGTAAATGACAGGATTACTCAAGGTGATGTGACGGCAGGTTCTGCTGATGACGGAAGACAGATGAATTCAATCGCCAGAGACTATTTGAAATGTACATATTTGAAGGCGTTGAGGGATGCAGACAATGAATTGAGTGCTCATAAAAACTCAAGAGTTTCACAGATTCTTCAAGGTCATAGCCTATTTGCTAAAGTACCAGGTCAGGATCATGATTTAGAGACGTTCATGCAAGAAGCGAACCATAATATAGATGTGTGGTTCAATAGTCCAAATCAAGAGCTTGATGGGGAAGGTAATCCAATTCTTGGCACAAGTCACAAAGAACAACTGAAAGACAAGATAGATACATATCTCAAGGACTTTATTGATTCCAGCTTAGAAAGTGAATTGAAGATCTCTGATCCCAAAATTAAGACTATTTTAGATGCCATCTCTGTACGAGTGAAGCAGAGTGACAATCTTGGATTGGGTACGATGAATAGGCTATACATGGCTACTGAGTTGCTTCATTTGAATAACGGGAAACCGGGACTTCACCTTGGTCTTATAGAAGAACTCGAAGCTCATCTTCATCCTCAAGCTCAGATGAAAGTAATGTCTTCCCTTCAATCAAGAGAAGTTCAGTTCATTATGTCAACACATAGTCCAAATTTGACTTCTAAAGTCAGACTGGCGGATAAAGATAATGTAAACTTTATCATCTGCCATGGTACAGATGTCTATCCGCTTAATCCAGATACGACGAGATTGAAAGAATCTGACTTTAAGTTTCTTGATACATTCCTTGATGTGACCAAGTCAAATCTGTTTTATGCTAAAGGGGTGATACTCGTTGAAGGTTGGGCAGAGGAACTCCTGCTTCCAACATTAGCATATAAACTCGGAATGGATATTACAACCCATGAAGTTTCTATCGTTAATGTGGGCTCAACAGCGTATCTCAGGTATGCAAATATATTTGTTAGGACAGATGGAAAGAAACTGGATATTCCTGTTAGTGTTGTGACCGACCTTGATGTTGCTCCTCAGTTACTAGCACACGATGTTCAGGAAGCCGCGGAAGATGGTGCTGGTGATGAATATGCGGAAATTAGTGCAGTAGAAGAAAATGAAAAGAAACTTGCTATCATTGCAAGTGCAAATTTCCCTGCAGACCAAAATGTCCGTCTTTATATAGCTCCACATTGGACTTTGGAATGGTCGTTATTCCTTTCTAATGCACTTAAGCAATTGTTTATGGAAGCAGTATCAAAAGTCCATTCAAGGACTGATGCTTTCAAACGTAATGATGATCAGACCTGGAAGGAAGCAGATTTCGAAGCAAAGCTTATAGAAAAACTGAAAACAAGAAGTCTTGACAAGGTCGCTATTGCACAAACACTAGTTGAAAAGATAATGACTTCTAATCAAATCTCTATTGCAGAAGATGATAGTGCCTATTATCTTGTTGCTGCAATAAAACATGCTTGTAGAAAATGAAAGTAATTAATGATCAAATAATAAATGAAGTTGAAGGCTTATTTCTACCACAGGGTGCATCTTTTGATGAAGAACGCAGGGATTTTATAAAGAATCTAACATCTTGTGATTTGCTTGCAGTTCCTGGTAGTGGAAAAACAACTGCTTTGTTGGCTAAACTTGCATGTGTGGTAAATTGCAAAGAAGACAATGAGGGAATCCTTGTTCTTTCTCACACGAATACTGCTGTAGATGAAATTAAGAAAAAACTTGAAGGACGTTTTGAAGAATTGTTTAACTATCCCAATTGTGTATGTACTGTCCAAGAATTCGTTGATACGTTCTTAGCAATTCCTTTTTATGAGAATTGTACTCATTCAAGTATTGACATCATAGATAAGGATCGGTATGAGGAAGAAATGGAATATGAGTTGTCTAGAATATATGATGGACGAATATTTTATCTTAAAAGTAAGAATTATGATTTTAACAATATACGTTTTGGTATAAAAGATAATACTATTACAATTGGGGAAGGAATAGATTGCGAAGAACTTAGTTATCACGTCCCTGGCACATGGGCAGGGAAAGAAGAAGATAATAAAAAATTCATTATCTCAAAATTGCTCGAAGTCAAGCAAAGAATAATGGGGAAAGGTATTCTGCATTATGATGATTGCTATTTCCTGGCAGATTTATACATTTCAAATTATGCAGAAATTGTCAGTTTTTTAAGAAAAAGGTTCAAGTACATTTATGTAGATGAAGCTCAGGACTTGGCTAAACATCAGATAGGTATTCTTGATAAGTTGTTCAACTGCGATGAATGTGTCTTACAAAGAATAGGGGACAACAACCAGGCAATTTATCACAAGGTCTCTGATAACACAGTCTGGATGCCAAGGAATGAGATGTACCTAAACAATTCTCAACGCCTTACACCTGAAATCGCAGATGTTGTAAATGAGTTTACCTTGAACAAAGGTGTGGACGGTCAAGGAAATGCTTTATTTAATGTTGTTGGACTTAGAGCTCTTGATAATCCTATTCCTCCATACCTGTTGTTGTATGAAGAAGGTTCTATGGGTAATATAGAGAACTCGTTTCGTGATATTATAAATCGGCACTCTTTGTCTGAAACAGAGGAGGCTAAGAAGTATGGATTCCATATTGTTGGGTGGAATGGAAATAAAGAAGACGTCTTTGATGTAAATAAGCTAAGACTGGAAGATATATTTCCACAATTTGTTGTGTCTAAGAATGCCAATAAAGTTGTATTAGAAAAACTATCTGATTATATAAAGTTCGGAAGAACTGCAAATACCTTGCATGAATGTAGGAAAAGCTCACTCAATGCTTTATGTAGAATCTTACGTTTGACAGGTATAAAAAGTGATAACAATCGTTATTATTCTCCTAACACCCTTATACGGTATTTCACACAGCAAGATCAGCATAAAGAATCATTCGGGAAAAAGTTATATGAGATTGCCGTTTTACTTGTGTCGAAACAATATGAGAATGGCTATAATGTCTTAGAAAACTATATAAGGAATGAATTCGCTACTATAATGCATTATCATGTAAATCAAGACGTACTTGATTTTATTGGCAACGGTATTGAACCTATTGTTATGGAAGAAATTCAGGATGCTCAGCCTCAAATAGAGTTCCCTATAGAAGTTTCAACAGTGCATCATGTCAAAGGTATGACCCATTGTGCCACAATGTATGTTGAAACCTTTTACTATGAATATGAATGCAACCACTTAATAAAAGAAACAAGAAGAGGATTGTCACCTTCTCCTTTTTTCAAAGATTCTGTTAATATAACAAGCAAGCGAGCAAAACAAGCAATGAAGATGCTTTATGTTGGTATGTCACGTCCTACACATTTGCTCTGTTATGCCTCTTTAAAACAGAATTGGAATGAACAAAGACTTCAGAAAATGAGAAATGCAGGCTGGCAAATAATCGAGGCGTGACATTTGTCTTTCGAAAGACTATTAATCAATATGCAAATACCATTCTTTCTAATTCTGTGCAAGAAATACGTGCTTGCACGCGAAGTATCCTCTTGTAGAAGTCTGAAATATAGTCTTCGACGATGCGCTTGCGCTTGAAATGACGGTAGGGAAGATAACTTGGGAGCCTAATACCAACCTTGACAATCGTCAGGTTGTCGGCAGCGTCACAAGTTCCGAGCCGATTAGGGCTAAACAGAGGAGCAAGCTCGCATTTAACGGTATAGTGATATGATAATTGATACTCATTGCCATTTTGATATGATGCCTCGTCCTGATAGATTTATCAGTGATGCTGATAAAAAAGGTACGATACTCCTTGGAATGACAAATCTTCCAAGCCACTTCAAGATGGGATTCCCACATGTCAAACCATTCAAGAATATTAGGTTGGCATTAGGGTTTCATCCACAAGCTGCGTCAGAGAAATCTGAGGAATTAAGTTTGTTTGACGAACTAATAGGCCAGACTTCCTATATCGGAGAAATAGGCTTAGGCTTTTCTGTGGATTTCTATGATTCAAAAGAAATACAGTTGTCTGCTCTTCGACATATCTTAAACTCCTTGCAAAATAAGAAGAAAATCATTAGCGTTCATTCTAGAAAGGCTGAGAAGGAATTGTTGGATTTGCTTATTGAGTACAAAATAAGTAATGTTATTTTCCATTGGTATTCCGGACCACTGAATTTGATTCCTCAAATCATTGATCGAGGCTATTATTTCTCAATCAACGAGGCTATGACGCAATCTGTAAATGGTCGCAAAATAATATCTGCAATTCCCAGAGATAGGATTCTTACAGAAAGTGATGCTCCTTACAATATAAAAAACTCAATCGAATCAGCTCTTATTAATTTAAATATGTCAGAGGGCGAGATTCATTCTAATTTTAAAACATTATTGAAAGGCTTGCAATAATTTGGATCTTTAAACGAAAATCGGGGCGACTCATCCCGAGCCGCCCCGACGTCGTCTTTGGCAAAACAGGCGATAGTCATCGCCCCAAAATGCAAAGAACTCACAAAATGAAAAACACAATTCCAGTCGCTGAGAAAAAGTTATGCTGAAGTTAGAGAGGTATCAGTTGTATCTTACAGTAGCGGTTGTTGGCAATGGGAGTGAACTCCTCGATGCCACCAAGGGCTTGTAGCTCTATGTGGTCAGAACTCATGCCAAGTGCCATTAGTTGATCTGCGATATAGTCGGCACGATCCTCACTGAGACGCTGGTTGGTTGCTGCAGTACCTGTAGCACTGTCTGCAGCTCCTATGACTCGGATGGCCATGTTGAGCTCCTTGGCGAGTTTCACAATCTCTGAGAGGTATTCAAGCTGGCTATTGTCAGTGAGATTATGCGTGTTGATCTTGAAATAGCAGATGTAAGGGATAGTCAGACCTAATGTGTCTGTGCCGTTGATGAGAGCCTGTTTTGTGCTCTCGTTTTTTGTATGCTGTTCTCCGCAATTTCCATCAGTAGCGCACTTGCCTGAGCAATCACTGCACTGACAAGAAGCGTTGTCACTGCAATGGCATACAGCGGATAGAGTAGAATCAGTTTGAGTATTCGCATT
>JAZLKJ010000070.1:0-62221 GCA_045597565.1 Prevotella sp. | reverse complement strand
CTCTACGTTCTTGTTTGTTGCCATATGCTCGTCAATTATAGGTTGTGGCGGCAAAGGTAATCAAAATTCTCCACATATGGGCAGAATGTAATCACTTTTCATTCCCTTTGACGAGCCGAAGGCCTCATGTACGTTTCATATGGTGGTAATTTATAGAGAACCCGACTTAAGGTATTCTGCAAGCTTTGCTACGGCTCTTGCTCTGTGCGAGATGCCGTTTTTGATTTCATTACCAAGTTCGGCGAAAGTTTGCTCATAGCCTTCCGGTTTGAAGATTGGATCGTAGCCGAAACCTTCTGCGCCAGAACGAACTGTAGTGATGCAACCTTCTACGATGCCCTCAAAGAAGAGAGCCGCAGAACTATTAAATGTTTCCCCTTTCGGAGTTAGGGGGCATCCAACCAGGCAGATTACAGTCTTGAAGTGTGCATTGCGATTCTCCTTGCCTTCAAGTTTCTGCAGCAATACGTTCATGTTTGCTTCGCTGTCATGACCTTCCCCTGCATTGTTTATTGCTGCGTAGCGGGCACTGTAGATGCCAGGCTCTCCATCAAGAGCCTCTACCTCAAGACCTGTATCGTCAGCAAAGCATGCAATACCGTATTTGTTGTATATGTACTCTGCCTTCTGCTGGGCATTTTCCTTTAGGGTACTGCCTGTCTCTGGGATGTCTTCCGTACAGCCTATTTCTGCGAGCGAAACTATCTCAAAGTCTGCACCTAATATGTTGCGCACCTCGTCAAGCTTATGCGCATTGTTTGTTGCGAAAACTATTTTCATCAAAGTATTTACAATTTGCGGATTTACAATTTACAATTTTTCATCTAGAAGGTTTTGTCCTCCCCTTGTGGGGGAGTTCTTGCTCTGACAAGCATCTCTGCGAGCTGAGCGAGAGAGGGTCTAATGCCTTATCGCATCAAATCCCTCGCCATAAACACCGATAACTCTTGACTGAGATACGAATGCCTGAGGGTCGATTTCCTTAATAATGCGGAACATTTGGGCTGATTCTGTATTGCGTGCCAATATGCAGAGCACATGGCGCTTTTTGCCTGTGTACCAACCGTGACCGTCGAGGATGGTTACGCCGTGGTCCATTCGTGTGCCGATGGCGTTGGCTATCTCTTGGTATTTGTCAGAGAAGATAAGGAACTGTACTGATGAACGGCGTCGGTTCATTATCATGTCGAGCACTTGTGTCTCCACGAACATGGAGATAAGACCGAACACCACAATCTGTACGCGCTGCACCATGTCACCAAACTGTGGCACGAAAAGCGAACTGCTTATGATGAAGAAATCCATGGCAATGATGCCTGTGCCCATGGAGAAGTTCTTGAACTTGTTAAGTATGGCGGCAATGATGTCTGATCCACCTGTACTTCCGTTATGAAGGAATACGATGGAGAGAGCAAGTCCTGCAATAGCACAGCCTACAACGAGGGCCATAAACTCCTGACCCTCACCGAGTATCATGATGAGTGAGCCGTTGTCCTCTGTCACTAAAGACACGCCGTAATGGAGCATTGCCGTAAGAACACCGATAGCATACATGGTCTTTGCTAAGAAGCGCCAACCGAGAACCCATAGCGCAGCACCTAGAAGAAGGGCGTTGATGGCAAGATAAGTGTAATCTACTGGAATGTCGCTTGCATAGAACACGATGGTGGCAAGGCCAGTTACGCCGCCACCGACAATCTTGTAAGGCAATAGGAATGCCGAATATGCTATCGTGTACATGGCAAGACCTACCGTAATCCAGAAGTAGTCGCAGAACGTGCTCCATGCCATGTATGGGTCTATCTGCCCAATTTTCTTGAAAAGTGTATTATGCCACCACATAATTATGTTGTTTCTCTTGATCTATGAAATCGTGGTTTTATTATGCCTTCTTCAATCCTCGCACGACACAATATCCTCCAAGAAGGATGAAAGGTACAGAAAGAATCTGTCCCATGTTGAAGAGCATACCGTCTTCAAATGCTTCCTGATTCTCCTTTGTGTATTCGATGAAGAAGCGGAATGTAAATATATAAGCAAGGCAAAGCCCGAAGAAGAATCCTGTGCCCACCAATTTCTTGTTTTTTAGGTAGATAGCAAAGCCAATAAGGAGCAAAATGAAGTATGCGATAGCTTCATAAAGCTGTCCTGGATGGCGTGGCTGCATATCAACTCTTTCGAAGATGAATGCCCAAGGCACATCAGTTACTTTGCCGATTATCTCACTGTTCATGAGATTTCCTAAGCGGATGAATCCTGCTGTGATAGGAGTGGCAATAGCAATGAAGTCAAGTACCTTGATGAACGGCAGTTTGCTCCAGCGAATGTAAATCCAAAGTGCAATCATAAGACCTAGTGTGCCGCCATGCGATGCAAGGCCTTGATAGCCAGTGAACTTCCAACTTCCATCAGCCATTTCCCTCATTGGTATAAACATCTCAAGGATATGAGTGCCTGAAGAGAGAAAATAGTCTGCTTCGTAGAATATGCAGTGTCCTAAGCGTGCTCCAACGAGAATGCCGACGAAGCAGTAGAAGAAGAGGGGATCGAAAAGTTCGTCCTTTATGTTATCCTGCTTGTATAGCCAGCGTACGATGAAGAATGCTCCGAGCAAACCGATGAGCCAGCAGAGCGAGTACCAGCGAAACTCCAAAGGACCTAAGTGGAAAGCTATAAGGTCTGGGTTCCAGTTTATAAATAATGCAGAATGCAGAATGCAGAATGCAGAATTACTTGCGATCATTTGTGTTAAAGTGGTTTAAACATTAAATCTGAAGTGCATGATGTCGCCGTCCTGTACTACATATTCCTTACCCTCAATGCCCATCTTACCAGCATCGCGAACGGCTGCCTCTGAACCGAGAGAGATATAGTCGTCGTATTTGATAACTTCTGCGCGGATGAAGCCCTTTTCGAAGTCGGTGTGGATAACACCAGCACACTGCGGAGCCTTCCAGCCCTTGCGGTATGTCCAAGCCTTAACCTCCATTTCGCCAGCAGTAATGAATGTTTCAAGGTTGAGTAGAGAATATGCCTTCTTGATAAGGCGGTTTACGCCAGACTCCTCAAGTCCGAGCTCATCAAGGAACATCTGCTTGTCTTCGTATGTCTCAAGCGAAGCGATGTCTTCTTCTGTCTTACCAGCGATGATGAGCACCTCTGCGCCTTCTTCCTTGGCTATTTCCTCTACTCGCTTTGAGAAATTGTTGCCAGTCTTAGCAGACGCCTCGTCAACGTTGCAGACGTAGAGTACAGGCTTTGCTGTCAGGAGGAAGAGATCATGAGCAACTTTCTGTTCGTCCTTACTGTCGAACTCAACGACGCGGGCATTCTTTCCCTGCTCAAGGGCCTCCTTGTAAGCAGTGAGCACAGCCACTGCCACCTTTGCGTCCTTGTTGCCGGCAGCAGCAGTCTTCTGCTCCTTGCCGATGCGTGATTCAATTGTCTCAAGGTCCTTCAACTGGAGCTCAGTGTCGATGATCTCCTTGTCGCGGATAGGATCGATGCTTCCGTCAACGTGAGTGATGTTCTCATCCTCGAAGCAACGGAGCACGTGGATGATGGCGTCAGTCTCGCGGATGTTTCCGAGGAACTTGTTTCCGAGACCTTCACCCTTGCTTGCACCCTTAACGAGACCTGCGATGTCAACAATCTCGCAAGTAGCAGGAACGATACGTCCAGGATGTACAATCTCTGCGAGTTTTGTGAGACGCTCGTCAGGTACGGTGATTACGCCTACGTTAGGTTCGATTGTACAGAAAGGGAAGTTTGCTGCCTGAGCCTTAGCGCTTGACAGACAGTTGAATATAGTTGACTTGCCTACGTTAGGCAGTCCTACGATACCACATTTTAATGCCATAATAAGTTTAAATTTTGTGCAAAATTACAACTTTTATATTATTCGGCAAAGAAAAACGGATATTTTGGTCACTACCCCCTCGTTTTTCTGCCTTTTTCTTTCTTGTTTTCAAATAAATCGTTAACTTTGCACACGAACTTAGTTGAATTTGGATAAGATGAAATCACGAAAAGAATACATAGACATAATGCGAAGTCACGCTGAAGAACTACGTACTCAGTTCGGTGTCTCTTCATTACGACTCTTCGGGTCGGTTGCACGTAACCAACATACAGAGACAAGTGATGTTGACGTATGTGTGGATATGCCGCCGCGACTGTTTAAGTTAGTTGGTTTGGGTTCTTATCTGGAAGAACTTCTCGGTTGTCATGTTGATGTAGTGCGCAACCACAGTAACATGAACAAGTTTCTAAGAAAGGAAATTGACAACGATGGCATCTACGTATTCAACAAAGATTAGTTCCCCAAATTTCCTGGCATATTTTTAGGCCCGGGAAAACTTTCCTCGCGCAAGGAAAGTTGTCCCGCAAAGGATGACAGCTTTCCTTGCAGGGCGAGGAAGCCCCTTATTTCATCAGACTTTCGGCAAGGGCTACAGCTGAGTTTGCGTCATCGCTGTATCCGTCTGCTCCGATTTCTTTTGCGAAGTTTTCGCTTACAGGAGCACCGCCTACCATGATCTTCACCTTGTCGCGCAGTCCGGCAGCAACGAGTGCGTCGATGACGTCCTTCATGTAGGTCATGGTTGTTGTAAGAAGAGCTGACATGCAGAGAATGTCCGGATTATGCTCGTTAATGTTGTTGACAAATGTCTCTGCATCAACATCAATGCCGATGTTTACCACCTCGAAGCCGCAGCCTTCAAGCATGGAAGCAACGAGATTCTTGCCGATGTCGTGTAGGTCGCCTTTGACCGTTCCGATGAGAACTTTCCCCTTTGTAGATGCAGCCTGTCCAGCCATAAGCGGCTTTAAGAGAGCAAGTGCGGCTTTCATCGCACGACCAGCCATAAGCAACTGAGGTACAAAGGCTTTGCCTTCAGAGAAACGCTTGCCCACTTCGCTCATAGCGCGAATCATCTCGTTCTCTATCAGTGCCTTAGGGTCAGCGCCTGCATCAACGGCAGCCTTCGTTGCGGATTCTGCATCAGCCGTTTTGCCGGCTACGATGGCTGTGAAGACGGCTTCGGTGGAAGCGGATGTCTCCGCACCTGACGGTACGGACACAGGGGCTGCGTTAGTGTTCTTCGCTGCGTTAGTGTTTTCTTCTGCCTTAGTGTTATTTTCTGCGCTGGCAGTGTTTTTAATGGTTTTGAGAGTTTTGATGTCGTTAAGCGGATTCTGCTTGACGTATGGATTCTGCTTGATTATCTGGAGCGAAATCTTCTCTTGGGCTTTCGGAGTTGTGTAAAGTCCCGGCATAGGTTCTACGAGACGAGCCAGATAGCGGATGTGCTGGTCGTTTGTTCCGCAGCAGCCACCAACGATGTTCAGCTGATGGTTCTCTATGAGAGTCCATATTTCTCGTGCAAGTATGTCAGGAGACTGATTGTAGCTGCCCGTGTTGTCAGGAAGTCCGGCATTCGGATGTACGGAAACCATTCGTGATGTCTTAGAAGCCAGTTCACGGGCGAACGGAACCATCTGTTCTGCACCGAATGAGCAGTTGAAGCCTATGGACATTACATCGTATTTGTCAGCAAGTGCTATGAGTTGGTCAATGGAATGACCCGCCATAGTCTTGCCAGCGGCATTTGCTATTGTCATGGAAAGCATTATTTCCACCTTTTTGCCAGTCTTTTCCATTGCAGCCTTAGCCGCTTCGCATGCAGCTTCGGCGTTTTCCACGTCAAAGATTGTCTCAATGAGGAATGCATCAACGCCAGCTTCAAGGAGAGCCTCCATCTGTTCCTGGTAAGCTTCACGGAGTGCAAGGTAAGTGCCGTGTCCTTCCACGCTTGCCATCTTTACTGTCGGACCGATGCTGGCAGCAACATAGCGTGGCTTTAGGTTGTTGAAGTCGGTGTATTCGTCTGCAATCTCACGGGCAATGCGAGCACCGGCAAGGTTCAGTTCCTTGATGCGGTCGGCATAACCGTACTCCTTCATAGAGATTTGCTGCGAAGAGAATGTATTGGCAGTGATGATGTCTGAACCGGCATCAAGATAGCGGCGGTGAATCTCGCGGATAACTTCTGGCTTGTGGATATTGAGAAGGTCGGAATTGCCTTTGTAGTCGGGAAGGACTGCCTGTACCATTGTTCCCATTCCGCCATCGAGAAGCAGAATGCGACTGGCAGCCACCTCGCGGAGTGAAGGGCGCGAAGAGCAGCTTGAACCAGATGCTGATGCAGTGGATGCTTGAGAACCAGCGTCGTCTGCGGCTCCTTCAATGGCTTCGATTATTTCGAGAACGCGTTCATCTGCTGTCTTCTCGCCTTTTGTCAGAGCGTTAATGGATATCTTTGAAGGAGAAGAGACGGCTGTTTGGAAATCGTCAACAATCTTCATTGCCTCTTCCACTTCCTTCTCGTTGTGGAAGTCCATCTCCAAGTGTACGCCGTTGCCGCCTATGTTGTCGAGCAGCGGACGGAGTTCGTCGAGAGTAACCCAGCAAGCCATGATGCTCTTGCCACCATCCAGAATCTTCTTGTAAAGGTCGTACCACTTCGGATCGCCGCCCTGAGGTTCGCCTACACCCGGAGTCCACTGTATTGCGTTAAGTTCCTCAACTTCAAGGAGTGCTGGCAGATGATGCATGGCACCTACGCCATCCAGATGATAGAGCGTGTAGTCTATCTTCTGACATTGCTGACGGATGTATGGCTGCACGAAGCGACGGTAATCCTCCACGGAAATCATGGTAGAAATGTCGCTCTGTAGCTTGCTCATCTTGCCTGGAGCCCATGAAGAAAAGTAGCAGAACGCCATTTCTCCGTTCGGTTCCTTTATTATGTCGTAGAGTTCGTCGAAGACCTTGAAGTAAATGTCGTTGATGCGCTGCACCTGCTCTTCAAGAATCTCTGGCTGCATCACAGTGTCGAGCAATACCTTGTCCGTGCCCTTCATGGCTGCCAGTACGTCAAGACCTTCCATGAGGTCAGGCATTCCGACGAAATAGTTCCCGTTGGCCTTAGCCTTTACTGCCTTTAGCAATTCCTTATGCAGCAGATAGTTAGGATGGTTCGGGTCAAATTGGAAGTCATCCTTGTAGTTTGGGTCAGGGTGAATCCAGATAGTGTCAGGTCCTCCTTCGAAGACACCGCCGAGGATTGCCGCCATAGAACCAGGTCCGAGCTGCGTGTTTGCCACGGGCAGCATGTCTGCCATAAGCGATGAATGGCTTACGTACCAGTCAAGATAGTCGGCGCGCCATTGCGGATCGAACCACTTCTGATCCAAATCCTTCGGCTCTGATGGTTTTGCAATGTCTGCATGAGGCTTTACACCGTCCTGAAAATGCTCCCACATGTTCAGCACGATGCCCTTATGATTCCACCAGTCAATATAGTGTTGCTTAGTCTGTTCGAGGTTGTTCTTCCACATATCTGGTTAGTTGAAAAGTTGTTGTAAACAAGCCGTTATATAGTTTTATGAGCGCAAAGTTAATATTATAAGAGCAAAAAAAGTACACATTATATTATATATATAGGCAAAAAATGTTTTTTTGTTATATTTTATTTGCAATTTGTTTAAAAAGATTTAACTTTGCAACGTGTTTTACTATACTTGTACGTTTGACACTCATATATGACCCTTTTATAAAGGACCTAATATAATCTACTGATGAAAACCAACTAACCTGATTTGAAAGAATTATAACTAAAACTACAAATTAATGAAAAAATGTAATTTTGCTTTAAACACCGTAAAGGCATCGGTAGCAGCTGTGTTGCTCTGTGCCTTTGGTATGGCATCATGTACTAGCGACCCGCTCAATGAGGAGGCGTGGACACCCTCGGTACGTAATGCTCAGGTGGAATCACCAAAAAGTGACGACATTACTGTTGTGGCTAATGCCGGTGGATCAACGCAGACCGTTTCTTGGCCTGTTGTCAACGGCGCAGGAGGCTATCAGGTAGTGCTTACAGATGTGGGTGCTGGCGAAGTTGTCGCTGACAGCCTTGTTGACGGATGTTCTGTTGTGTTCCCTCGTGAAGAGGACGTGAACTACAAGGTGTCTGTCCTTGCAAAGGGTAATGCCAAGTACAACAACACAGATGCTGCTCAGGCTACTGTTAAGGAGTTCTCAACATTTACTCCTACTTTCAAGACCATCCCTGCTGGCGACCTCAATGAATGGTTTGCTGCTAACCCTATCCCTGAGGATATGAAGGGCGAAAACCTCAACTTCGACCTTGTGGGTGGTGAGAAATATACTGTTAGTGGTGCTCTTGACTTTGATGGTTTTGCTGTTACTCTCCGTAGTACAAGCAAGACAAACCACGCTACTATTGAATATACAACAGAGAAGTCTGAGATCACTTTCACAGCTCCTTTCAATGCCAAGTATCTTGACTTCGACTGCCACGGCATGTCAGGCAGCAAGGGCGTGTTCGGATTCAGCACAAACCCAACTGTAGAACAGGATGCTGCTACAGGTTTCTATCTTATTAAGGAGCCTATCACTATCGCAAACTGTAATTTCGACAACGTAAACGGCTATTTCCTTTGGGACAACAAGGTTAAGACTGCTGCTTACACTGTTCTTATTAACAATGTATTGTGTCACCTCACTCCAAGTCGTTCCGTAGAGTCTGTTATCTGGACAAACAAGGGTGGTCATATCAATGACTTCACTTGCCAGAATTCTACTTTCTACAACCTTGATGAGACTAACGACTGCAAGTATTTCTATCAGGCAGGTGGTTATCGCTGTACAAACCTCAACCTTGCAACCAACAGCGTAAACTATTACAACTCTACCTTCTACCGCATCGGTTGGAATGGTGGTCAGTGGGGTAACTACAACGGTATGCAGGGTAAGAACGAGTCATTCTGGGTAATGACAGACTGTATCTTCTTCGGATGTAGCGAGAGTGGTGGTGTTCCACGCCGTTTCCTCCACGGTCAGTCTGGTCGTCAGAATACATACACTTTTGCCAACAATACATACATGGCTCTCGACGGCACATTCCAGCCTGTAGGCAACTACGATATCTCTGGTACACAGATTGAGGAAGACCCTAAGTTTGCTAATCCAGCAGCTGGCGACTTCCATATCAGTGGTGCTACACAGTTGGCACGTCGCACTGGTGACCCACGTTGGTTGCCATAGTTCGCGTCTTATGCGAGTCTAAAGGCTAAAAGCTGAATGCAAATGGCCTAAAACCAAAAACTTAAAACCAAAAACCCAAATGAAAAATCTAAAACATATCTGCCTGACTGCCATCTTTGCTGCATCTGCTTTCTCTGCAAATGCACAGAACTTGCTGACTACAGGCAAGGTGCTTGACGACCAGGGCGAGCCTGTTATCGGTGCTTCGGTCGTAGTTAAGGGCACATCACAGGGCGTTGTTACCGACCTTGATGGTAACTACAAGATAGACGCTCCAAAGAATTCGGATATTGTCATCACATACATAGGCTATAAGCCGCAAACAGTGAAGGCTGGTTCCACTGGCACTATCAAGCTCGTGGAAGACGGTCAGAACCTTGAGGAAATCGTCGTTGTAGGTTACGGCACACAGAAGAAGGCACACCTCACTGGTGCAATCTCAACTGTTGATGTCAATGAGATTCAGGACCTTTCTTCCGGTAACCTTTCAAGCACACTCTCAGGTCTTGTCAACGGTCTCTCCGTAAGTGGCGGTGACGGTCGTCCAGGTGAACCTGCACGTATCTCTATCCGTGATGTCAACTCTCTTGGCGATGTAGGCTCTTCTGCTCAGCAGCCTCTCTTCGTAATCGACGGCTACATCTATCCTAACGATGTGAAGGTTGGTAATTCTACACAGAACCTCGGTGCAGAGGCTTTCAACAACCTCGATGCTTCTGAGGTAGAGTCAATCTCTGTCCTCAAGGATGCTTCTGCTGCCGTTTATGGTGCTCGTGCTGCCAACGGTGTTATCCTCGTTACTACAAAGAAGGGTAAGATGGGTGCTCCAAAGATTTCTTACTCTGGTACATTCGGTTTCACTGACGAGGTGGCTCGACCAAAGATGCTCAGCGCATACAACTACGGTCGTCTCTTCAATGCAGTGAAGGCTGCTGACCCAACAAACACTTCTCTCAACAAGACAACAGCCATCTTCCAGGTTGACGAACTTGAGGCAATGAAGTCACTCAACTACGACCTTCTCGATAAGTATTGGGAGACAGGTTTCACTATGCAGCACAGCGTAAACGTTTCAGGTGCTACAGACAAGGTTAGCTACTTCGCTGGTATTTCTTACTTCGATCAGGACGGTAACCTCGGCAAACTCGACTACGACCGTTGGAACTACCGCGCAGGTATCGATGTTAAGCTCAGCAAGTACCTTTCTGCAAACCTCAACGTAAGCGGTGACTATGCCAAGAAGAATGTTCCTCTCGTAAAGGTTGGTGGTTCAAACGCTGAGAAAGACTACAATCTCCTCCTCACACACCCTGGCTATATTCCAGAGGAAGTTAACGGCTATGCTATCCCTTCATACGGTATCAGCAACGGTCTTAAGAACCAGAACCAGTACTACAACTTCAATACTCTCCAGAATAACGGTGACTACAAGCGCAACATGACTAACAACATGAATGTTAACGCTTCTGTCAACTACGACTTCGGATGGAGCAAGATTCTCAACGGTCTCAAGCTGAAGTTCTCTTACTCTAAGAGTATCAACAACGACAAGGGTAATGAGTACGGATCTTCATTCACTCTCTACCAGATGATTAATCGCTACGGAAGTGGCAGCCATCTCTACACTCCTACAAGCTACGAGTCTAACATTGACTATCTTGCTGTTTCTAACTTCAACCCAATCGCTACTGCTAACGGTAACTACCTCTACCGTAGCATGACGCGTACCGACAACTATCAGGTGAACTTCACAGCACAGTACGGACGTAAGTTTGGTGATCATGATATCAACGCTCTGTTCTCTATAGAGAAGAGCGAGGCAGAGAGCGAGTACCTTACTGGTCAGCGTGAGAACCCATACCCATTCACTACAGGTCAGTACAACTCTGCTACAGGCGAGATGACAACTACCTTTACACGCAGTGAGTCTGGTACACTCTCTTATATCGGACGTCTCAACTACGGCTATCAGGGCAAGTATCTCCTCGAGGCACTTCTCCGTTCAGAGGCTTCTACAAAGTTTGCTCCTGCTAACTATTGGGGAACATTCTACTCCTTCTCTGGTGGTTGGGTAATGTCTGAGGAAAACTGGTTCCGCGACAATGTGAAGTGGGTTGACTTCCTCAAGCTCCGTGCTTCTTTCGGTCTTACTGGTCGTGACAACCTCGCTGCATGGCAGTGGATGCAGGTTTATGCTCAGGATGCCAACAAGGGTACTGTCTTCGGTACAGGTCTTGGCAACGACTCAGGCAACCGTATCACTATCAACAAGAACAACTCTGCTGTAAATAAGGACGTTCACTGGGATCAGTCTTACAAGTACAACGTAGGTGTTGACTTCGGTGTCCTCAACAGCCGTCTCTCTGTTACTGCTGAATACTACTACGAAAAGAACCGCGAAATTCTCATGAACCTCGCACAGGAAGTTGCTTACTACGTTGGTACACAGAGTGCATCAACAAACCTCGGTAAGATGGACTCTTGGGGTGGTGAGCTCTCTATCACATGGCGCGACAAGATTGGTAAGGACTTCAAGTATAAGATTGGTATCAACACAGGCTTCCATGACAATAAGGTCATCCTCATGGACTTCGCTAACCAATATACTTACCGTCAGATTACTCCTAACCACCGTTCTGACATCGGTACTTGGGGTATGCAGTGCGTGGGTATGTTCCGTTCGTTCCAGGACATCGAGGAGTACTTCGCTGCTAACAAGATCACTTCTTACATGGGTATGACTAAGGACAAGGTGCGTCCAGGTATGCTTATTTATAAGGATGTACGCGGTGCTTACGATCCTGAGACTGATACATACGCTGGTCCTGACGGCATCGTCGATAAGGACAACGACCAGGTTTGCCTCTCTAACCGTGCTAACCCTTACGGATTCACTACAAACCTCAGCGCAGAGTGGAAGGGCATCTCCCTCACAGCTCAGATTAGCGCAAGCTGGGGCGGTTACTCCGTAGTTCCATCACAGGCTCTCAAGTTCTCTAATGATATCGAATATACTAACATGCCATGCTTCTGGAATGTTGACAACATGTACTCATACCAGGATGTATATGACGGAAGTGGTAATCTCGTAGTTGCTGCAAACCGTGACGGTTATTATCCAAATCTTGCATACGAAAGCGTGAACTCAGTGGCATCAAGCTTCTGGCGTGTAAGTGCTGCTCGTTGTCAGCTCAACCGTCTCACCCTTGCTTACTCATTCCCAAGCAAGTGGGTTAAGAGCATCGGTTTCCAGAACCTCCGTCTCAACGTCACTGGTCAGAACCTCGTAAACTTCTACAACCCTTATCCAGAGAAGTTCACAAGCCCAATGGCAGGTACTTACGGAAGCTATCCTAACCTCAGAAAGTGGACAGTTGGTGTTAACGTAACATTCTAATAAAACTACAAACGAACATGAAAAAGAATATATTATCATACGCAGCTCTCGCACTTGCTGCTGGCGTAGGACTCTCTTCTTGTAGCGACGAGTTCCTTCAGGATAAGAAGAACTACGACAATGCCAATGTCGAGATCTACAACTACTATGAGGGCGCTAACGGACGTCTCAACGATATCTATAGTTGGTGTCTCCCAGCCGTAAACGATGTTACATGGAAGTACCCTTCAATGGGTAATGCCGACATCTGCGCCAAGTCAACAGAGGAGTATAGCGGCTTCAGCGATTTCGTAAATCCTCAGATTGAGCTATCTACAATGTCGTCAACAAACGCTGTGCCTGACTTTACTTACGGCACACGTGGCAACATCCAGGAGATGGCTTACGGACGTATCCGTAACGTCAACGATGCCATTATCAATGTTACAAATTCTACGCTCGAGCAGAGCAAGAAGAACATCATCCTCGGACAGCTTTACTTCTTCCGCGCATGGTGTTACTATAACCTCGTGAAGTGGTACGGCGGTGTGCAGCTCATTACTGACATGCTCGAGCCAGTGGAGACAACACATGTGCCACGCTCTACGGCCAAGGATTGTATTGACTTCATTCTCAAGGATCTCAACAACTCTGCAAAGATGCTTGCTGAGAAGACTAAGAACGGCGGTTGGGGCGGCTCTGACTACGGTCGTGTAACAACAGGTACTGCTCTCGCTCTCAAGGGTCGTGTGCTCCAGCTTTGGGCTTCTCCTCTCTTCAACCGTAAGAACGATATGTCTCGCTGGACTGATGCATACAACCAGATGAAGCCGGAACTCGCTGCTATCGACAGTTGCGGTTACGGACTTTATCAGACTACCAACAATGTTAACGGTTCTGACTTCGCTGCTATGTTCCTCCAGCAGACACAGAATCCTGAGGCTGTCTTCGTTACTCTCTTCAACAACATCACTGGTGACGGTCTCGACAACCAGAAGAACAACCGTTGGGAGCGTGACATCCGTCCTTCTAACACTGGTGGTGGCGGCAAGGGTGCTTCGGCTACTATGGTCAACCTCTTCCCAATGGCTGACGGTATGCTTCCTTCTAATATCGACAACTACAGCAAGCTCCAGAAGTCTCCTGTAGATTATACTCCTGAGACTCCGTTCCTCAACCGTGATCCACGTTTCTATCGCACATTCGCTTTCCCTGGCTTCCGCTGGGCTTACAATGGCGATGCTAGTTTGAAGGATCCTCACAACCCTTCTGACGGCAAGAACTTCACTATCTGGAACTACGTTTGGTACACAGAGAAGAACGACGAAGGCAACCCTGAAAGTGGTAACTCTTACGGTGCTGACAACCTCCTCTCTAGCAAGCAGGCTGTTTATATCCGCAAGAAGTCTGACGACCTCGACGTAAACCCTTCTCCTCTCTATCAGTATGTTGCTCTTGACTCTAAGGGTGCTGCTCCATTCTATTCAGGTGCACAGCTCATTGAGCTCCGCTATGCAGAGGTACTCCTCAACTTTGCTGAGGTGGCTTGTATGGCAGGTCATACAGATGAGGCTGTAACGTATCTTGATATGGTACGTACTCGTGCTGGTCTTCCTGCTGGTTGTGCTCATATCGCAAACAAGGGCGACAAGGCTTCTGTCATGTCGGCTATCCTCTACGAGCGTCAGATTGAGTTCGCTTACGAAGGCAAGCGTTTCGACGATATGCGCCGCTGGATGCTCTTCGACGGCGGTCAGGGTGCTGTTGATGGTGCTCCTGCTTCATGGAAGCTTTCTGGCGAGATCACTAACACTTGCGCATGGCTCGGCGTAAAGCCTTTCAATGGTCAGCGTCGTGAGAACATGGAGTTCCATACTAAGTACATCGGTGGCACTACTTACGACAGCGACGGTCTTGCTACTCCAATCTACGAGCAGCTCATCGAGGCTAAGATGTCTGAGACAGGTGCTTCTCGCGACAATATTGAGAAGCAGTATGGTGCTGAGTTCAAGGCTCAGGCGTTTACAGAAGCTATGAAAAAGCGTCCTGCCGGTGTTGACTTCCGTCAGGCTGACCTCAGCTCACAGCTTCAGACACTCGCTGAGTGGTATGCTAAGAACCTCACTTGGAAGGAGAAGCGTGGCGACGGTTACGACTCTAACCACAACCTCCTCTACATCAACTATCGTCCTAACTACTACTTCCTCGGTATTCCTATGAATGCTGCTACTACAGACAAGCAGCTTCAGCAGACTATCGGCTGGGGTGACTACAACAACGGTGGTGCAAACGGTACGTTTGACCCGCTCGCAGAATAAAGCTAATGGCTAAAAGTCAAAATATGTAAACCAATAAGAAGCCATATTCCGCATCGGAATATGGCTTCTTATATTTGTTCGCTGGGTTATGGAGGTGAGAAAGGGATTACTTCTATATTCGTCTTCCATAGTAAGTTTATTTGTCTTCCATAGTAAGTTTATTTGCCTTCCTTAGTAAGTCTATTTGTTTTCCTATGAAACGCAGTCAGTTTTGCATTAAAACAAATATATTTTTGCGTGAAAAAATGCATTTTTTGATTAGAAAATGAGTGATATACCTTAGAACATAGTTGGCCTTTCGCTGCATAATGGTTAAAGGTGGGTATAAATACCCCCTAGAAAGAATAGCTAAAACCGAGCGAAGCGTACTCCTTTAGCTGGAAATATCCATAGTCGCTGTCGCGCTTCTTCGAGTCGTCGAAGCGCGGATGGAGGAAGAGATTTGTTGAGATGTACTTGTTGAAGGCAAAGGAAAAGGTGTTTTCCCACTCAGTTTCAACTCGTTTGTACGATGTGAAGGCATAGAGGCGAGTCTTCCATTTTATGTTGTCAGAGAACTTCCATGTGAGGTCGGCTGTGAGCGAGCTACCGAAATCGTGTAGCGTATGCGAACCTTCTTCAATATTATTCCTTGAAACGAGCGCGTTGCGACCTACGTAGCGGAAGTTGTATGCAAGAGGAGAAATCATGACCGTACCTGTAAGCTTCTTCTTCAGAGCCTCCATCTTGTATTGCATACCAATGGAAAGGTTTACGTTGAGTGGTGAACAGAAGTCGGAATATACCGTTTTGTCGTTAGCCTTGTAGCCAGTTGTGAACTGCGTGTAGGTGAGAAGCTGTAGTGTGTAGTACCATCTTTTTGTGGCCTGAATACCGAGCTTTCCCGTGTATCGCAGAAGGTCTTCCGATGTCTTGAACTGGTGGAGCGTATCGCCGCGAGTGCTTTGGAAACCGATTCGAGCCTCAAGTTTGTTGTCCCAAGTGAGTTTTGACTTGTTGTTGTAGTTGGCTTCCAGCGTGCCGTTCGCCACGAATGAATAGCTGCTTTCACCGCCTTTGTACCAGTTGCTCGATACGTAGTTCTGTAGGAACTGTAGGTGGTAGTCGCCCTTGATGGTCCAGAAGTTGGGCTTTTCTATGAATATGTGTGTCGGATCTTCTGGTATTATGTCATCGATAATGTCAATGTTCTGGTCCAATATCTCCACCTTATACTCGATAGGCTTTGATATAGCTGTCGGTATGTCCTGTACTTCTGACAGTGTAGCATCGGTCACGCATACGAGGTCCGGACGGTTCAGGTAAGTGTTGACAAGTGCCTGATCTGCCATCTCGTCGGAGTTTGATGCGCTTCTGTTTGCAGGAGTGTTGAAGTCGAATACTTTGCTGATAGCCTGGCGGGAGTATGTAAGTGGCGAAAACAGCTTGTATTTTGCTGTTTCAGAGGCTGTCGTGTCCACGTCTTCCGCCAATGCTATGGAAGAATAAGCCAAGAGCAAGATAAGGGTTATCAGTGTGTTAATTCGTGTCATACTGTATATTATTATTGTGTATTCTGCGCTGCAAAATTAATTATAAATTTGAAAAAGACAAAGTTTTTGAAGTTAATTGCGTTAAAAGAATATAAAAAATTGCAGAATATAATTATTTTTCCTAATTTTGCGCACGGTTTGTGCTTATGCGAAGGCCCCCAGAAGGTTCACTCACGATTGGCAAGCCATACTAGAAATAATAACTAAAAACAGAAATGGACAAGAATACACTTACCGGATTTATACTTATCGCGCTGGTGCTCATAGGCTTCAGCTGGTACACTAAACCATCGGAAGAGGAGATTGCTGCTCAGATGAAGCAGGACTCTATCGCTGCTGCCAAGTTGGAGGCTGCTAAGAAACAGTCGGATGCCGCCAAGACAGCGAAGGGTGCGGAACAGTCTAAGGCTGCTGCCCTGCTTCAGGATTCTGCCCTTGCCAATGCTAAGGCAGAGAACGTAGTGCTCAAGAATGACAAGGTAGAACTTACACTCTCAACAAAGGGTGCAACTGTTCAGAAGGCTGTTGTCAAGGAATATCAGAACATGGAAGGCAAGGATGGTGTCGTGCTTTTTGATGCCAAGGATCAGCAGCTTTCCTATACGCTTGCGGCAAAGTCGGTAAACATCAATACTTCCGACCTCGTCTTTGTTGCAACGAACAAGACGGATTCTACAGTCACTTTCACTGCTGGTGTGAAGGATGGCGGCAAGATAATTCTCGATTATAAACTCAGCGACACCTATCTTCTTGGCATGTCTCTCAAGGCAGAAGGCATGGACGGACAGTTTGCGCCTGACTATAAGCACCTTTCTATCAACTGGAAAGACCATGTGCGTCAGCAGGAGAAGGGCTTCATGTTTGAGAACCGCTACTCAAGCCTTACATACCACTATACTGACGGTGGCACGGACTACCTCTCTGAGACTGGCAACTATACTGACGAGGCACAGGACGATGAGGATGAGACTATCGACTGGATAGCATACAAGAACCAGTTCTTCTCTACTGTAATGATTGCGAAGAACAACTTCGGCAAGGATGGTAAGTTCACATCGCTCTGCGACGAAAAGGGCAGTGGCTATCTGAAGAACCTTGAGTCAAACGTAAAGGCTGACTTCGACCCTACAGGCGCACAGCCAACAGAGTTTGAGTTCTACTACGGTCCAAACGACTTCCGCCTGCTTCAGGATATGAACGAAGAGAGCAAATTTGCTGAGACAAAAGATCTTGAACTTCATAAGCTTATCTATCTCGGATGGCCACTCGTTCGTCTTATCAACCGCTGGTTCACAATCTATGTGTTCGACTGGCTCACTTCTATGGGCATTCCAATGGGTATTGTGATTCTTATCATCACGATGCTTCTCAAGCTCATCACATTCCCTATGGTCAAGAAGAGCTACATGTCGTCTGCAAAGATGCGCGTCTTGAAGCCGAAACTCGACGAGGCTACAAAGAAGTACGACAAGCCGGAAGACGCAATGATGAAGCAGCAGGCTATGATGCAGATGTATCAGGAGTACGGAGTGAGTCCGCTCTCAGGCTGTCTGCCAATGCTCATTCAGATGCCTATCTGGATTGCGATGTTCAACTTCGTGCCTAATGCCATCCAGCTCCGTCGCGAAAGCTTCCTTTGGATAGACGACCTCTCTACTTACGACCCAATCATAGAGTGGGGTACTAACATTTGGCTCATCGGCGACCACCTCTCTCTCACTTGTATTCTCTTCTGCGTGGGCAACCTCCTTTACTCTTGGATGACCATGCGTCAGCAGAAGGATCAGATGGTTGGCCAGCAGGCAGAGCAGATGAAGATGATGCAGTGGATGATGATGCTCATGCCGCTCATGTTCTTCTTCATGTTCAACGACTACTCTTCTGGTCTTAACTTCTACTACTTCATCTCCCTCTTCTTCTCTGCGGCTATCATGTGGACACTCCGCAAGACAACCAACGATGCCAAGCTCCTTGCTTATCTAGAGGCACGCAAGGCAGAGCGTAAGGCTAATCCACAGAAGATGAGTGGTATGGCAAAGCGCCTCGCTGAGCTCCAGAAGCAGGCTGAGGAAATGCAGCGCCAGAAGGAAAACGGCTGGAAAAAGTAAGAATCCCCCACTAAACGAATATACTGAAAGATGACAATCAGAATAATAAACAAAAGTCACCATCCGTTGCCTGCCTATGCTACCGAGCAGAGCGCAGGCATGGATCTCCGTGCATTTCTTGAAGAGCCTATCGTTCTCCACCCGATGGAGAGAAGACTCATCCATACAGGTCTTTACATGGCTCTGCCTAAGGGCTATGAGGCACAGGTGCGCCCACGTTCAGGTCTTGCACTGAAGCATGGCATTACCGTGCTTAATACTCCCGGTACTATCGATGCAGACTATCGTGGCGAGCTAGGCATTATCCTTATTAATCTCTCTACAGAGGACTTCATAATTAATGACGGTGAGCGTATTGCGCAGATGGTTATTGCTAAGCATGAGACTCCAGAACTTGTTGAGGTTGAGGAACTTGACGATACAGAGCGCGGAGCTGGTGGTTATGGTCATACAGGCAAATAAAAAGTGAAGAAACTACTCTACATATTACTATCTCTCCTTCCTTCCTTTGTCTTTGCACAGGAAGCGGCCGACAAGGCGCAGCTCATAGACTCCCTCTATGCCGACTTCATTGGTCTTGAGGTTCGTGATCTGTATGATTCTGCATACGTTGTGCTGAAGAAGTGCTACGAACTCGACCCCGAAGCTGCCGAGCTAAACTTCCAGATGGCACTATATGATAGAATGTACGCGCGACAGGACTCTACCATTGCTGAGGACGAAGCCATGGAAGGCATTCGGAAGAAGTTGCAGAAGGCGTATGATAAAGAGCCTGACCACAAGAAGTATGCCACTACGCTCCTCAATTTTTGTGCTGAAATGGGTGACACTACTCAGGTGATGTCGCTTCTAGAGCATGTTGTTGAGCTGGATAAGACCAACGAGCAGTACCTCTTTATTCTCTTGCGCCTCTATGATAGCAAAGAGCTGTATGACAAGGAATTGAAGCTTCTGGACAGGATAGAGGAGGTGACTGGTGCATCTTCCGGCATAGACATGTATCGCTTTGATGCTATGAAGAAGATTAAGGGCGATAAGGCTGCGCTGAAATTTCTCAACGGGCTGATAAAGAAATCGCCTCAGGAGAGTCAGTACTATGCGGCTCTTGCCTATTACTATGTGGAGAAGGAGGAGTTCAAAAAGGCTGTTCCGCAGTATGAGAAGGCTATTGAGCTTGATCCCTCCGAACCAGGCTACCAGTATAACTTTATCAGCTGTCTGGAGAAGATGGGGCGCGAATCGGAAGCCCGTCAGAAGAAACTCGACATCATAAACAATCCAAAGGCTTCGTCTGAGCTTAAGGTGCAGCTCGTGCGCGACCTTCTTGAGGAATTTGAAACTGAGGAGAACGGCACGGAGCGCATGATGCAGATGTTCCGAACAGCACTTGAACAGCCGCAGGAAACCACCGATTTGACTCAGATGTATATCGGCTATATGGGCGTTCAGAACTATTCAAACGACTCTATTGCCAATGCTCTGAAGGCTGTTCTTGCCAAGGAACCTACAAATGAGGATGCCTATATGTTCCTCCTCGGTCATTACGAGAGTATTGGCGAGAAGAAACTCCTTGCGGAAACTTGTCAGCAAGCTATTGATAATGGTGTGGATAAGCTGGAGTTCTACTTCTATCAGGGAATCTATTACTATCAGCTTGACGATAAGGAGAAGGCTTTGCAGTCCTTCCAGAATGCCGTTGCCAATCGAAAGTTTGCTAATAATCCGAAGCTCTATGCAGAGTGCTATAGCCTGATAGGCAGTATCTACCATGAGCAGGATAGCTTGGCGAAGGCGTATGAGGCGTATGAGGAGTGCCTGAAATGGGATGCTGATAATCTGGAGACGCTCAATAACTATGCTTATTATCTCTCCGTCGAAGGAAAGGACTTGGAGCGTGCGGAGAAAATGAGCAAGAGAACCATCAGTGCAGAACCGAACAAGGGTATCTATCTTGATACTTACGCATGGATTCTTTATAAGATGGGACGCTATGAAGAGGCTGTCACATACATTAATAAGGCCGTCGCTGATACAGGTAATGTCAGCGCCGAGGAGTATGAACATGCCGGCGACATATACTATAAGCTCAATGAGAAGGAGGCTGCCGTGGCTTATTGGGAGCTTGCACTCATGAAGGCTAAGCAGGAAGAAAATTATGACAAGACTGAGCTTGAACGTAAGCTCAAGACGAAGAAACTCTGATAGAAACAGAAATGAAGAAGATACTGATCATGTTGTTTGCAGCATTGACGCTTGCGTCATGTGGTAGCAAGAAGGTTCTTACGCAAGAGCCTACAACTTCCGTTGGGGTGGTAGAGCCTATAAGTAATGCGGACTTCCTGAAGAAGGTGCGTAGCAATGCCGTTGATGTTCAGAACATCGTGGCTGACCTTGACTTTACCCTTGGTTCCGGTAGTGGCAAGGAGGTTACTGTGGGAGGTAGCCTACGCATGAAGAAGGACGATGTCATTCGTGTACAGCTCGTTGCCTTTGGACTGATGGAGGTTGGTCGTCTTGAATTTACGAAGGACTATGTTCTTATCATGGACAAAATACATAAGCAGTATGTTAAGGAAGATTATAATAATGTAAGCTTCCTCAAGGAGAATGGTCTTGACTTTACTGCTCTTCAGGCTCTTCTTTGGAATCAGCTCTATGTGCCAGGCAGTCAGAGCGTTACAGATAGCCAATTGAAGGAGTTCGCTGTCAATACGGTGAAGGATGTTGCAGTGAGTGACATTGTCCTCGACCATGGCAACTTCAAGTTCAAGTGGTTGGCAAACAATGCTACAGCACTTCTTGAGAATGTCGATGTAAACTACAAGAGCGCTTCCCATGGCAGCACGAATGTAAACTGTAAGTACTCTAAGTTCACTAATATGGGAGCCAAGAAGTTCCCAACGAATATCCAGCTCACCCTTGAGACATCTGCAGTAAAGCCTGCGAAGACTCTTCGCATGGGCTTTGCTCTCAGCGACATCTCTAACTCCGACAAGTGGGAGAAGCGTACGGAGCCTTCCAAGAAATACGAAAAGATTGGTGTTGAACAGATGCTCACATCGCTCATGAGCATTGCAAAGTAAATAATATATATAATGATGAAATACATATTCTCTATACTTTTATCCCTGGCAATATGCTGCACGGCTGGTGCTCAGAATAAAGGAAAGGTTGTTCAGCAGTCAAAGCCAAAGACTACCCAGCAGCAAGCCAAGACCCAGCAGTCAAAGACGCCCCAAAAGGCTAAGACTCAGCAGGTCAAGACTCCTAAGTATGTGCCTTCGCAGCAGGTGAAGGACTTGCAGAAGGAGAAGGCACAGGTGCAGGCTAAGATTGCCGTTGAGACGCAGAAGCTGAATGCCAATAAGGCTGAGGTTTCGCAGAAGCTCGGCGAACTGAACCTCATCGGTGTAGATATCGAGGCGCATCAGGAGAATATCAATAAGATTCAGGATGACATTTCCCACATTGATGGAAACATCAAGACTCTGACGACCCAGCTTGAGACGTTGAAGGGACAGCTTGACGAGCGTAAGCGTAAGTATGCGCAGTCAATGCAGTATATGCGTAAGCATGGCAAGATTCAGGATAAGCTCATGTTCATCTTTTCTGCAAAGGATCTTCCGCAGATGTATCGTCGTTTACGTTTCGTTCGTGAGTATGCTTCTTATCAGAAGGCTCAGGGCGACCTGGTGAAGGCTAAGCAGGAAGAGGTGGAGAAGAAGAATAAGCAGCTCAAGCAGGTAAAGCACAGCAAGACGTCGCTCATGAAACGCCACCAGTCTGAGCAGGGCAAACTTGAGCAGAAGAAGCAGCAACAGCAGTTGCTCGTACTCTCTCTACAGAAGGAACAGAATACCATCAAGGAGGTTATCAGCGATCAGCAGAAGCAGAGTGCTGCCATCAACTCTCAGATTGACCGACTCGTAGCTGCTGAAATGGCAAAGCTCCGTGCTGCAGCTGAGGCTGAGGCAAAGGCTCGTCGTGAGGCTGCTGCCGCTGAGAAGAAACGTCGTGCAGAGGAACTTGCCAAGAAGAAAGCCGCTGCAGCTGCTGCTGAGAAGGAGCGTCAGCGCAAGCTTGCTGAGGCGCGTGCTGCCGAGGCAAAGGCTCGCGAAGAGGCTAAGAAGGCGGCTGCTGAGGCTGCTGCAAAGCGTGCTGCTGAGGCAAAGGAAAAGGCGCGACTTGCTGCTGAGGAGAAAGCTCGTCAGGCAGAAGAGGCACGTCGCATCGCTGCCGAAAAGAACGAAGAGGCTCGTAAGGCTGCTGAGGAAAAGGTTCGTCAGGAACGTGCTGAACGACAGGCTCGTGCAGAGCGTGCTGAGAAGGAGCGCAACGAACGTATTGCTCGTGAGGCTGCGGCAAAGGAGGCTGCTGCAAGGAAAGCAGAGGCTGACCGTATAGCAATTGAACGTAAGGCTGCTGCCGATAAGGAACGCTCTGAGCGTGAAGTTGCTGATGCGAAGAAGTCGGCAGAGTCAACAGACGCCTTTGATATTAGCGCTGACGACCGTAAGCTGTCTTCGTCTTTCGCAAGTAATCGTGGACGTCTTCCTATGCCGATAACAGGCAGTTACAAGATTGTGAGCCATTTCGGAACAAATACCGTACAGGGACTTGCCAACGTGCAGCTTGATAACAAGGGTATCAATATCCAGGGACAAGCAGGCTGTCAGGCGCGTTCTATCTTCAACGGTGAGGTAAGTGCTGTTTTCGGCTATGGTGGTAAGATGGCTGTCATGGTTCGTCATGGCGAGTACATCTCCGTATATTTCAATCTCTCGTCCGTTAGTGTAAGCAAGGGGCAGAAGGTTACTACAAAGCAGACACTCGGAACTGTCGGCTCCAACAACATCCTCCAGTTCCAGCTCCGCAAGCAAACTGGAAAACTTAATCCAGAACAGTGGCTCGGCAGATAGCTTTAACGCCCCTTTAACGCCCCTTTAACGCCCCTGTGTCCGAGGCATCAGCCTCGGATTAAAATAATAGTTATATGCAAGAAACAAGACAAAACCGCATAGCGAGACTCCTTCAAAAGGAACTCTCCGTAATCTTCCAGCAGCAGACGCGCGCGATGCGTGGCGTTATGGTCAGTGTTACCCATACCAAGGTGAGTCCTGACCTGAGTATCTGTACAGCTCATCTCTCTGTGTTCCCTTCGGAGCGCAGCCAGGATATTCTTGACAGCATCAATGAGCAGAAAAGTCAGATACGTTTCGAGCTTGGCAATCGTATAAAGAGCCAAGTCCGTATCATACCTGACCTCCGTTTCTTTATAGACGATTCTCTCGACTATCTAGAGAAGATCGATAAACTCCTGAAAGAATAAATATCCTACTATTATAAAGTAAAGTAGTTCATGTGCCCAAAGCAATGCTTTGGGCTTTTTCCCTATGAAGCACTACGTCCTTTCTTTTCTTACCTGCATTGTCATTGCCGTTCTCAGTCTCTTCCCTGTCAATGAGTTGCATCTGGAGAATCTGACATTGGGTGACAAATGGGCTCATGCCCTAATGTATGGCGGCTTGACAGCAGTGATGATTTTCGACCGTAATTTCAAGCGACCGAATTTCTCTCTTCCTCTATGGCTTGTAGCTTTCCCAGTCCTTTATGGCGGAATAATGGAACTCCTGCAAGCCTATTGTACTAATGGCAACCGCTCTGGCGACTGGCTTGATCTCATTGCCGACACTCTCGGTTCAATCCTTGTTTATGCCATAACCTGGTTAGTAGTCCTCCTGTTGAAGAATAAGTAGCAAATATAAATAAGGCGCATCATGCTTAGCACGATGCGCCTTATTTATATTAATGTGTAAGTAAGCAGGAAAATTACTTCTGCTTCTCAGCGATAGCGATAGTTACACGGTTGAGGTCGTTCTCAGCGAATGGCTGAACAGTGTCACCCTTAGCGTCTGTAGTGATGCGGTCCATAGAGATACCAGCGTCGAGGAGAGCCTTAGTAACAACTTCAGCACGCTTCTCTGAATAGCCCATGTTGATGCGTGGGTTACCTGTACCGATGTCAGCATAACCTGTTACAGATACTGTAGCGTCTGGGTTCTCCTGGAGGTACTTGATCATATCCTGAACCTTTACGTTCTCCTCTGCGCTGATTACGCTTGAGCGGATGAGGAAGAATACGTCGATCTTCTTTGTACGTGGAGTACGATCGATGTCCTTCTTACACCAGCAGTTGAGAGAGTGCTTACAGTTAGGGTTGTTGTAGCACTTACCGCGCTCTGTCTCAGGGCAAGAACCGTTACCGAACTTGTCACCACAGCCTGGGCAAGAGATCTGTACAGGAACAACTACGTCTTCCCAGTGACCAACTTCCTTAGTGTTAGTCTCGTGAGTCTTGCCAAGGTTGATCTTGAGACCTGCGAGAGCGTTGAAGTACCAGTCTGGGTTGTCAGCGTGCTTAGAGTTGTACTGGTCGTTGAGGACGTTAGCGTTAGCCTCAATGCCGAGAGATACTGCGTTGCTGAGACGGAAATCGATGCCGAGACCAGCACGACCTACAGGAGCGATGAGGTTTGTACCGTTCCAGAGGTGTGACATGTCGTTGTAAGCGTTCTGGTAAGCTGGAGCTTCGTCGTTACCCCATGCGATGTTTACGCCTGCACCCAAGAATGCTGTTACGTTTACGCAACGCTGTGGGTTGAAGCCACCGAAGAGGTTAGTGAGGTTGAACATTGCGTCAATACCAGGAGCTACATAGTTCCACTTGAATGACTTGCCATCCTTGTCGTTTACGTCAACAGCACCGCCCTTGCTCTGGATACCGTTAGCTGCGATACGAGCTGCGAATACTGGAGAGAACTGGTAACCAAGACCGAGCTGGAAGTTTGGTGAGATGAGGTTTGTGAACTTTGTGTCCTCACCAAGTGTGTACTGAGCACCACCCTGAAGCTGGAGGAATGCGTGCTTCTTGAACACAGTCTCAGTCTCTACATTGTCAACCACCCACTTCTGGTTCTGGTGGTCGCCCTGTGCAGAAGCACCAAGAGAAGTTACAGCAAATGCTGCTGCAAGAAGAATCTTAGCGATTTTCATAATCTGATGTTTTTAAAAGTTATATTTAGTTTATTTCTTTATTCTCTACGGCATATTTCGCGCCTATACGCACTAATATTCATGTGCAAAATTACACATTATTAACATAATAGCAAATTTTTTACGAGAAAATAACACCTTGAAGCAGTCTTTTTCTTAATTTTTGTTACTTTTTACCGTGTTTTTGCTCTGTTTTTACTAACTTTGTCGCATAAAATAACTAAACTTATAACTGGATGAAAAACTTAACGACTACCTTACTCATGCTTCTCATGCTGCTTTGCTCGCAGTCTTCCTTCGCACAAAACGAGATATGGACACGCGACTATAAGACGCTTGAGGCAAGCATCAAAGAGCCTACTTTTGGCGAGAAGACTTACAGCATCACAAAGTATGGTGCTAAGACAAATGCTACTGCTGCAAAGAACCAGAAGGCTATCAACAAGGCCATCGCTGACTGCTCAAAGAAGGGCGGCGGTAAGGTCATCGTTCCTGCTGGCGAATGGCAGACAGGCGCAATCACTCTCATGGCAGGTGTTAATCTCGTTATTGAGAAGGACGCTGTGCTTAAGTTCGTTTTCCAACCAGATCTTTATCCTAACGTACTCACTCGTTGGGAAGGTCTTGACTGCTGGAACTATCAGCCATGTATTTATGCTTACGAGCAGGACAACATCGGTATCACTGGTGAAGGTACAATCCATGGTGGTGCAACAAAAGAAGGCTGGTGGTCAATGTCTGGCAAGAAGCATGGCAACGAAATCTGGAAGGGCGAAGAATGTCAGTCAAACCCTGACGGTCGTCCTGCACTCTTGAAGATGGCAGAAGATGGCGTTGATATGAACGAGCGTATCTTCGGTAAGGGCAAAGGCCTTCGCCCACAGCTCGTAAACCTCTACAAGTGTAACGGAATCCTTATCGAAGGCGTTACAATGCTCGACTCTCCTTTCTGGGTAATGCACCCACTTCTCTCAAAGAATATCACTGTTCGCAACGTGACTGTCATCAACGACGGCCCTAACGGCGACGGCTGCGACCCAGAGTCTTGCGAGAATGTGCTCATCGAAGGCTGTACATTCCAGACAGGTGACGACTGTATCGCCATCAAGTCAGGTCGTAATGCTGACGGCCGTCTTTGGAATATTCCTTCAAAGAATTTCATCGTTCGTAACTGTAAGTTCAAGGACGGTCACGGCGGTGTTGTGATTGGCTCTGAGATTTCAGGCGGTTATCAGAACCTTTACGTAGAGAACTGCGAGATGGACTCTCCAAACCTCGACCGTGTGCTCCGTATCAAGACAAACCCTTGCCGTGGCGGTATCATTGAGAATATCTACTTCCGTAACGTGAAGGTGGGTCAGTGTAAGGAAGCTGTTCTCAAGATTAACCTCGACTACGAACCAAAGGAACTCTGTTGTCGCGATTACCCTCCTACAGTGCGCAACGTCTATATGGAGAACGTTACTTGTAATAAATCAAAGTATGGCGTCATGGCTGTTGGTCTCCAGGATGTATGCAATGTATATAACGTAAACCTCAAGAACTGCCAGTTCAATGGCGTTACCGACGAACCTATCTATAAGACTGGTCAGATGCGCGACTTCAACTACGATGGTCTCAAGATCAACGGAAAGGTTATTCTCGACAAGCCTACATACGACACATACAGCGAATGGATGACTTACTCTGAGATGACTCGCGTAGCTCATCCTTACATGCTCGACTTCGCCAAGAAGCCAAAGTGGAGCTATGTTATGGGCATTGAGATGGAAGGTATGCTCAATACTTACCTCGAGTATAAGAACAATCCTAAGAATGAGGCTATTATCAACTATCTCCACGAGTATGCAAAGGAGATGATTGAAGAAGATGGTACTATCAAGACTTATAAGATAGAAGACTACAACCTTGACCAGATTCGTACTGGTAAGTATATCCTCCGCATGGAGCAGCTCTATCCTGAGGCTAAGAATAAGAAGGCTTGTGATGTTCTCTGGAAGCAGCTCCAGCAACAGCCTCGCACTAAGCAGGGCGTTTGGTTCCACAAGGCTATCTATGCTAATCAGGTATGGCTCGATGGTATCTTCATGGGTTTGCCTTTCTACTGCAACTACGCTAAGACTTACCTTCCTGCAAAGAAAGCTGTGAAGATTTATGACGATGCTGTAAAGCAGGTTCTTACTACAGATAAATATACTTACGACGAGAAGACTGGTCTCTGGAAGCACGCTTGGGATTCCAAGAAATCAATCTTCTGGGCTGACAAGGAAACAGGTCTTTCTCAGCATACATGGGCACGCGCTCAGGGATGGTATGCAATGGCTCTCACCGAAATTATCGACGCAATGCCTGAGGACTATGCAGGTCGCCAGAAGGTTATTGATCTCCTCGTTAAAGTTCTTACGCAAACCGTTAAGTATCAGGATGCTAAGACTGGTGTCTGGTACGACGTAATGGACTGTGTTGGTCGCGAAGGAAATTATCTTGAGTCAACAGCTTCTTGTATGTTTGCATACTGCTTGCTCAAGGCTGCTCGTAACGGTTTTATCAATGAAGAACTCAAGCAGGCAGGTCTCAAGGCTTACAAGGGCATCATTAATGAGTTTGTCCAGATCAACGAGGATAAGACTATCTCACTCACTCGTTGCTGCGAGGTTTCTGGTCTCGGTCCTGAGAACAATCCACGTCGCGACGGTAGCTTCGAATACTATATCAGCGAAAAGATTCGTGACAACGATGCCAAGGGCGTAGGTCCGTTCATTTGGGCTTCACTTGAGATGGAGCGCATGGGCTACAACGTAGAAAAGCTCACTGCTCCACAGAAGAAGGCAAACCATAATAACTACTAAAAAATGACTATTCCCAGCCGTTCTCGGCTGGGTTAATCTATATAAAATGAAGAAACTCCTTTCTTTAATACTCTTTCTTTGCGCCTTTTGCTTTGGAGCGATAGCTCAGACTCCTCAGATACCAGCCTTCCCAGGCGCAGAAGGCTTTGCCCGTTACACCACTACTGGCGGTAGAGGCGGTAAGATAGTCCATGTAACTAACCTCAACGATTCTGGTACGGGTTCGCTTCGCTCTGCCGTAAGCGGTTCTACGAAGAAGATCGTAGTGTTCGATGTCAGCGGTATCATTGCTCTCAAAAGCAATCTTACCATTGGCGATAATACTACTGTCGAAGGACAGACTGCTCCAGGCGAAGGTATCACAGTTCGCTATTATACAATGGGTGTTGGTAACAACTGTATAGTTCGCTTTATCCGTTTCCGTCGTGGACAGGAGAAGGACGTAAACGATGGCGCAGACGCTGCAACAACCCGAAATAAGAACAACATCATCTTCGACCATTGCTCGTTCTCTTGGTCTATCGACGAGGTTGCTTCTTTCTATGACAACAAGAACTTCACTATGCAGTGGTGTACTATCGGTGAGGCTCTCAACAACGCAGGTCATGGCAAGGGTGCCCACGGCTACGGCGGCATCTGGGGTGGTAAGGGTGCTTCGTTCCATCATAATCTTCTTATCCATCTCAACAACCGTGTTCCTCGTTTCAATGGTGCACGTTACGACTGGCAGGGCTATGACAAGACGAAGTATGCGAATACTGTCATGGCAGAGCGCGTTGACTTCCGCAACTGCGTGATGTATAACTGGGGAACAGGCGGTTGCTACGGCGGTCCTGGTGGTGGCTTCATCAATATGGTGAACAACTACTACAAGGCTGGTCCTGCTACGTCTAACAAGAACCGTGTAACACAGTGTACTCTCGGCGCAAGCGGAAATAGTGAAGGCTATCCAAAGTACTGGGGACTTTACTCTAGATATTACATTAATGGTAATTTCGTGAACGGTTATGGCGAGAACTACGACTGGAAAGGCGTTATTACAGATGACGGTACGAAGTACTGTACAGACAATGGCGGCTATTATGGCGAAGGCGAAGGCGCGAAGGTTTCCATCGTGCTTGATGAGCCTATCGAAGCAGGTGAGGTGACTACTCATACTGCCAAGAATGCTTATCAGAATGTGGTTTATTATGCTGGTGCTTCGCTCGTGAAGGATATGGTTGACGTTCGTTATGAGGAGGAAGTTCTTACCGGAACTGCTACATACACTGGAAGCGTTACTAAGAAGAAAGGCTTGCTTGATGTCGTTGCTGACCAGGGTGCATATTCCGTTCCTGCTGAGACTCGTCCTGCAAACTTTGATACAGATAAGGACGGTATGTCTGATGCTTGGGAGCTTGCCAACGGACTCGATCCTAACAATGCTGTAGATGCCAACGGCTACGACCTTGACTCTAAGAAGCATATCTACACAAACCTTGAGGTCTATCTCAATTCGCTTGTTCAGGAAATCGTTCTTCTCGGAAATGCTGACGCAGAGACTGCCGTGAAGGAGTATTTCCCAGCTTTCAAGTATGAGGATGGAACAGCAGTTGCTGCTATTGGCGAGGATGTGTTCCCGGACTATACTCCTGAGCCTGACAAGCCTGTTTCTGGTGAGGCTACAATCACTTGGCCGCTCAGTGATGCCGCTAATGTTAAGGCATTTACGGTTACTGACAATCTTACATCAAGCCTCAAGAGTGCTGATGTTACACTCTCAAGCTTCTTCGCTTGGTACACAGTCAGAACTCAGGGCGCAGGTAAGCTTATTGAGGTCGGTCCTACAGGCAAGGATGCCGGTGGTAATCCGGATCATGCTGTAACGTTCTCATACGAGATAAAGGATGGCGACGTTCTTTTTGAGCCTTCTAAGGTGCAGTTCTATATCAGTAAGAATGGAACGGATGGTGGTTCGTTTGATGTGGCATGGAAAGATGCCAGCGGCTCAACAACCGTTCTTGCCTCTGGAGTTGACATGATTCGCAACTCTGTCTCTCCAAACTATCTTGACTATTCTCTTACTCTCTCTGGCGTAACTCCTTCTAAGAAGGGTGCTCTTGTCATCATGCCATACAATATTGATGGTGCCGCTGCTAACCCTAAGAAGTTTGGACTTGGTAATGTTCGCATCACAGGTCTGCTCAGTGGAGGTTCGAGTGCTATTTATAATGTGGCTGAGAGTCAGACTGTTACTGTTGATTACTTCAATCCTCAGGGCGTGAAGGTCAGCAGTGATACTAAGGGTATGGTTCTCAAAGTTATCCGCATGGCTGACGGCTCTAAGCGCGTAGTAAAAATGATGCGATAGAAAATAAAATTACCTATACCTCTGGAAACGCATTTCATTGTTTTTGGTACATCCTTTATATATATAATAATGTATAAGGCCGTTTTTCGTGAATTATTCCTAACTTTGCAGAAAATTTTAACCTTACAAAACGATGAAGAAACTGTTACTATCTGCTCTGTTTTCTGCCTCGGTAGCTGTTGCCAGTGCGCAGAACCCTATCATTCCGCACTTTCTCCGCATCGGTCAAGCAGAGTGTCAGCGGAGTTCATGACGTCTATTTCGTGTTCAAGGGAAGGAAAGGTCCGAAGCTCTTCAATCTCGATTGGTGGATGCTGAGGTAGCGTTGGTGCGTCTTAGTCGTAAATTGTGACGCGAAAAAACCTTAAAAAATATACATTTTATAGGGAAAAAGTGCCAAAATCATGCAAATAGATATATTTTTTGTAAAAAAAACTTAAATTTTCTTGCGTGATTAAATAAGAATATCTACCTTTGCACCCAAAAGTATGGGGTATTGTCTGCATTCGTGTGGCTACCTCACTATATGTACATATTTGTAGTAATAAGGATATAGAGGTTAAAGATAAGGCTAAACCTTAAAAAATACTGACTGAAAGAGTCTGCTTTTTGCGGCTCTGTAGGTTGGAAAAAGTGTGAAAATAATAAATATTTAACATTATTAATTAATAATCAATTTTTCAAATGAAAAAGAAATCGTTACTCTCGATGCTTTTTGTAGGTCTCTTCGGATTCGCTACAACAAGCACAGTCGTATCTTGTAAAGATTACGACGACGACATCAAGAACGTGAATCAGCGTGTTGACAAGCTCAGCGCTGAGGCCGCTCTTCATGCCACAAAAGCCGAGCTCCAGACTGAGGTTACAAATCTCAAGGCTCAGCTCGATCAGGCTAAGGCAGACCTTCAGGCTGCAATCAACAAGAAGGCTGATCAGACTACTGTAGATGCTCTCCAGGCAGCTCTTGACAAGGCTAAGGCTGATCTTCAGGCTGCAATCGACAAGAAGGCTGATCAGACTACTGTAGATGCTCTCCAGGCTGCTCTTAACAAGGCTAAGGAAGATCTCCAGGCTGCAATCGACACTAAGGCTGACAAGGCTTGGGCTGTGAAGCAGATTGAAGACCTCACTGGTAAGATCGCTGGTCTTGAGACAAGAATCAAGGCTAACGAGGATGCTATCGCTGCAATTAATCAGCTCGTTGCTGAGCTTCAGACTTCTAAGGCTGACAAGTCTTGGGTAGAGGCTCGTCTTGAAGAGCTTAACAACAAGAAGGCTGACAAGGAAGAGCTCGCTACTGAAGTAGGTAAGCTCAACAAGGCTATCGAAGATGCTGAGAAGAAGCTCCTTGAGGCAATCGACAAGAAGGCTGACAAGACTACTGTTGAGCAGCTCCAGAAGGATCTTGATGCAGCTAAGGCTGACTATACTAAGAAGATCGCTGAGCTCAACACTGCACTTGATCAGGCAAAGAAGGATCTTCAGGCTGCTATCGATACTAAGGCTGACAAGACTACAGTAGAGAAGCTTCAGAAGGATTTTGATCAGGCTGTAAAGGATCTCAATGCTGCTATCGCTCTTAAGGCAGATCAGAAGGCTCTTGAAGCTGAGATTGCTGCTCGTAAGGCTGCAGATGATCAGATACTTTCTTACGTAGATGGCAAGGTTCTTGAGCTCGATGGTAAGATTGCTGCTCTTGAGACTAAGCTCAACGACTATCTCAAGAAGGAAGTATTCGAGTCTTTCAAGGATCAGTATGTTGTTGAACAGGCTGAACAGGATATAAGAATCATTAAGCTTGAGTCAGATCTTGCTATTCAGGAAGAAGCTCTTCAGGAGTTCAAGGAAGAAGTAAAAGAAGCACTTCAGACCTATATGGAAATGATCGTTAATCAGTTCGGTGTAGTTGAAGGACAGATCGAAGAAATTAACGAGCAGTTGACTAACCTTGGTGCTCGTATTGCTTGGGCTGAGGGTTATATTGAGAATCTTTTCCTTGATGTTGAATATCTCGCTGATACAAAGCTTGATGCTGAAGCATTCGATGAGTGGGTTAATGAAGTTTACAAGGTAAAGGTTGCTGAAATTGAGGCAAGCATCAATAAGGTTGCTTCTGACCTCGCAATTCTTCAGAACTATGTTAGCCGTGCTTTGACTTCTCTCGTATTCGTTCCAGATTGCTACTACTGGGGTATCGAGGCTGCTAATATCGAGCTTGTTGCTACATATTCATTCAAGGTTAATGCTACTGACGCTAAGACTGCTGAGGCTAAGGGTTACACAGACGATACTCGTTACGACTCTACTCTCTTCAAGACTACTTATGGTTACGCTAAGTACCACAAGAACCCAGCTAATGTAGATATCGATCCTGCTAAGCTTTCTATCGTTTCATTCGATCGTAAGTACACTCGTGCAGTTGATAACTATTCTGTTAACGCTGCTCCTGCAGGTCTCTCTATTGATGCTGAAAGAGAAGTTGTTCAGGAAAATGGCGACCTCTATGTACCACTTACTATAGAGGATGTATCTAAGGTATGCAAGGTTAATGATACTGATGCTTCTGGCGTAACAGTATTCGCTCTTGAGTACAACATCAGCACTGCTGGTAAGGATACTACTATCACTTCTGACTATGCTGCTCTCCTTGCTTCTGAGGATACTGTTCACTACAAGGTTGCTCTTGAGAAGAACCCAATGGCTGTTAGCTCAATTTCTACATGTAATGCACCTACAACTATAGCAACTAATGATCTTCACGGTCACGCTATGCAGACTGTAAATGAGGCTGGTGTGAAGAATGCTTCTTACGAGCTTCCATTCGGTGAAACAATCGACGTTGCAGAGCTCATCTCTTCACATAAAGTTTTGTATAACGGTGAAGGTACAATTGTAGGTGAGGAAACTATTGATGCTGATGCTTTCAAGGCTAAGGGCTTCAAGTTCGAGTACGCTCTTACTAAGTATGAGGCTGAAAACGGTAAGGCCGGTGCTAAGGTTAACCAGTCAGAGCACGCAACTCTTACCGGTTCTAAGATCACTACTATCAATTGTGACTACGATGCTATCCTCTACGGTTATACTCCAGTTGTTCGTGTAGTTCTTAAGGACGAGAAGGGTCGTGTACTCGACTACGGTTACATCAAGTTCCAGATTACTGGTGACCTCTGTAAGTACATTGGTAAGGTTGAATACAATGTTCCAGATGCTGCTAAGGTTAAGTCTTACTGGTATGCAATCAACGGTGCTGAGTACAGTCAGGACTTCAAAGAAATCCACTACAACGTAAAGACTCCTGAAGAGGCTGGATTCCAGCAGACTTGGATTGGTGCACAGCAGTGGAATAATACAAGAATGGCTAACGCTCTTGCTCTTGCAAACAACAAGTTCATCAACGTATTCGCTAGTGAGAACGTATTCAAGCTTGATGAAGTTAAGATTTCTGATGCTGATAATCACGATATGAAGGATTATGTTCAGGCTACTGACTTCATCTTCACACTCTCTACTAAGAACAATGGTAAGGTATTCAAGGGTGATACAGGTGCTTCTTATAAGATGCACATCACTGCTAATGGTGACTCTCTCATCGCTAATAAGGTTGGTGCTGAGGTAGAAGGTGCTGATACTGTAGTTGCAACTCTTTATAAGGATGTTCCAATGGCAGAGCAGAAGCTTGTTCTCAACCACGAATCTGATTACGCTAAGGATCTCCTCAACTACGTAGGTCGTTACGAACTTGACAATGACTTCCTTACTGTAGAGGTTGCTCTCGGTCTTACTGTAGTTAAGAATGTTGTTGGTGGTCAGGATAGTCAGGATACTTGGACTGAAGAGTGTAAGACTGTTGAAACTGAGAATGTATGGCCAGCTCGCTTCATCCGTCCAATCAACCTCGACTACAAGAACCCAACTCCTATCCAGGATGCTAAGCGTGGTTCTGAGGCAGGTCAGTATCAGGGTCAGCCAGCTTACCTCAACGACATCCTTTCATTCACTGACTGGCAGAATGTTCCTGTACAGCCTGTAGCTCTTACTGGTACTAACTGTCTCTACCGTTACTATGGTATTACAAGTGTAGAAATCCTCGGTGCTGATGGCAATGCTCTTGCTAATGGTGACGACGTTATTGCTAAGGGTGACAACGTTACTACTAACATTGCTAACCCAACTACTGATGACGCTCAGCTCATGAGTAATGTTATCGTTGGTGGTGCTGTAACTCTCACTTACCGTGCTGCTACAGATACTCAACCTGCACACATCTGGTACATCAACAATGGTAATACTGTAGCTGAGATTTGGTGGTTCGAGATTCCAGTACGCGTTAACTACTACTGGGGTTCATTCACTCGCCGAGTTAAGGTTTACGTAGATCCTACTTACAACCAGGATTAATCTCTTAGATTATTTCAAACTCTAGATAGGGGAGGGGAGTTTAGCTCCTCTCCCCTTTTTCTTAACACACATAAATGACTATTATGAAGAAGTTAGTTTTTTGTTTAGCTTTAGTCTCACTTTTATTGGTTTCTTGTTCCAAGGAGCGTAAGAAGACAGGCAATCATTTCGGACAGAAAATTGAGTTTGTAAAGGAAGATACAGTACAAATCAACTCTCTGGTAACTGAGTTTATGGATAAGATGAACAATCAGAAGCTTGAAGAGGCTGCTGATATGCTTTATATCGTAAAGGATGGTAAGCCTGTTGCTTATACAGCTCAGCAGAAGAAAGGGTTCGTTACTGCATATACATTACTTCCTGTAAAGTCTTGCAAACTAATGAGCTATGAACTCATTGACGAATTCAATAATCAGGCTAAGCTTCAGGTAGAGCTTGACATCCCAAGTGAGAATAAAGCTCCTAAGATGACTAAGATATTCCTCAACCCTATTATGGTAGATGATGATTGGTATCTTACAACTCTTGATCCAGAAGCAGAAGGTGTTGATCGTTCTGAATACTATGAATAATGAGGAGATTTCTTTTATTTCTTTTATTGACTGTCCTGTCTGTCAATAATGTATCTGCTCAGAATGACTCTCTCCCTGTTCGATTGTCAACATACGATATTGATCTGGGAGAACGAGCCGGTCGTGCAGTAATTGACACTGCCGTATGGGTTAAGAACGTAGGGGATGTACCTCAGAAGTATTTTACTTATCGTTCTTCCTGCGATTGCCTAAAAGTTCTTGCTGAAAAGTACTTGATAATTAATCCTGGCGATTCAGTTCGCTTCCCCATAAGGTATGATATCGGAAGATACTACGCACAACATGAATATATAAAGCATATAAGGTTGGATTTTGGCAATGGTGTCAGACAAACCCTAAAGATTACTTTTTATATAGGAGATCGTAATAAAGATGCAAATAAAGAAGAATAGATTTGTTAGACTGACGTTTACCGCTATCTTTTTCGTTCTATCAGCTGTTTCTTTCTCTGTAAAAGCGCAAATAGTTACTGAGGAAGATTTGCTTGTTGTGGAACTGAAAGACGGTTCAGTTCATACAATACAACTCTCTGGGAAGCCTTATGTATCCTTTGATGGAGTGAATCTTAGTATTCATTCTGCCAATGGTTCTTTTTCTAAAGAGTACAATAATGTTGGAAATTTCTATTTCCAGGCTGTAAACAAACCGTTGTCTCCTTCGGGCGGTAGCGATAATAATGGTGTGTCAAAGACCTTTATCGTTGAGACTGATTTTTCGGAGCATAGGCCAACAGCTATTCAAACCAATGAGTCAGTTCGAAATGTTCTTTCGTTCAGATTCGTAGATGGTGAGAATGTGGTTATTGGTGGTGTAGATGATGCTACTTCCATTTCTGTATATGGAGCCAATGGTGCGCGTGTTGGCGCTGCCATTGATCGCAATGCAGATAATGTAAACGTATCATTGTCAGGATTGCAGCCAGGTATTTATATAATTAATGTGGGCACTGAGACCTTTAAGGTAAGGGTGAAGTAATGCCTTGAATTTAGATTTGTATTAAAATGAGAAAAACGCTTTTATCATTATTCCTTTTATTCTCAGCTTTCCTCTCTGCAAATGCGCAGCGAGAGGTACGTGTACATCTTGCTGACGGTACTGTTAAGACGTGGAAAGTATGGGAAGTAGAGTCCATTGACTTTGCTGAAGAAGAGCCGCTACCAGTAGCAGCTCCTGGTGAGCCTGTTGATCTTGGCTTCAGGGTTAAGTGGGCGTCTATCAATCTCGGTGCTGCAGAAGCAACAGAGACTGGTCATTATTATGGCTGGGGTGAGAAGTCTGGTCTTATCCATTCAAAGGATTTGAAATATTATCCTTATCCTGGTATCTCACAGGAAATAACAGCCTCCGTATATGACATGGCGACAGCTGCTTGGGGCGAATTGTGGCGTCTTCCTTCACAGGAAGAGTTTCAGGAGCTTGTTGAGAATTGTGATTGGGAGGCTGTTGATGGTGGTTATAAATTGACTTCCAAGTTGAATGGTAATTCTATTTTCCTTCCCTACGTAAACTATCGTGATGGTGAAGACGTGAGTGAGAACTCAGGTCTGTTCTATTGGACTGGCGATATTGCTTCAGATAATAATAAGGCTGTATGCTTAGGTTTTACTGAAACTGAAGTTGAGACGGTAGTGATGTTGGATAAAGACACTTTAGTATCTTATGCTGATTTGGAAGACTTTAAAGAATTTGTCTCAAAGAGTGAAATAACTGCTGTAGCAGATGTTCCTAATAGTCCTGTGGATTTTATGTTATTCCACATCCAATATCCTGATACCATCATCACCTACGAGAAATCTCCAGAGTTTAGTGTAATGCCTCGTTATATGGGTTTGGCTGTACGTCCAGTTTACGGAACAATCAAGCCTAACTTTGATATTGTTGTAGGCGATATTGTTCCTTCGTTCGATAAAGCTACCATTAGTGCATCGCTGGTTAGACCTGATGGTGTAGTTGGCTATGGCATTAGGGTGGCTAAGAGTCAGGAGGATATGGCTAATGATAAGAAGTGTACTATACAGACACAAGACAGAAATCAGAACGGTCAGAATGTTGACAATCCGGTCTTTGATGTCAGAAATCTTGCGACAAATACAGAGTATTACTTCCAGCTCTTTGCTTACTCAGCATACAATGATACTGTAAAAACTGAGATCAAGTCATTTGTTACAGAGTTTGCAAAATACCAAAATGAGTACGTTGACTTGGGTACTGGAATTCTTTGGGCTAAGTTTAATGTCGGTGCAGAGAAGCCAACTGATATTGGTAACTACTATGCTTGGGGTGAACTTCAGCCAAAGAGTTCGTATTCTGCATCAAACTATAACCTTGTGTTCGATATTCCTATTTCCGGTAGTAGCGATAGAAATACAATGACTCTCCCTATTGATATTTCAAAGAGAACGATTGGTAATGTTGATGGATATATGATTTCTTCCAAGGAGTATTATCCAGACATATCTGGCACAAAGTATGATGTGGCTAAGACTGAATGGGGAGGCACATGGCGTATGCCGACAAAGGAGGAATGGAAGAAACTCTCTCAGTCTTGTACTTGGACATATACTACTGTTGATGGGGTTCCTGTCTTTAAGGTTGCCAATAAGCAGAACTCAAGCAAATACATATATTTGCCAGCTGGTGGTATTAAGTATAATTCCTCCACTGTTGGTAATAAGACTATTGCCAACTATTGGTCTTCTACTCTTTGGACATACACAGAGGCTTCATATTATGGTCAGAAGGTATTTGAAATGGAGTGTAAATCAACGGACATTAGCGATAGACGCTTCGATGCCAATACCGACCGCTTCGACGGTTGCCTCGTTCGTCCTGTAATGAACAAGTAACTACCGCTAGTTACCTCCTTATAAATGTATAAAACTCAAACTGTCCCGGCATAATAGTCGGGACAGTTTGAGTTTGTTGTCAGGGTGTCCAATTATCAGTAGTAAGCATCCATTAAAATATCCATTGTAGCAGTTGCAAAGTGTAGAATTTCCCAATCTTTTTACCCTAAAAGTGAGAGTGTTGGATTTCTTTGTTTGATAAACTCCTCCTTTTTTGATGCTTTTTTGAATCTTTTCTCTTCTAATCTTCTTTGATTGAGGATTTTTTTATAATTTTGCATCCAAAGATTAATACTCCTTTCATAAAACTTAACAAACATAGTATGGGCACATATATAGATAAAGGGAATTTTGATTTCTCACAGGCTCTGAACTCAACCTATGTTGATAAGTCGGAGCTTATATCGGTTATAAATAGTACATTATTTACAGAACAACGACGTAGCTGTGTGACTCGTTCTCGTCGCTTTGGTAAATCCATGGCGGCTAATATGCTGTGTGCCTACTATGACCGTTCTTGCGATTCTCGTGCTCTTTTTGAGAATTTGGAAATCTCTAAGGATCCTTCTTTTGAAAAGTATTTTAACAAGTTTCCTGTAATTAAATTGGATATTACGGACTTTACTACCCAGTACAAAGATGATCCAAGCATCATTGACAAGATGCAAGAGGCTTTAAAGGCTGATGTGAAGAAAGCATATCCAGGAATTATTTCAGATGATTTCAGCGATGATTTCATGGAAATGCTAATTAATATCAATCAGGCTACAGGCGATTCTTTCATTATGGTTATCGATGAATGGGACGCAATCTGCCGCGAGTTTGAGTCGAACAGCCTGGCTATGGATACTTACATCAATTGGCTTCGCCGAATGTTCAAAGGCAGTAATACATTGAGAGTTTTTGCTGGTGTATATATGACTGGCATTCTACCAATAAAAAAGTACAATACCGAATCGGCATTGAACAACTTTGAAGAGTATTCCATGGTTAGCCCAGGAGCGATGGCTGCTCTTCTCGGCTTTACAAAAGACGAAGTTGTTAAGCTTTGCAAAGCATACAATCGTGACTACAGTGAAATGGCACAATGGTATGACGGATATATCATAGGACGGGCGAAATCAATGTTTAATCCTAACTCGGTAATGTCATCGTTACGTAGGGATGAATGTAAAAGTTTCTGGGCATCAACAGGAGCGTTTGACAAAGTTGCCACTTATCTGGAAATGAATTTCGAAGGCTTGAAGGATGATATTCTCTACATGCTTTCGGGTGGCAGATGTTCTGTGGAGCCAACCATGTTCTCCAACGATATGCATGATGTAAGGAGCAGAGATGATGTTCTCACTGTACTGATTCACCTCGGTTACCTTGCATACGACCCTTCTGAAGGAGAATGTTACATTCCTAACAAAGAGGTTCGTATGGAGATGGAGAATGCCATAATGAGCAACGGATGGAAGATTGCTAAAGCAATAAGCAACTCCAAGAAACTCCTGAAGGATACCCTCGCTGGTGATGAGGAAGCTGTGGCAACTGCCATTGATAAGGCGCACGATGAAAACACGAGTATTCTTTCCTATAACAATGAGAATTCGCTTGCTTGTGTTCTGACTATTGCATACATCTATGCTCAGAACTATTATGTTGTTCATCGTGAACTGGCAACAGGTAAGGGCTATGCAGATCTTGTTCTTTTGCCTCGTAAGAATGTTGACAAACCTGCTATTATCCTGGAACTCAAATACCAGAAAGATGTGGATGCTGCAATCTCGCAGATAAAACGTAAGAAGTATGTTGGTAAAGTGGAGGAATATACAGGCAAGATCTTACTGGTAGGTATTAATTATGACAAAAAACAGAAACTTCATTCTTGTGTTATTGAAACCATTATTAAATAAATCACAAACTAAATTATATATTATTATGAAAAAGCTTTTTTTGACAATGATAATGGCTGTACTTATGCAGACCGTTTTTGCCCAGAGTGATTCCATCAAGTGTGATTCTGCTAAGGTTTGCTGTAGCTTCTCAACAAACTTCCCTTCTCTGCAGAACCTTATCAGCAAGAAGACTGTTGACGATGTTCGTAACTTGCTCATCGTTTGGGGTTACGAATGCTTGCAGTCGGCAGGTGCTGGCACTTCTGACGGTGTGTTCAACGAGATTTGGAAGAAGGGTACTGTGGAGCACAATGGCAACTGGGTGTTCTATCCAGATGAGCAGTGGGCAGGCATCGACTTCACTCTCCTCAAGGAGCGTGGCGTCACTTCCTTCACATGGACTTTCACAAGCAAGGAGTGCTACGAGAAACTGAAGGTTGACCTGAAGGCTGCTGGCTGGGTGCCATCAAAGGACTTTAATACAGGCATCTCTGTGCAGACTGATTTCCGTAACGGCACAAAGGAGTTTGTTACGCTTCAGGCTTACTCATACGGCACATATTCTATAATGTATAATACGCTATAGGGAAGTCCCTTATATCCTCTCCCATGAGAAAACTCGTTTCATTACTAACCCTTATTCTATCTACTCTTTGTCTGTCTGCCTCAGAATATTCCGTAGCAGGATTCTTTCCATTGGCAAACTCAGGCAGATTGGTCTATAACTTCAATCAAGGCTGGCGATTCCACCTCGGCGATGCTGAGGGAGCGGAGGGCGTAGCCTTTGATGATAAAGCGTGGGAAGTTGTCTGCACACCTCATTCGCCGCTGCTTACTCCCGTAGAAGGCAGTGGTGGCAGAAACTATCAGGGGGTCATCTGGTACAGAAAGCATTTTGTATTGCCTACGGAGACCGCTGGCAAGAATGCTATCCTGCATTTCGAGGCAATCATGGGTAAGCAGAAAATATACGTCAACGGACAGCTTGTAAAGGAGCATCTTGGCGGTTATCTGCCTATAAATATCGACCTTACAGCCTGTGGCGTGAAGCCAGGCGAGGAAGTTCTTGTGGCTGTTATGGCAGATAATAGCGACGATAAGACATACCCTCCAGGAAAGAAACAGTCGCAGCTTGACTTCTGTTATCATGGCGGCATCTATCGCGACGTATGGCTCATAGCCAAGAATTCTATTGCCATCACCGATGCTGTTGAGCGAAACCAGACTGCCGGTGGCGGTGTCTTCGTGCATTATGCCAATATCAGCGAACGTTCTGCAGAAATCTTTATCGATGTGGAGATAGGCAACCTCGGAGATGTGCTGCCCTCATCATACAAACTTCCGCAAAAGCAAACTTTTACCGTTCAAGTCAAGCTTAAAGACGCTTCTGACAAGATAGTCAAGACTCTTAAGCAGAAGGCAACTGTTAGTCCTCAGTCAGATGGTATCTGCCTTGGCACTGCCCATCTTTCTGCAAAACTGGCAACTCCACACCTCTGGTCTCCGGAAGATCCATACCTCTACACCATAGAAATAACAGTCCTCCAGAACGGCAAGGCTGTTGATGGCGGAATTGTCCGCACAGGTGTTCGCTCGTTTGAGTTCAAGGGACAGGAAGGCTTCTGGCTTAACGGCAAGCCATATCGACAGCTTGTCGGCGGCAACAGACATCAGGACTTTGCATACGTCGGCAACGCAATGCCTAATTCACAGCAGTGGCGCGACGTGAAGCGATTGAAGGAGTCGGGCATGAATGTTATCCGAGTGGCACATTATCCGCAGGACCCTTCGTTCATGGATGCTTGCGATGAGTTTGGTATCTTCATTATCGTGGCTACTCCAGGTTGGCAGTATTGGAACAAAGACCCGCAGTTTGCAGAGCGCGTTCACCAGAACACCCGCGACATTATTCGCCGCGACCGCAACCATCCTTGCGTGCTTATGTGGGAGCCGATTCTCAACGAAACACGTTATCCAGAGAACTTCTCCCTTGAAGCACTCCAGATAACAAAGGACGAATATCCTTATCCTTACCGCCCTGTGGCAGCTGCCGATATGCACTCTGCCGGTGTGAAGGAAAACTACGATGTACTCTACGGTTGGACAACAGACCTCGGCAAGGAAGATGTGCCGACGGATAAGTGCATCTTCACTCGTGAGTTTGGCGAGATGGTTGACGACTGGTATGCTCATAACAACCTTAACCGCGCTGCTCGTGCATGGGGCGAGAAGCCTATGCTCACTACGGCAATCTCTCTGAACGATACTTATAATGAGATGCTAACGCCAGTGCCAGGCTCTATTGCTCGTACGCAGTTCATCGGCGGTGCTCAGTGGCATCCGTTCGACCATCAGCGCGGGTATCATCCAGACACCTATTACGGCGGAATCTACGATGCTTTCCGTCAGAAGAAATATGCGCAGCCTATGTTTGCTGCAATGGACGACACGCAGGCCCCTAATGTATTCATCGCAAACGAGATGTCACCGTTCTCCGATGATGATGTCGTTGTATTCTCAAACTGCGACTCCGTTCGACTCACCATGTTCGAAGGCGACAAGGTGGCAACCATCGCTCAGGGCGAGAGCAAGGGACACAGCGTAGCCTTTACCCAAACTTATGAGAACAAGAAAGGCTTGTTCGTGTTCCATGACTTCTGGCATTTCTGGAAAGCGCGCGACTACAGCTATTATCAGAAGAACTGGCAGCGTGTCTCCCTTCTTGCTGAAGGCATAAAGGACGGAAAGGTGGTCTGTTCGCATAAGAAGATGCCTTCACGACGTTCTACAAAGCTCCGCCTCTATGTTGACGACATGGGCAAACAGCTTGAGGCAGACGGTTCAGACTTCGTTGTTGTAGTGGCAGAGGTAACTGACGACAGCGGAAATGTCCGCCGACTTGCCATGGACGAAGTTCAGTTTGAGGTTTCGGGCGAAGGGCGTATCATCGGCGAATACGACAATATCGGTGCCAATCCGCGTAAGGTAGAGTGGGGTAGCGCTCCTATCCTTCTCCAGGCAACGAATACTCCTGGCAAGATTACAGTCGTGGCAAAGTCTTGGAAGGACGGTGCTACATACGCTCTCACGCCAGATACAATAACCATAGAAAGCGTCGCTCCTGCCCTCAAGTCTGTTTATAAGGAAACTTCATCGCCAAAGAAGCGCGCCTCTTCTGCAGCAAGTGCCGTTAAAGCAGAGAAGATGTCAGAGGCAGAACGACAGAAACTGTTGGATGAAGTAAACAAGCAGCAGATGGAGTTTGGAATCAACTAATAGGTCCTATAACATTATGCGAAGATATTTCTTTTTTATAACCCTGTTGCTCTTTTCTGCAACCCTTTCTCTCTCTGCTAAGCCGAAGAAGGTTAAGGCAGAGCCTATTGCCGTGCTCAATCTTACCACTGAACGTCTGCATAATCCGCTATCTCTAGATACTCCGACGCCACGTCTAGGTTGGCAGATTTCTGCTCCTTCGCTACAGGATGTCATGCAGACTTCGGCACAGATAATCGTTTCTTCCTCTAGAGAAAAGGCAGAAGCGCTTGACGGCGACCTGTGGACAAAAAACATTAACGGCGATCAGTCGCAGTGGGTTGAGTATCAAGGAAAGGAACTGCGTAGCAATACCCGTTGCTACTGGCGCGTGAAGGTCAGCACTACCAAGGGCGAGAGCGCATGGTCGGATGTCAACGAATGGAACGTTGCTCTGCTGAACGAAGCCGATTGGAGTGGCCGATGGATAGGACTTGACCAAGCTAACGAATGGGATGTCGAGGATGTTCATAGTCGTCTCTCTTCTCGCTATTTCCGTCAGGAGTTCAAGGCAGACGGTGCGGTGAAGCGTGCTACGCTCTATATCTGCGGACTCGGCATGTACGAGGCTTTCATTAATGGTAAGAAGGTGAGCGAAGATGTTCTTACGCCTGCTCCTACCGACTATAACAAGACCGTTCTCTACAATGCTTACGACGTTACTTCCATGCTCAAAGAAGAGAATGCCATTGGTGTGGTTCTCGGCAACGGTCGTTATTACACGATGCAGCAGAAGAAGAAAGCCTACAAGATAGCAAACTTCGGCTATCCAACCCTTCGTGCGAACCTTATAATAGAATACGAGAACGGTAAGAAAACAACCGTTTCTACCGACGAGAAGTGGCGTCTGAACTGCGATGGCCCTATACGCTCAAACAACGAGTACGACGGCGAGATTTACGATGCTCGCAAAGAATTTGCAGACTGGACAATGCCTGGATACGACGACAGCAAATGGACACATCCTGAGCGCACGGCAATTCCTCATGGCACTCTCCGTGGCATGATGACTCCGGCTATGCGCGAGCTACAGAAACTTCCTGCAAAGACAATCAACAAGGTTGACGAGAAGTTCATTGTGGATTTTGGGCAGAACATGTCCGGTTGGACTCATCTTCGCATAAACGGTGCGGCAAATGGCGATACTATCAGCATCCGTTACGCTGAGAAACTTGACTCTACAGGCAATCTATGGACGGCAAACCTTCGTCATGCGCAATCTACAGACCATTACATCGCACGCGGTGATGAAAATGGCAGGGAGTGGCATCCTGTGTTCTCTTATCATGGCGGCAGATACGTGGAGGTAAGCGGTCTGAAATCACTTACGAAAGACGATATCTGGGCTTGTCAGGTTAGCGACAATATCCAGCAGACCGGCACCTTTGAGTGCTCAGACACTATTCTCACAAAGGTTATGCACAATGCTCTTTGGGGCATTCTTACCAACTATAAAGGCATGCCGATAGACTGTCCGCAGCGCGACGAGCGTCAGCCTTGGCTTGGCGACCGCACTGCTGGTTGTCTCGGCGAGTCTTATTTCTTCGATGTCAACACGCTTTACGCTAAATGGTCGCGTGACATCGTTGAGGCACAGCGTGAGGACGGCTGCATCCCGGGAGTCGCCCCAGCCTTCTGGAACTACTACAACGACGATGTCACATGGCCTGCCGCACTGCCAATGGCACTTGAAATGCTCTACGATCAGTATGGCGACGACAAGCCGGTGCGCAAGTTCTATCCAGCGGTCAAGAAGTGGCTTGAGCACATGCGCTACCAATATGGCAAGGGCGGGTTGATTACGAAGGACAAGTATGGCGACTGGTGTATGCCGCCAGAGAAGCCCGAACTTATCCATAGCGAGGATCCTGCACGTCAGACGGACGGCACGCTCATCTCTACGGCTTATTTCTATCGCATGTGCAACTGGATGAAGCGCTTCGCAGAGCTTCAGGGAATTAGTGCCGACGTGGAGCAGTTCGAACAGTGGGGCAAGGAGACCAAGGCGGCTTTCAACAAGAAGTTCCTTACCGTAAACAAGGGCACTAACCTTACTGACGGCAATCATTGGCTCTATCCTGACTCTACTTTCTATGGTAATAATACGGCGACAGCCAATCTCTTGCCGCTTGCTTTCGGCATGATTGAAGATAAGGATGTTGAACTTCAGGTAAAGAAGAACATCATTGAGAACATCATCGTGAAGAATGGCGGTCATGTTTCCACTGGTGTTATCGGTGGCAGCTGGATAATGCGCGCGCTATCCGACATGGGGCGCGGCGATGTTGCCTGGCTTCTCGCTACGCAGAAGAGTTACCCTTCATGGGGATATATGGCGGAACAAGGTGCTACGACTACTTGGGAACTCTGGAACGGTGACACAGCTAATCCGGCTATGAACAGCGGAAACCACGTCATGCTCCTAGGCGACCTCGTTACATGGGCGTTCCAGAAAGTCGGTGGCATTCAGCCTTTGAACCACTTGAACCCTTTGACCCCTTTGAACAACCCTTCAAACGAATCCGTCGGCTACAAGCGCTTCAAACTCTCTCCTGATTACAATGTGGATGAAATAAACCACATCAATGTCTCTTACAACAGCATCTACGGAAAGATTGTGAGTCGTTGGGAGAAGAAGGCTGGAAAGCTCTTTTGGCATGTAGAGATTCCTGCAAACACAAAGGCTCTCGTTGATCTTCCAAATGGCTCGACAAAGGAACTCGGCAGTGGAACATACGACTTGACCTCCCCCGCCCCTTCCACAAGGAGGGGAGAAAGTTCCCTACAAATCTCGTCCGCTTTGGGTTCTTCCCTTTCAGGGGAGTTAGAGGGGGCCTTCCTCTACGAAAACGCTTCGTTCCCTGAATGTCACTCTGCCACTATGACGGAACTTCCTAATGGCGACCTCGTGGCAACTTACTTCGGTGGTACGAAGGAGCGCAATCCTGACTGCTGCATCTGGGTAAGCCGTAAGTCAAAGGGCGCAAAGGAATGGTCGAAGCCTATTCTCGCAGCTCATGGTAAGATGCCTTTTGAAGAGATGGGGCTTACTCGCGAGGAGATTCTCAAGGAGAAGGAAAACGGCGAGATCACTCTCCGCGACTCTCGTAAGGCAGCTTGGAATCCTGTTGTTTTCTACAATAAGGCTAACAAGCAACTTGAAATCTACTTCAAACTCGGCATAAATCCACGCGACTGGGAAGGCTGGATTGTTCGTTCAAAGGATGGCGGCAAGACATGGAGCAAGCGTGAGAAGCTCGGCAAGTTCGCTAATGCCAGTGAACTTCAGGGCATAGAAGATCTTCGAATTCTCGGTCCTGTGAAGAATAAGATCTTTGAACTTTCCTCCCCAGTGGGGAGGTCGGGAGGGGTTGGCCGCCTCATCGCCCCGACATCCCTTGAACTAAACGGCTGGAGATTGTACTTTGAAATCTCTGACGATGGTGGTAAGACATGGCGACGCACTCAGGACGTGGATGCTCCGCTTACACCGGCTCCTGCTGCAGAGGCTGGCAAGAAGATAAACGCCATTCAGCCGGCAATCCTCCATCTTGAGGACGGCAGACTGGCTGCTGTTGCCCGTACTCGCTCTGAGCATGTTGCCATAACATACAGCTCTGACAATGGCGAGACGTGGAGCCAGTTGGAACTCCTCAATGTGCCTAATAACAACTCCGGTCTGGATGCTGTAACATTGTCAAAACCTTTCGACGGCGGTTATCGTCACGTCATGATCTGCAATGACGCGCCTGTTCCTCAGGGCATAAAGAGCGGCAAGGGACTTCGCACTCCGCTCTCTCTACAGCGTTCAAAGGACGGCAAGAACTGGGAGCATTGGCTCACTCTTGAGGATTCCCCTATCAGTCAGTATTCTTATCCGTCAATCATCCAGACAAGCGACGGTCATGTCCATTGTATCTATACATGGCGACGTCAGCGCATCAAGCATGTTGAGATTAGTATGTAAGTTTAGCGAATAATATTTACGTTAATTCACGTTCAATTTACGGCAATTCACGTTTAAAAATAAAAAACAAGTAACAACGAGAATAAACGAACAATTAAACTACAAAAAACAACATGTACGAAATAGGCTTAGACTTAAGAATCAAAGGTGGCAAGATTGTTCTCACTTACAGAGGGAAGGAGTTTGTGATAAGCTCAAACCCTCGGGAACCAGACATCTATATCTGTCAGAACGACGAGATTCTCCAAACGGTGCGCAACGGTTTCTATTCTGAGCAGATAGAGAAGATGATAATACGCGCCAAGGAGTTCAAGAGTGCTACGGGCAGTATGATAAATCGCGAACTGCTGAGCGACGTTCTCGCTTGCGCCATCGATGACGGTCGTGAATCGCTCACCTTCGACTATTTGGAAACGCTCGCTTTGCAACGCGGTGAGAAGCGGAGCGATAACTGGGAGCGAAATTATGAGCGGCGTAAGGAGGAATTCGTCATACGCCGCAGAGAGTCTCTCGGAACGACTACGAACGAAAAGCCGAAAGCACAAGAGCAAGACACTGCAAAAAAGGCTCTCGTTACGAAGATGACAAACACCGTGACGAGGGAAGAGAAGAATCCTTCGGACATGATTACCGACGGTGTTCTCGCTTACGGCGTCAATGTAGGACGATTCCTGTTCAACAATGGCAGGGCTGTTGTCTATGCCATCTCTGACCTTCCGCACATCGGAGCGTCCGATGTGTTCATGACATACCAGATAACCAAAGACTCTTACCTGCTGTTGCTGAAGATGTCTGGGAAGAACGCCATACCTCGCCCTGCGGTGCCTGCAACGATTACCGACGCTTGTCGCATCGGATTCCTATGCGGAGAATCTGCCTATTGCAAGAGAAACATATTCACTCTGGAAGATGTTGATATGGAGCACGTGGAATTCATGAACCAATACGACATCATGTCGAGTAAGTTCTTCTACCGTGGCGAGACTGAGCGAGAGTTCTTTCTTGTGTTCAGTACAGCGCATGACTTCGACGAGTATTACATCCGTGTCGGCGAGGAGGAAGGCATCGAACCAAAAAAGCCTCTCGGAACAATCATCGTGCCAAAGGAATACGAGAGCTGCTGGATAACCCAGCAGCACTACTATCTTGACTGGGAAGTGGTCGTTGCGCCAGTGGAAGGAAGATTCATCAAAGGCTACAACTATCCGTACTGGAAACTGCTGAAGGACAACACCAATGCAGAGATCAACAAACATGCCATCTTCCTAGACCCAGAAGGACGTGTCTTCGCCACTACGCCACTCACAGAACTGGTCATCGCCGAAACTCTCGAAGAGTATCAGCAGATGAGCGAAGAGAAGGTAAGGAGCATGTGCTATTGCAGCGAAATGAGTAGGGCAAGATAATAAACATCAATACGTGAATTATCCCGCTGTTCTACTTGAACACCATTGTGGCGAACTTAGAGAGATAGATACGCCAGTTCTTCCAGATATGACCTTCGCCAGTCTCAAAATACTCGAAAGGATAACCATTCTCTGTGAGATACTGACGGTAAGTCTTGTTCTGGTCATAGAGGAAGTCTGTCTTGCCGATAGCAATCCAGTAGAGCTTTGGCTTTGCAGCGAAAAGCGCTTTGAGCTGTGCGGCAGTCTTGTCGTCAGCCTTGATAGCTGAGTTAATGTCGTTGCCGTGGTTGCTCTGTCCCATCTGTATTGCGGCAGAGAAGAGACCGATATAGCCGAACTTGCCAGGGTTGAGCTTTGAGATAGCGTACGTGTGATAGCCACCCATAGAGAGACCGCAAATAGCAGTATTGTTCTGGCCCTTGAGCACGCGGTAGTGGTTCTCCACATATTTCATAACGTCCTTGTAAGCCTCCTCTGTAGTAGCCTTTGGCTGAGCACCTTCGTTATGTCCCATGAAAGAAGGAGTATAGAAACCCTTGTGCCATTCGCCAGGAGCAGCATCGCAGTTTGCATTGCCGTTTGTCATGACAACAATCATTGGCTTAGCCTTGCCTTCTGCTATGAGATTGTCAAGAATCTGAGCCTGACGACCAAGTGCAGGCCATGCCTCTTCGTCACCACCGGCACCATGGAGAAGGTAGAGCACAGGATATTTGCCGCCAGCCTCGTATGTAGGAGGAGTATAGATTGTCATGCGGCGCTTTGTGCCAAGCGTTGGAGAGTCGTACCATACGCGGTTGACATTTCCATGAGGAACATTGTTCACAGAATAGAGATCACCGCAGTCGCCTTTCTCGTTAGTGATGATGAAGATGTTGACGAATGAAGTGATGTCTCGTGTGCGATAGACATTTGAAGGGTCAAGGAATTCCATTCCATTAACCTTGAACTTATAGCTGTAAAGCTCTGGTGCAAGGGTGTTTGGCGTAGTGTAGGTCCAAACACCGTTTTCTTCCTTCATGTCTGCAACGCCGTCTGACTCCTGCACGCCGAAAGGTGTCTGAACCTTACTTTTTGGCAGAAAGTCGCCCGTAACCTGAACGGTAACAGCTTTTGGAGCATAGAGGCGGAAAGTAACGGTCTTGTCGGCATTGATCTCTGGAGAAACAAGAGGTTTATTGCCGAAAAGAGCTTGCTGGGCAAATGTGCTTGCTATTGAGAGGATAGCAAACATCATGATCAATGATAGTCTTTTCATAGGCTATTAGGTGGGTTTGTGTAACTCTACTTCAGCTTACGCTTGTCATTTACATGCTTAGCCTTGCCCTGAGAGCGCTCGATACTGTTAGGCTCAACGATGTGGATGGCAGGCTTGATGCCGATGACGCTGAGAAGACGGTCGCGGAGCTTCTTTGCATAACCGTCCATTGTGACTGCCTCGTCAGAATAGAACTCTGGACGGAGCTCAACATCGATGTCGAAGGTGTCAACATTATTCACGCGGTCAACAGTGATGAAATACTGCGCCTGGAATTCTGGGAACTCAAGCAGCACGCTCTCCACCTGTGAAGGGAAGACGTTGACGCCGCGAATGATGAGCATATCGTCAGTACGACCAAGTATTCTGCCCATACGAACTGCCGTACGACCGCAACGACACTTCTCGTAGTTGAGATGGGTGAGGTCGCGAGTACGATAGCGAATCATCGGCATACCCCACTTATCGAGAGTAGTGAACACGAGTTCGCCTTCTGTGCCTTCAGGGAGCTGCTCGCCTGTAGCTGGATCGATAATCTCTGGATAGAACAGATCTTCCCAAAGGTGTGTACCGTCCTGATATTCGCATTCGCCGCCCACGCCAGGACCAGAGATCTCTGTAAGTCCATAGAGGTCGTAAGCCTTTATGCCGAGCTTTTCTTCAAGCTCCTTGCGCATATTCTCAGTCCAAGGTTCTGCGCCGAAACCGCCGAACTTCAACTTGATATTGTTACGAACGCCGAGTTTCTCTATTTCCTCAGCAAGGAAGAGTGCGTAAGAAGGAGTGCAGCAGAGACCTGTTGTCTGAATATCCTGCATAAGCATAATCTGCTTTGCTGTGTTGCCGGCACTTGTTGGAAGAACTGTAGCTCCAAGGAGAGAAGCACCGTCATGGGCACCGAGGCCGCCAGTGAAGAGGCCGTAGCCGTAGCTTACCTGAATGGTGTCTTCCTGAGTAGCACCCCAGGCAACCATACAGCGAGCAACACCTTCTGCCCAATTATCGACATCGTGCTTTGTATAACCTGCTACGATAGGCTTGCCTGTAGTGCCAGACGAAGCGTGAAGACGAACGATGTCCTTACGAGGTACGGCGAAAAGTCCGTCAGGATAATTGTCGCGAAGGTCTTGCTTTGTAGTGAAAGGAAGCTTCACGATGTCGTCGATAGACTTGATGTCTTCTGGCTTTACACCAGCCTTGTCCATGCGCTTACGATAGAAAGGCACATTGTCGTAAGTATGCTTTACGATCTTTACGAGTTGTTCACTTTGGAGTTTCTTGAGGTCTTCGCGAGACATACACTCGCGTTCTTCATTAAAATACATGGTATTCGTTAGTTTTAAAGTTTTTAGTTTTTGCGTCTGCAAAGATAATACATTATTATAATATAAGGAAATAAAGATGGTTGTCTTTTGGCTTGTGCTTGATGATTGTCAAACAAATATAGTTTTAAGAAACTTTTCCCTTAAAATGTTTTGTCAGTTCGCAAAATAGTCATACCTTTGCACCCGCATTCAGAGGAATGCTGCTTACTAAAGCATTAAAAAGATGCGGAAATAGCTCAGTTGGTAGAGCACAACCTTGCCAAGGTTGGGGTCGCGGGTCCGAGTCCCGTTTTCCGCTCTTTACATAAGACTAAAGAACTTGCGTTCTTGAAAAATTTGCCCAGGTGGCGGAATTGGTAGACGCGCACGTTTCAGGTGCGTGTATCGCAAGATGTGCAGGTTCGAGTCCTGTTCTGGGCACAAATTTATTGTATTGGAGAGGTGGCGGAATTGGTAGACGCGCTACTTTGAGGGGGTAGTGTCAATTGTGACGTGGGAGTTCGAGTCTCCTCCTCTTCACTACATAATCTTTGCGGAAATAGCTCAGTTGGTAGAGCACAACCTTGCCAAGGTTGGGGTCGCGGGTCCGAGTCCCGTTTTCCGCTCTACATTAGTAAAGAAAGGTTTTAAGGTTAAAATTGTCAGAATTCTGAGTGACTTTCACGATTATTTAAGTGAAGCGCTGAGAATTTTTTGTTTTATTACACTTCTTACCAAATTACATTACGCTTCTTACCAAGCATTTTTCTGTGCAGAAGGCACAAAGTAAAACACAAAAATGAATTTATACATTAGATATTTCGACTACGAAACACTCACGACTTCCTTTGATCAGGCATTTGACTTCTTGTACTCCATTGACGAGATAGGAATGAATCCACGTATTGAGCAGGATATACGTGAGTATATGAGCAGTAATGTGCTGTTCCCTAAGCGTTACAAAGTGCGCTCAAAGGTGTACTTTATCATGATAAAGACTACCGCCCGCACGATGGAGGAATTTAAGAACCACAAGAAGGGACAGGACGGCGGCGAGGAATTCGTCTCTGTGGCAAAGCAACAGCAGAACGAAATCATGCAGCAGATCAATGAGGAGCGATTCGGATGGTATGAGGGACTCGTTGACTTTAAGCGTGTTATCGTTAACCCTAATACTGGCAAATGCGTATATATTGATACACGCTTCATCGCACAGTGTAAGGCTATGTCAGCTGCAGACTGTTACAATCGCATCGTTGATCACTTGCAGCAGCGAGTTGACTCGCGCAGCCAGTTTCCGTCGGTAAAGGGAAAGAACTTCCAGTATCGCTTCCTCGGAGACCATCCAGAAGTGTAAATCAGAGATTAGGAAAACGTTGTGACACTATGAACAAGGTAATGCTTATAGGTAATGTCGGACGCGAACCGGAGGTGCGCTATTTCGACCATGACCAGGCTGTTGCCCGGATATCGCTTGCTACGACGGAGCGTGGATATACCCTGGCAAACGGAACGGAAGTGCCAGATCATACTGACTGGCACACCGTTATCCTTTACCGCAAGCTTGCGAAGACCGTCGAAGAGTATGTGCATACTGGCGACAAACTGTATATAGAGGGGCGTCTGCGCTACCGTAGCTATGTCGATCAGTCTGGTCAACGCAAGGACGTAACCGAGATACAGGCTGACAGCATGGAGATGCTTACTCCGAAAAAAGTGAAAAACGAAAACTGAAAAGTGAAAATGCTTCGCTTTAGATCCCTACGCAATTTAATATTCACTTTTCATCTTTCATTTTTCATTTTTGATTTTTAATTTACAATTAATAAATGGACGACTATATATCGAGTATATCAACAATAATCAGCAACACCTTCAGTGGCGTAACTTTTTTCGCTCCAACGACAGGTGTTGTCATAACTATTATTCTCATAGCCTTCCTTCTGCTGCTCTCCGGCTTTGCCAGCGGCAGTGAGATAGCCTTCTTCAGTCTTTCGCCGAAGGATATTGACAAGCTAGAGGACGAGAAGACTGCGACGGACATACTCATCAACAAACTGAGGGAGGATAGTGAGCGCACGCTTGCTACAATACTCATTACCAACAACTTTGTGAACGTTACGATAATCATGTTGTGCAACTATGTCTTTGCGCAACTGATAGATTTTGGCGACAATGTTGTGCTTGAGTTCATTGTGCTTACCGTCCTTCTTACCTTCATCCTTCTTCTGTTCGGAGAGATACTCCCGAAGATTTTTGCTCGTCAGTCAACGCTCAGCTTCTGTCGGATGGCTGCAAAGGGCATATCCTTCTTCCGTACACTGTTCTGGCCGCTGGAGAACCTGCTGCTGAAGTCAAGTATCGTGGCAGAGAAGATTGTTACGGAAGACAACCACGTGATGAGTGTGGATGAACTTGAACAGGCTCTGGAACTGACTGATAAGAAGGCCATTGCTGATGAGAAGAAAATCCTGGAGGGCATCATCCGCTTTGGCGATGAGACAGCCAAGGAGATCATGACATCAAGAAAAGACATCGTTGACATCAACATAAAGGCTAACTTCGGCGATGTAATCTCTTGCATTGTAGAAAACAATTACAGCCGCATACCTGTTTATCAGGACAATGGTGACAACATCCGCGGTATTCTGTACATCAAGGACTTGCTGCCACATCTCGGAAAACCAGACGGTTTCCGCTGGCAGTCGCTTATTCGTCCACCTTATTTTGTGCCCGAAACGAAGAAGATAGACGCACTCCTTCAGGAGTTTCAAGAGAACAAGGTGCATATTGCTATCGTCGTTGATGAGTTCGGCGGCACTTCGGGTCTCGTAACAATGGAAGACATCCTTGAGGAAATCGTGGGTGAGATAAACGACGAATACGACGAGGAGACCAAGCAATATACGCGTCTGAACAAGAATACCTACCTTTTTGAAGGTAAGATTCTTCTTACCGATATGCAGAAGGTGCTTGAGATAGACGACGAGGAATTTGAGGAAATACAGGGTGAGGCAGACACTCTCGCTGGACTTCTCCTTGAGATAAAAGGCGACTTCCCGAAGCCGCACGAGGTGTTCAGCTACAAGCGCTACCGCTTCGAAGTTATGAAAATAGAAGAGCGCCGCGTGGCATCCGTGAAGTTGACCATAACAAGCCACGAGGATAAAGAAAAAGAATAGAAGAATAACCCTTATTGCACAATACAATAAAGCTTAGCTTTAACATCAAGATGAAACTCAGGATACAGAGCGAGACAAAGCAGAAACTCGCAAAACTCACTCTCCCAATATTTGTTGATATCGCGCTCGTGATGATGCTCGGCACGGTCGATATCATGATGCTCAGCCAGCATAGCGACAATGCCGTTGCGGCGGTTGGTGTGGACAATCAGCTTTTTTCACTCATATTTCTGGTTTATCAGTTTATTTCCATGGGTGCAGCCATTCTCTGCGCCCAGTATATCGGAGCAAAACTACAGAAACGACTTGTTCAGGTGGTAGGCATTGCCATTCTCCTGAACGTTTTTATTGGTCTGACTGTCAGTGCAATACTATGGTTTCAAGCAGAAAGCATACTGCGACTGATGGGCTTGAGCGATGCTCTTATGCCCGACGGACTGGTCTATATGAAGATAACCGGTCTGTTCTCTTTCACTCAAGCAGTTTCCTTTGCTCTCTCCGCCTCTCTGCGTAGTGCCGACAAGACGGTCTATCCGATGATAGTGACGCTTGTCAGCAATATCCTCAACTTTATCGGCAACTATGTTCTTATCTTCGGAAAGTTCGGTTTTCCGGCTCTCGGCGTTGAAGGTGCTGCTATATCAACCTCTTTTAGCCGTTGCGTGGCAATGATATTGCTCGCCATCTTCCATACGAGAAAGCACATACACAAATTCCCTCTTGAATATTTCAAACCTTTCCCTACGCGAGAACTAAAGAATCTACTCTTCGTCGGTATTCCTGCCATGAGCGAGGAATTGAGCTACTGTCTCTCACAGGTTGTGGGCATCTATATGATAAACAAACTCGGCGACGCTGCCCTTGCCACGCGAGCCTATTGTTGGAATATCCTTGCCTACTGTGTACTCTTCTCTGCCAGCTTCACTCAGGGTGGCAGCATACTGATTGGCCATTTCGTGGGCGAAGGGCGAAATCGCGCCGCCTATATCCTTGGAAACTATATGCTGCGTATGGAACTCGCCTGCTGTGTGTCAATGGCTGTGATACTTGCTTGTCTTGGCAGACCGATACTCAGCATTTTTACCGACAATGAGGAAATCCTACGACTTGGTACATGGATCTTTATCATAAACATCGCCCTGGAGGTGGGGCGTACACGCAACATCTTCTCTTGTGGCAGTCTCCGCGCCACAGGCGATACCATCTATCCTGTCGTCATCGGCATTATCTTCCAATGGCTCATCGCTGTTGGTGTGGCTTACGTCTTCGGATTCTGGTTCGGTTTCGGGCTTCTCGGTATCTGGTGCGCCTTCGCCCTCGATGAGAATACTCGCGGCATTATCCTAACCCGTCGCTGGCACAGCAGGAAATGGGCGGGCAAGAGCTTTGCGGTTTAGAAGTCTGTAGGGCGAGGATTTCTCTACAATTCTCAAGGATGCCGATAAGTTCGTCGGCAGTTTCTGCGCGGAGCATTGCTATGCGTGTCTGGCGGAAGTTTGGAATGCCTTTGAATACAGGCGTTGAAGCAAGATGACGGCGCGTGTGTATAATGCCGCGTTTTTCGTCTATGCGTTCCATGTTTATGCGAAGCTGTTCCTCTAGAATGTCAATCTTCTGGTCTGTAGTTAGTTCCTCTGACGAGAAAAACCATGGGCAACCGAAGGTAGCCCTGCCCACCATTACGGCATCCACGCCATAACGCTCAAAGGCTTGCTTCGCCAGTTCGCGCGATGTAATGTCGCCATTGCCGATGATAGGGATATGGATGCGCGGATTAGCCTTCACTCTGCCTATCGGCTCCCAATCTGCTTCGCCTGTGTACATCTGCGAACGAGTGCGACCATGGATGGTAAGTCCGGCAATACCGCAGTCTTGAAGTTGCTCGGCAAGTTCCTCTATTATTATGTTATTATGGTCCCAACCAAGGCGTGTCTTTACCGTAACAGGCAGATTGACAGCATCTACGACCTTCTTCGTTATTTCCAGGAGTTTCGGGATATTCTGTAGCATGCCGGCACCAGCACCTTTGCTCGCCACCTTCTTCACCGGACAGCCGAAGTTCAGGTCTATGACATCTGGCTTCGCCTGCTCTACAATCTTAGCAGCCTCCACCATGGCATCTACGTCACGACCATATATCTGAATGCCCACAGGACGTTCCTCATCGCTGATAGTTAACTTGGAAACGGTTGACTTTACATCGCGTACAAGTGCCTCGGCACTAACGAACTCCGTATAGACCATAGCTGCGCCGAACCGCTTGCAGAGCATACGGAAGCCTATGTCCGTTACATCTTCCATAGGAGCGAGGAATAAACCTCCCCCAACCCCTCCACAGGAAGGGGAGTGCTTTACCGCAGAATCTATTATTTCCTTGAACTTTCTATACATATTTTTTCGTTTTCTGCTGCAAAATTACAATTCTTTTCCCTTTCTTGCAATTATATTTAAGAAAAACTGTACCTTTGCAGCCTGAAAATAACATAATTATGAAAAAAATATTTCTTTCTGCGCTTCTTGCGCTCGCTACAGTCTCTGTTTGGGCTGATGGCGAAAACAATAATCCTGAGGGCTTTGCTTCCGACGAGCAACTTGAGGCTGGCTTCATAACAGAACATCTCAACAACGCGATAGAGAAGGCTATGCCTGAGACGACAGCTACTGACGCCGATATAGAGTATGGCAGAACAGTTACCGACTTCGTCTCTGCCCCTAAGTTTGGCGGTTACTTCATCGGCAAGTATGAGTACAGCAGCCAGGACGGAAAGAACAGCGGTGCAGGTTTCTCTCAACGTCTTGTCCGTGCTTATGTTGACGGCAAGATTCTCAATGACTTCACTTACCGCGTTCAGGTTCAGTTGAATAATGACTCTTTCCACATGAAGGACTTCTTCATTGAATGGGGAAAGTACAAGGAGTTCAAGGTGAAGATTGGACAATACAAGCGTGCTTTCGGTTTTGAGAACCCAATGAACCCATGGGATGTGGGAGATGGCGACTATTCACAGCTCACAAAGAAGCTCACTGGCCATAGCGACTACATCGGTTCTGAGAGTTCAAGCAACGGTGGTCGTGACCAAGGCATTCAGGTTCAGGGCGATCTCTTCCCTATGAAGGACGGTCATCGTCTCGTTCACTATCAGCTTATGCTTGCCAACGGTCAGGGCATCAATGCTGCTGATGCAAACTCTCGCAAGGATGTTATTGGAACTCTTCAGCTTCAGCCCGTAAAGGGTCTTACTGTTGGTTTCTTCGGATGGACAGGCAATGCCACATACAACGGCATCACTGTTGACCGCAACCGCTACATGGTTTCAGCAAAGTACGACAATGCCGGTTGGACAGCGCGTGCAGAATATGTTCACTCTACAGGTCATAAGATCTCAGACTATTATACAGCTGATGACGTAGCAAGCTCTATGACTATGGAAAAAGTTGCTGGAGCGCTCAAGGCGAATGCTAGTAACGGTCGTGCAGATGCTTGGTACGCAACAGTTGGCGTTCCGATGACACCATGGCTCAAGACATACTTCAAGTACGATGTCTATCGCGACGATGCAACATCAGCGACAGCAAAGTCTATCTACAGCATCTGTCCTAACATCCAGTTGCACAAGAACCTCATGTTCCAGCTTCAGTATAACTATGTAAACGACAAGACTCTTACAAAGAGCAACTACAGCCAGTTTTGGCTTGAGACATACGTGAGATTCTAATATACGTTTCTAGGGCACGCAAAAGGACAACTGCTATATAATCACCTAAAGATATTGCTTCCACAAGCCCCCCCATAAAAAAGCAAGGCATTGCGTACAAACTGATGTACTCAATGCCTTGTTTGTTTAATTTACCAAGCGAGCTTGGCTATTGCTCTCACTTAACCATCACCTTCTTTCCGTTCATGATGACGATGCCGCGGAAGTTCTTGTCAACGCGGATGCCTGATGTGCTGTACATCTTGCCGTCGCTTTCTGCGTTTGTCGTAGCATTCTTCACGGCTGTCGCTGGGTCAGGGAGAGTTGTTATGGTGAATCTGCCGTAGCTTGTCTCGTTGCCAGCCTCGTCAGCCACCTTGATGCTTACCTCGTAGTCAGTATCTTCGGTGAGTCCGTCGATGGTGTGGCTGTTAGCGTTGCCGGCATTGCGAGTGATCCATGCAGATTCGCCAGCCTTTAGGTATTCTACGGAGTACGCGAGCTTGTCCTGAGGAGTGCGGTCGTCGGAAGCATGGTTCCATGACAGAGAGATGCCGGTTCGCGTCAAATCGTCAACGCTGATTGTTATTTCACCCAATGAAGGAGCTGTCACGTCAGGGAGAGCCTTTGTGACGACGGTTTTCTTGGTGTAAGTAGTACCATTGGTTGCCTTGTCATACACAACAACGTAGAAGTCGTATGGTGTTTCTGGCTCCAGATTGTCTATCGTGCAACTTGTCATGTTGTTGCCGTAGCCGACAGCATCAAGAGTAACAGTGGACTTTGACACAAACCTCTTGATTGATGAGCCGCCCTGTTCCTGTGGTTCACTGTATCCGGCTGTGTAATACAGACTGTCTTGTACTGTGCTGTCGTCGCTCGCCTTATCCCAAGATATTGATACGCTGTTGTCTGTCACATCTGTGACATTGATAGTGCTGTTTGAGAGAGTAGGAGCAGTCTTGTCTGACTCAGGGAGAGTCGTGAACGAAGTCTCCTTATAGAAAGTAAGGTGGGCATCCTTGTCTTCAACGCGGACCATTGCGTAATATTCTGTGTTAGGCTTCAGGTTGTAGAGCTTGCATGAAGTGAGGTTTCTGCCGTCTGTATAGAATAAATAGTCGGTGTCGCCGTATCTTCTCATTGTGTAGAGAGTATATACAAGGTCTGACTGCGGAGTGTTATCGTCAGTTGCTTCCACCCATGAGAGCAGAGCACCGTCCTCTGTCACGCCTTCCACCTCGATTTCATCGTTTACAAGCACCGGAACTCTGATGATCTCTGTGCTGATGATGACATCGTCCTTTGCAATAGAGCCATCCGCATTCAGGAATTTATGATTTGTTGAATCATATTTGTGTTCAGATGTGATTCGGCAGTCTTGCATATAGAGTTCACCTATGCCTGAGACAGTTACATTCTTGCTGTCGCCCTTCACCTTCAGCGTTGACCCATAAACAGAAAGCTTATGGTCGTTCAAAATCAAGCCAGGATTGTTGATTTTGCCTGTTGCATCAATCTCTACCGTACATTCGTTCTTGATAGCGAGGTCGCAGGTGCAGTATAACTGTCCCAGTATTTTCAGCTGAGCGTTTTCGCCATAGTTGTCATCAGCCTTGATTGTGACATTGCTACTTCCTCTTACATCGACAAGACCATAGATAGTTGTCCAGCCAACGAGGTTGATGGTGATGTTGTCATTGATTATGAGGGAATTCAGTTCTGCCCAGTTGAGCTTTAGAGTCTTGGTCGTGGGCTCGTACGATATAGTACCGCCATCTCCCCAGAAATCCTTTGCGTTAGCCGAAGTCACTTGTGTGCCTTCAATGAAGAGAGGATATTTCTCAACGGTCACAGGCTTAGCCTTTGTAGTTGCCTGAACAGTGTTGTACTTGCTCACGTTGCCAGCCTCATCTTCCACACGAACCTCGAATGTGTATTTTGTTGAAGGATTGAGGTCGCCCACGATGTAGGAAGTCTCGCCCTTTAATTTCTTGCACAATACGCCGTCACGATAGACAGAATATTGCAGATTCTCCTGCTTTGTGACGTTGTCGGTAGCCTTGTTCCATGAGAGAGCCACGCTGCCGTAAGTCACATCGGCTGCCGTAACCGTCTTGTTCGCAATGGTTGGCGCTGTCTTGTCCTGAGCGTTAGATGTAGTGTAGGTGAGGATGTCGTAAGTAGAAGTGTTGCCAACACGGTCCTTTACACGAACACAGAATTCGTATGTCGTGTTTGGTTTGAGACTGGTAATACGACTTGAACTTATGTCGTTTCCTTGTTCTGCACCATCTCTTGAATAGCGACCACTTGATGACTCCCTATACATAACCGTATAAGACAAGTCCTCATCGTCAAACAGATTATCCTTTGCCTTTGTCCAGTTGAGCGTAAGAGAGTTGTCTGTAGCGTTAGTCACCGTGAGTTTCTTGTTTGAAATCTCTGGAGCAGTCTGATCTTTTTCGTAATAAATAGGCAAAGTCTTAAAGGTTATTGGCTCATACATTGTGGAATGATCTCCTTCGTCATATACAGATACTTTAATAGTATACTTAGTATTAGGTTTTAATCCTTTAGCTACTGCTTGATTACGATTATATCCCTCATTAGGTCTTTTGATTCCTCCAAATTCACGATCATTCCATAATCCTGGTACTCCCCATACACTGTAAAATAATTTTTGCTGTGGTGTCACGTCATCGGTTGCAAGTGCCCAATATATTTCTGCTGAATTTGTTGTGACATTTTTTACTCTAACATAAGAATCTGAAAGTACAGGAGGATTGGATTTACTTAACGTAGTTGCACTTGTAGGTTTATATTCTGCCCAGTTACGCGAAATATCTCCTACCATAAGAATGAACTCGTATTTAGTTCTAGGCTCAAGTGGGGAAACTTTGAAATAATCGTAGTCCCAGTCCCAACTCATTATACGATTATCCATACCATCTTCTGTTATTGTATAGCTATCTTCATTTTCTTTCTTGTATTTTACTAGATAAATACCGCTATGAAAGTGGCTGTCATTGTCAGATACATTGCCAAAATCAGTACGAGGAGTTTTTAAATACACTTCCGTTTCCGTTATTTTTGCAATACCCACATTCTTGTTTTTAATAACTGGAGGTTCAGTATCAGCTTTGGTCATTGCTGTGATGACATCATAATACGCTTTATTCTTCTGCGTGTCCTCAACAAATACGCGTATGTCGTAAGCTGTGTTTTTATACTCGAGTCTCAGAATCGTACAGTTGTTCACATCAGTAAAAGTAGAAACATTCTTATAGACATCTTCACTCGACAACTTGCATTGGATAGTGTATTTTAATTGATTCTGTGGAGTAAAGTCATCAGTAGCCTTCTCCCACTTGATGCTGATAGAGTACATCTCGGTCTTGGTGATGGTAATCGTCTTGTTGCTAATTGTTGGCGGTTGCTTATCAGCCGCCCACGCAGTCACTGTTGCCAACGTAGTCAGCAACAGAGCAACGAATGTTCTTAGCATTTTTGTTTTCATAAAAGTTTATTTTTTAATGATTAAAAGAATTAATTTGCAAACAAAATGCGCCTGCTATAAGCACTCGAAAGAGCACCTATAGCAGGCATATAATTCTGTAAGTAATTGATAATAAGCCGTTTACCCCCC